>JBIOUO010000163.1:0-24134 GCA_044867195.1 Ilumatobacteraceae bacterium
GGCAACGAAGCGAGAAGCCGAGCGGCACGTCGATGACATCGACGAGCAGCTGCGCAAGACGCGGCCGAACAAGCGGACCGTCGCCAAGCGCCTGAAGAAGGTGACGGAGATCCTGGTCGCTGCCGGCGCGGTCGCGACCGGCGGGACGGCGCTGGTCCAGGCGATCGGGAGCTTGGCGTCCTGGCTCGGGACGCTGGGCGACGGGATCCTCGGGTTGCTGCAGTCGGCAGGCCAGGGGAGAGGCCGGTAGCCCGCCGTCTCGGTCGGGCCGGGCCGTAGGACGTCAGGTGATGGCGACGGCGGCGAGCCCGAGGGCCGCGGCCGCTGTCGCGCCGAGGAGATTGCCCGCCGTGCTGGCGAGGGCCGCCCACCACTCACCCTCTTCGGCCAGTTGTGCCGTCTCGAACGTGTAGGTGGAGAACGTGGTGTAGGCACCGCAGAACCCGGCCCCGAGGACCGCCTTGGGGGTGGTTGGAAACGCGTGGTACAGCACCAGGCCGGTGACGATGCCGAGCAGCAGCGAACCGGTGATGTTGACGAGCATCGTGCCGAGCGGGAAGCGGTCGCCGCGCTGGACCCAGAGGTCGACCAGGTAGCGCAGCGGGGCGCCGATCGCGCCGGCGAGCACGAGGCCGAGATAGGTAGTCACTGGTGCATCCGGTCGACGATGCGAGCGACCGAGCGCCAGCGCGGGAGCGGCCAGCAACGGCCTGCGTGGCCGGGGAACGCCATGACGGTCACGCGCCCGAGGCCGGAGGGCGGCCGACGTAGCGAATGATCTCGACGTCGTCGACGATCATCAGGCCCTCGGTGATCAGCTCCTCGATGGTCGGCAGGAACGAGTCGATGCGCTCGGCAGTGTCGACGATGACGATGGCGATCGGCAGGTCGTCGGACAGGCTGAGGATACGCGTCGTGTGGAGGTGGTGGGAGGCCCCGAACCCTTCGATGCCCCGGAACACGCTGGCCCCGGCGAGCCCGGCGGCATGGGCGCGGTGGACGATCTCCGTGGCGAGCGTGTGGCGGCCGACGTGATCGCGCTCGCCGATGAAGATCGTGAGCCGCTTGGCCGGTCCGGTGAGCGTCACGATCTGCTCCGAGGTGGTCGGGGAAGCCGGCGGCCGAGCGTCATGCCGGTGCGGACGGCGAGCAGGCCGGCGCCGAGCGAAACCGCGGCGTAGGTGACAGCCATCGGCACGTGGCCGTCGCGGCCGAGGGTGACGATCTCGACGGCGAACGTGGAGAACGTGGTGAACGCGCCGAGGAATCCGGTGCCGACGAGGGGCCGGAGGTAGCGGGTCGGCGGGAACCGCTCGAGGAGCAGGATCAGCAGCAAGCCCAGCGCCAGCGCACCCGAGACGTTGATGACGAACGTCGCGGTGGGAAATGCTCCCGGTTGCGGCGGGAAGGCGTCCTCGATCGCGTACCGGGCCGGAGTGCCGAGCGCCCCGCCGGCGGCGATGGCCGCCAGGATCCCCAGTTGCGGGCGGGCGACGCGCCTGCCCGACGAGTCGCGGGTGCCGCGCGGCGTGGGCGCTGTGCTGCGCACCGGACTCGCCGGCGCCGCCCCAGGAACGTCACGGTCCATACCCACCAGTGTGCGTCGTCGCGCAGTTCGGATGGCGCAGCGAGCGAGACTCTGCGGATGGCCACGTTCCTGCTGCCGGATGAACCCGTGACGACGCTCGATGCGTACCTGGCGACCGAGACGGGCGGGCTCGGGATCGAGCGTGCTCAGCGCGTCGGGCCGGCGGCGACGATCGATGCCGTCATGGCGTCCGGGCTGCGCGGACGGGGCGGCGGTGGGTTCCCGACCGGTCGCAAGTGGGCGACCATCGCGGCGCAAGCCGGAGGCCGCCGGTACGTGGTGTGCAACGGCGCCGAGGGCGAGCCGGGCACGTTCAAGGACCGCGCCCTGCTGCGTGCGAATCCGTACCAGCTGATCGAAGGGATCATCATCGCCGCCTTCGCCGTGGGCGCCGAGGAGGTCTTCATCTGCCTCAAGCAGGGCTTCGAGCGCGAGCGCGAGGCGGCGACGCGGGCGGTGCAGGAGTTCCAGCTGGCCGGGATCTGCAGCGACTGCAAGGTGACGTTGGTGGCCGGCCCCGACGAGTACCTGTTCGGCGAGGAGAAGGCGATGCTCGAGGTGATCGAAGGCAAGCCGCCGCTGCCGCGATGGTTCGCCCCGTTCGAGCATGGACTCTTCGCCTCCGCACCGCAGGAGGGCTGGGAGCCGACGCGGGGTGTCGGGCGAGGATCGAACCCGACGCTTGTCAACAACGTCGAGACGCTGTGCAACGTGCCCACCATCCTCGCCCGCGGGGCCGAGTGGTTCCGGTCGATCGGCACCGAGGAGTCACCGGGGACGATCGTGACCACGGTGGTCGGCGACGTCGTCGCGCCGGATGTCGGTGAGGTCGAGCTCGGGACGCCACTGCGCGCCGTGATCGACGCTGTCGGCAGCGGCGTCGCCGACGGGCGCACCGTCAAGGCGGTGTTCTCGGGCGTGGCCAATCCGGTGGTGACGGCGGAGCAGTTGGACGTTCCCGTGAGCTACGAGGGCTTCCAGGCGATCGGCAGCGGGATGGGCGCGGCCGGGTTCATCGTCTACGACGACACGACGTGCATGGTCGACACGGCGTATCGCTTCTCGCGGTTCTTGTCCGTCGAGTCGTGCGGCCAGTGCCCGCCGTGCAAGCTCGGATCGAGCGAGATCACCGCCCATCTCGAACGATTGGAGACCGGCGGCGGGGGCGACGACGACCTCAGCTCGATCGTCTACTGGTTGGAGCGCGTCACCGACGGCAACCGCTGCTACCTGGCGGTCGAGGAGAGGCTGGTGGTCGGCAGCATCGTGCGTGCGTTCCCTGACGAGTTCGCCGAGCACATCGACCTTGGGCGCTGCCCTCGGCCCCGCACGCTCCCGATCCCGAAGCTCGTCGACCTCGCCGGCGGCACCGCCACCTACGACGAGACGTTCTGGCGCAAGCGTCCCGACTGGACCTACGATCCCGCGTAGCGGGGGCGCGAGCTCTGTCAGAGCCGCAGCCCGCTCGGCGTGTTCGGCTGGTCAGCGAGCCGCCAACTCACCACCGTGGACGACGAGCGCGTAGATGATGACGACGTCGACGGCGATCACGATCAGCGCCCAGAACGGGTAGACCGTCGCCCAGCTGAACTGCGCCAGCATGTTCAGGGCGACCACCGCGATGCCGAGCACGCGGGCGAACGTCGAGCCGCGCAGGAGCAGGATGCCGACGACGATGAGGAGGATCCCGAACAGGAGGTGGATCCACCCCCACGCCGTGACGTTGAACGTGACCACCGCGCCGCCGAGCGTGACCCAGTAGGTCTGGTCCCGGAACAGCGCGGCCAGCCCCTGGATCGCGTTCATCGACCCGATGACCATCATGAACACCGCGGCGAACATGATCCAACCGACCCAACCCGTCACCGGGTCCAGGTTCGCCGCTTCGTAATCATCGGATGCGGACATGTGACCATCCCTTCGGTGGGCTACACGGGGCTACAGGGGCATCACGCCCCCCGCCAGACCGCCGAACCTAGTCACGGGCTGCGCCGTTGTCCGTGATGCTCGCCCTCTGGGCGTTGAGTCGGGGCAGGGGGTCCTGGCTTGGCGTGGCGCGCGCGTAGGTTGTCGAGATGGACTCCGAGGTGCGGGCGAGCACGCCGGCGACCGCGCTTGCCGTCGAGCACCTGTTCACGCTGACCGCCGACGTCGCGCGCAGCGGCACGATCGCCGACGGACCCCACGGCACGCGCGTCGTCGTCGAGTGCACGGGTGGCCGCTTCGAGGGTCCGCGCCTGCGCGGCGACGTCGCCGCCCCGAGCGGCGACTGGGTGCGGCTCGCCTCCGACGGGACGTTGTCGATCGACGTGCGGATGCTGCTGCGCACCGACGACGGTGCCGACATCCTGATGACGTACAGCGGGGTCGCCCGTGACGGCGGCGCCACCATCCGCGCCGCGCCGCGCTTCGAGACGGGCGACCCGCGCTACGCCTGGCTCAACCCGGTGCAGGGGGTCGCAACCGGGACATCGGGCGGCGGTCGTGCGACCTACGAGGTGTACGGGCTGCTCTGATGTTCGACAAGAACCCCCAGCGCCCGGCTATGTACGAGCGGTTCGTTCATCCCACACCCGCTTGGTTCAAGGAGTCCGGACTGGGGATCTTCGTCCATTGGGGCGCGTATGCGGTGCCGGCTTGGGCGGAGCCGATCGGCGCCCTCGGCGCGGTCAGTGACATGGAGTACTGGTTCGCCCACAATCCGTACGCCGAGTGGTACTTCAACACGATCCGCATCGAGGGAGCGCCGGCACGAGCACATCACCACGAGGTTTACGACGATGCTCCGTACGACGATTTCCTCGACATGTGGAAGGCCGAGGCGTTCGACCCGTCGGAGATGGTGGAGTTCTTCGCCCGCGCTGGTGCCCGATACGTCGTCCCCACGACGAAGCACCACGACGGCATCTGCCTGTGGGACGCACCGGGAACCGGCGTCCGCAACACGGTCAAGCGCGGCCCCGGCCGGGACCTGGTCGCCGAGCTCGCCGAGGCGACGCGTGCTGCGGGTTTGAGGTTCGGCGCGTACTACTCCACCGGCATCGACTGGCATGCCGCCCCGATGGCGCCGATCACCGACGAGGAGACGACGTTCATCCCCTGCCTCCCGCAGGACGAGACCTACGCGCGGTACGTGCACTCGCATCTCATCGACCTCGTCGACCGGTACGCCCCCGACATGCTGTGGAGCGACATCGGGTACCCCCGCGCCGGCCAGGTGGACAGCGAGTTCACCTTGGCGCGCGTCCTCGACCGCTTCTACACCACGGCCCCCGAAGGCGTGATCAACGACCGCTGGGGCGTCACGCACTGGGACTTCCGCACCAGCGAGTACGAGCGGGGCACGGAGGGCGAGGGTGGGGACATGTGGCAGCGGACGCGAGGGATCGGCTTCTCGTTCGGCTACAACCAGGTGGAAGGGCCCGAGACGTACATCGGCGCGGCCGAAGCGGTGAAGGAGCTCGTCGACATCGTCTCCCGAGGCGGGAACCTGCTGCTCAACGTCGGCCCCAACGCGGCCGGCCGGATCCCCGACCTCCAGCGGCAGTGCCTGGAGGGCATGGCGGCGTGGATGGCCGTCAACGGCGAGGCCGTGCACGCCGTCACGCCCGCCGAGGACACCACTCCCAGCGAGGAGCCGTGGGTGCGCTGGACCGCGACGACGCAGGACGCCTACGCCGTCGTCAACGGTGACGGCGACGTGTCGCTGGCGTGCGACCCGGCCCGACTTGACGCCGGCTCCGCGGCGCTGCTCGACGGCCGCCCTGTGACGGCACACGACACGACTGCGGGCCTCTCCATCGCTCTGCCCGCTGCCAGCGTGAGCGGTCCACAGGTCGTGCGCTTCCGCCGCAAGTGATCAGGTCCCACCGCCGAGGTGGTTCGGCGGAGTCTCTCTCGCGCTGAGCGCGTGCAGACGCGGTCAAGAGACGTCGGGGTTGCGCGGGCTCGCCGGACGTCCGGCGGTCATCCGGTGAGGATGCGCTCGCAGACGTCGATCAACGCCTCCCGGATCCGGCCGTCGGCGCGACCAGCGAGCGGCCCGTCGTGGCTGCGCATCGAGTGGATGAGCAGCGTCAGGCCGATCATCGTGCGCACGGCCAGCGTGTCGGCGGCATGGGTGGCCGTCGCCGACCGGCGGCTGGCGGTCGCCGGGCCCGGCGTGACGTAGGCGTATGCCCGCTGCAGGTGGAACTGCTCGAACTCGTGCTGCAGCGTGACTGCCCGCGTGGTCATGCCCGGCAGGTGGTGATACAGCAGCTGGCACGCCTCGGGGTTCTCGTCGAGCCACGTCCACACCGCGGTGATCACCGCCGCCAGCGCCTCGTGGCTACCGGGATCCTCGTCGCCGCGGGTGGTGGTGACGACGGTTGTCACCGTCTTGAGCACCCGCGCCAGCGCCGCCTCGAACAGCTCGGGCTTGCCCGTGAAGTGGTAGTACACCGCAGTCGGTGCGACGCCGGCCTGCCGCGCGATATCGTGCACGCTGGCGTCGCTGAAGCCCTGGGAGGAGAAGACCTTGATCGCCGCGTCCACTATCACTCCTCGGCGCGAGGGCCGGTGCGACGTGGTGCTCGGGGCGTGAGTCCTCAACCGCGGTGCTCCCCTCGGAGTCGGGTCGGACCACGGTATCGGCCCGCGGGCGCTGTGTCGTGACCAAGCGCCCGCCGCACCGACCGTCGAGGCGGGAGATGGTCATCGACGCGGCGATGCGCCTCTTCGCCACCCGCCCGCCCCAGCACGTCACCGTCGCCGACATCGCCGCCGCGGCGAACATGACTGCCGCCGCGGTCTACTACCACTTCCCCTCCAAAGAGCACGTGGTGCTGGAGGGGCTGCACCGCTTCACCGCCTCGTACCTCGAGACGCTCCGCGATCTTGCCGCCGCGAGGGGACAGCCGGACTGGCCGCTGACGTTGGTGGGCGGACTCCTCGACTGGTTCGAGGAGCACCGGGTCGGGGCGACCGTGTACTTCGCCCACTCCGCCGGCGTCGACGTGGCGATCGAGGCGCTGCGGCGAGCGACCCGCATCGAGGAGGTGCAGGTGCTGGCGCGCGCGATCCGCGCCCACACCGCCGCCTCCCGATCGAGTGTCGCGCCGGAGGTCGCGGCGATCGGCCTCGTGTCGCTCATCGAGAGCTCGGCGAGCTCGTGGTTGGTTCAAGATGAGGTGTTCGTCGGTCTCGGACGGCGTCGGTTCGTCGCCCAGACCGCGTCGATCGCCGAGCGGATCATCGGAGGTGGGGCGACGGCCCCTGACGGGAGTCGTTCTGTCAGCGCGTTCGCAGCACATCGGGCCGGAAACGGCTGACAGTTCGGGGGAGTGGGACATGCGAGGGGCCGTGGGTGTCGTGGGTGTCGTCGTGGTCGGTGCGTTGCTGCTGACCGCGTGCTCCGGCGACGACGACGATGCCACGACGACGACCGCGTCTACCGTGCCGGTGACGACGGCACCGGCCGCGCCCGGCGACACCGCGGAGGAGACGGTCGCCGAGCCGGCATACACGTTCGCGTTGCTCGCTCCCGGCCACGGCCAGCTCGAGCCGTTCGTGCCGGCCCAAGAGCGGGCGCTCGAGCTGGCCATCGAGGACATCAACGCCGCGGGTGGCGTGCTCGGGGGGCCGGTGGCGTCAGTCCACCGGGACGAGGCCACCGACGTGCCGATCGAGACCGACGTCGACGAGCTCGTCGCCAGCGGCGCCGACGCCATCCTTGGCCCGGTCGGCTCGACGAGCGCGGTCGCGCTCGTCCCCCTCCTCGCCGAACGTCACCTGCTCGGCTGCTCGGCGTCCACTACCGCCGTGTCGGTCACCGCCGGCAACACGGTGAGCACGTTCTTCCGCACCGCCCTGCGCGACGACGTAGCCGCTCCGGTGATCGCCGATCGGATCATGGCGCCGGTTGGGGAGGACGGCTCGCCGCCCGCCACCATCACGGTGCTCGGGCGCGAGGACACGTACGGGGGCGAGCTCGTCGGCGATCTCGCCGCCCAGCTCACCGCCCGCGGGGCCACGGTCACCACGATCCTGTACCCGTCCTACCGCGAGGTGTTCGACGAGGAGGTGGAGGCGATCGTCGCCGCCCCACCCGACCGGATCGTGCTGGCCTCGTACGGAGAGGGTCCCGCGCTCGTCGCCCAGCTGGTCGAGGCCGGGTTCCCGGTCGAGCACATCGTCGGCCTCGACGGGCTGGCAACTCCGAACGTCGCCACGGCGGCGTTCGAGGATGACCCGACACGGGCGACCGGGCTCACCGTCATCGCCCAGACCGGTGACAGAGCGTTCACCCAGCGCCTGGCATCGGCACTCGCCGCCGACGACACGACGCTGTACGGCGCCCAGATGTACGACTGCGCGATCACCATCGCCCTTGCCGCGCTGGCCGCCGGCTCGACCGATCCGGTGCAGGTCGGCGGCCAGATCGTCGCCGTCACGTCCGGCGGGCGGGGCTGCTCGACGTTCGCCCACTGCGCCGAGCTGCTCGCCGCAGGCGACGACATCGACTACACGGGGGCGAGCGGCCCGCTCGACATCGACGAGCAGGGTGATGTTGCACGCGGCCGGCTGACCACCTGGGTCGTCGACGGCGGCGAGCTCGTGGAGACGGCCACCGACGACGTCGATCTGCTCGCCGAGCGCGCCCGGCAGGTCCTCGCCGCGGCCGTGTTCACGACCCAGCTGCAACAGGCGCTCAAGCTGGCCGGCTTCTACACCGGTGACGTCACCGGCGTCTTCGACGAGGCGACCGCCGACGCCGTCCGCGCCCTGCAGCAGGCACTCGGGCTGCCGGAGACAGGCGAGTGGGACGAGGCTACGGACACCGCGTTCCGCGAGCGCTACGAGTCGTTCGCCAGCGCGCTCAGCCTGAGCATCATCCAACTCCAGCTCGAGCTGACGGCGCTCGGCTACTACGACGGGCCGATCGACGGCCGGTACTCGGCCGCCACGATCGCCGCCGTGCGCGCGTTCCAGGCCCGACTCGGCGTGCCCCAGACGGGGCTGCTCGACGCCACCACGCTGCGCGCGATCTACGCTCGTGGCCAGCAGAGCGTGACGCCGCTCGAACCACCGCCTGCCCCGCCGCCGCCAGAGACGTCACCGCCGGCGCCGGCCACGACCGTGCCTCCGCCTCCTGCGCCCCCAACCGTCGCCCCGCCACCTCCCGCGCCGCCAGCCACCTCGCCCCCCGTGACGCAGCCCCCGGCACCCCCGCCACCCGAGCCGACCACGACGACGACCGAGCCGCCGGCGCCCGAGCCGCCGGCACCCGAGCCGCCGGCACCCGAGCCCCCGGCACCCGAGCCCCCGGCACCCGAGCTGCCGACGATGCTCGCCGCGTTGTCGGCCGACCCGCAGTTCTCGACGTTCGTCCGCCTCGCTCAGTCGGTCGGCTTCGACCGCCAGCTCGACGCACCCCCGCGGCCGTTCACGCTGTTCGCTCCGACCAACTCGGCGTTCGACGCGATGACCGACGACGACCGCGAGGCGTGGATCGACGACCTCGACCGCCTCCCGGCGTTGCTCGCCTACCACGCCGTGGATCCCGACGCCGGCCTGCTCGCCACCGGCGACCTCCGGTCCGGTCCGTTGCGCAGCCAGCAAGGCTCGCTGCTCACCATCGAGGCCGACGGCACGATCACCGTCAACGGCGGCAGGCTCGGAGCCCAGCTCGAGGCGTCGAACGGGATCGTCCACGCCGTCGACGCGGTGCTCGTCCCGCCGTCGTAGCGCACGTAGCCCTCGACCACCCGGGCACGGCATCCGAGTACGCGGCGCGGGTCTAGCCAGCGCGGCGTACTCCGATGGCGTCAGATACTCGGATGGGGTGCAGGCGGCGGCTCAGTTGGCGCCGGTGATCACGACCGGGCACGTGGCGGTGCGCACGACATGGTCCGACACCGACCCGAGCACGGCGCGGCGCAGGCCGCCGCGGCCGCGGGTGCCGAGCAGGATCACCGCCGCCGGCAGGGTCGCCGCCAGCTCGCACAACGCCGGGCCGGCGCTGCCGCCCCGCAGCAGAACCCGCTCGGCATCGGGCAGGCCGAGGTAGTCACAGGTCTCGTCGAGCGTGCGCTGCCCGGCCGCCAGCTGCTCCTCCTCCAGCCGTTCCGCCTGGACCGGGCTGATCACGCCGCCGGCCATGCCGGTGCCGACGACGTCCATCGGGTGGACCAGCTCGACGACCGTCGCCACGACGACGCGATCGGCGGGGACGACGACGGCCAACCCGCGAGACAAGGCCGACAGGGCGAGCTCTGATCCGTCGGTGCACAACAGCATGGTGGACGACACGGCCCGATCCTCGCACGCCGGCCGTCGCGGCCAGCAGCCTGGCGTGCGAAGCTCCGGTGATGGCACCGATCCCGAAGCGTGGCGTGGTGGCGGTGACCGGCGCCGCTGGGTTCGTCGGCGGCCATGTCGTGCAGGAACTGCTCGACAGGGGCTACCGCGTGCGCGCCTGCGTCCGCGACGTCGGCGACGACGCACGAGTCGGCTTCCTCAAGGCGATGAACCCGTACGCCTCCGGTCGCCTCGCGCTGCATGCCGCCGATCTCGACGAGCCCGGCTGCTTCGACGACATCTTCCGCGGCTGCGATGGTGTCGCCCACGTCTCGCACGTCAGCACGTACGACGACCCGGACTACGTGCGCCGGACGTGCGACCACATCATTGCCAGCGTCGAGTCGTCCGGCTCGGTCCGCCGCGTCGTCGTGACGTCGAGCCTCGCCGCGATCATCTCCGAGGCCGACATCAACGAGCTGGTCCGGCGACCGATCGTCGACGAGGATCGCCAGCCCGACGAGTCGAACCCCAAGCGGACGGCCGAGCGTGGCCAGGGCTACTCGATGGGCAAGGTCATCGCCCAGCACGCCTTCGCGGACGCCGCCGCGGCCAGCGGGCGGTGGGACGCGATCACCGTCTGCCCGGCGGACAACGTCGGCCCGATCCTGTCCGCCCACCACAGCCGCGGTGGGCCGTGGCAGCACCTCATCGCGCGAATGGTGGAGGGGCGCTGTGAGATCTTCCAGGGCACCGGCCCCTACCGGCCGTGGATGACGGTCGACGTGCGCGACGACGCGACGTGCCACATCGGCCTTCTGGAGAGCGACCAAGTCGCCAACGGCCAGCGCTACCTCGCCCTGTCGACCGAGACTCGGAGCTACGAGGACATCTGCACGTCGATCGACCGGGTGGTGCCCGAGTTGCGTCACGACCCTGGTCCGATCGCCGACAACTCGCCGGACCGCTGGAAGGCCCGGGAGGCCGAGTTCCGCTCGATCTGGGCCGGGCTGACGCTGCGCAACGACCGCATCCGCGCCGTCGTGCCGATCATGTTCCGGCCGCTGGACGACTCCATCCGCGACTGCGTCGAGTCCCTCCTTGCGGTCGCTCACGTCACCCCGAACCGCCGTCCGGGCTGAACGGCACGCGGCACGGTCCGGCGGGACCGACCTCGGTACGGTTGCGCCGTGCCTCCGGCGATTCCTCCGACCGAGGCGGTGCGGCCGGGCCTGTGGTCGATCGGCGTTCCGTTCCCGGACAACCCGCTCGGCTACACCCTCGTCTACCTGATCGAGTCCGACCGTGGGCCGGTGCTCGTCGACGCCGGCTGGGACGACGACGAGTCGTGGGACGCCCTCGTCGCCGGGTTCCGTACCGCCGGCACGGACGTCTCGGCGTGCTACGGCGTGCTCGTCACCCACGTCCACCCCGATCACCACGGTCTGTCTGGGCGCGTGCGCGAGGCCTCCGACGCGTGGGTGGCGATGCACGAGCGCGACGCCGTCACGATCGAGCGGCTGTCGAAAGCCATGGAGCACGACGACCACCACCCCGGCGGCGCGTCGGCCCAGACGTTGCCGGATTTCACCGACGAGCTGGTCGCCGTGCTCCTGGATGCCGGGGCGAGCGAGGGCGAGCTGGCGGCCGCACCTGCGCCGACGGCACGCCGCCGCGCGCGGCGGTTCCGCCCGCTGGCCGCACCCGACCGCAGTCTCGAAGACGGCGCGCGGGTCGACGTGCCGGGATGGGACATCACCGCGGTGTGGACCCCCGGCCACACCCCCGGTCACGTCTGCTTCCACGTGCCCGAGCACCGCATCCTGCTGTCAGGCGACCACGTGCTGCCGGCGATCACGCCGCACATCTCGATCTCGCGGCGCGACCGTGCCGGTGACCCACTCGGCGACTTCCTCGACTCATTGCAGAAGGTCGCTCGCCTCGACACCCATGAGGTCCTGCCGGCGCATCGCCACCGCTTCGCCGACCTCGCCCGGCGTGTCGAGGAGATCACTCGCCACCATCACGACCACCTCGCCGACATCGGGGCCATCCTTGACGACGGCCCCGCATCGCTGTGGCAGATCGCGGCACGGTTGACGTGGAACCGCCAGTGGGATCAGTTCCCGCTCGGGCTGCGCCGATCCGCGGTCAACGAGACGGCGGCCCACCTGCGCTACCTCGTCCGCCGCGACCGGGCGGTGCGGTTCAAGGGCATGCGGCCGTTCACGTTCGGCCCCCCGGACGGAACACCACCCGCGGGGTGAAACCGCGACGCATCCCGCTTTCGTCCGGATCTCGGTCGACAGTGCAACCAGAATCCGGACCGAAACGGCTGCGGCTGTTCGCCACGCCGGCCGACGAGCCGCGGGCACGGCGCGCCGGGGACGTGATCGCCCTCGTCGCCGCGTCGCTCGCCCTCGCCGCGATCAGCCTCGCTGCGTTCCCGCCGCCGGGGTTCGCCCGCGCCGTGGCCCGCTTGTTGGTGAGCTTCCCCGCCTTCCTCGACGGGCTGTGGCAGATCCTCGGCGACCTCGTGGTTTTCGTCGCCGTCCTCGTCCTCGTGGCGGCGATCGTCCGCCGGCGCGGCTCGATCGCGCGCGACCTCGTGATCGCCGGCTCCCTTGCCATAGCCGGCTCGCTGGTCGTCGGGCGCGTGGTCGCCGGCTCGTGGCCGGACCTCTGGGACGCGTTGCGCGCCGCCGAGCCGCCGCCCTGGTACCCGTCGTCGCACATTGCGGTGCCGGGCGCCGTCATCGTCGCCGCCGCGCCCCATCTGACGTTGCCGATGCGGCGGCTCGGACGGTGGCTGCTCGTGCTCGCCATGTTCGCCGCCGCCGCCCTCGGCGCCACAACCCCGCTCGGCGCGCTGGCTGGCGTCCTCATGGCCATCATCGCGGCCGCGTCCGTGCACCTGGCGTTCGGGTCCTGCGGCGGGCGTCCTGGACTCGATCAGGTCGAGGCCGCGCTCGGCGAGCTCGGCGTGCGCACGAGCACGCTCGGCGCCGCCGACCGCCAGCAGGCCGGGCTGTTCCTCCTCAACGCGACCGACGAGCACGGCCAACCGCTCGTCGTCAAGGTCTACGGCCGGGACGCCCATGACGCCGCGCTGCTCTCGACGCTGTGGCGCACGGTCTGGTACCGGGAGGCCGGGTCGCCGCTGCGCCTCGGGCGCCTGCAGCAGGTCGAGCACGAGGCGTTCCTGACGCTGTTCGCCCGCCAAGCCGGGGTGCGCACCGACACGGTGGTCACGGCCGGTGCGACAGCCGACGACGACGCGCTGCTGGTGCTCCGCCGCTCCGGCCAACTGCTCGCCGACGTCGCCGACCGCACGGACCCCGGTCGGCTGGCGGGCGGCGTGTGGGCTCTCGTCGCCCGGCTCAACGACCACGGCATCGCCCACGGCCAGCTCGACGATCGCCACGTGCTGGCCGACGGCGACGAGCCCGGCGGCGACGACGTCGGTGTAGCCGACTTCCGAGGTGCCACGGTCGCCGCCAACGAGACGCAACGCCGCACCGACGAGGTCCAGGCGTTCGTCACCACCGTCGGCCTCGTCGGCCCGGAGCGGGCCGTCGGCGCCGCCCGCGAGGCGCTCGGCAGCGACGGCCTCGCCGCGATGCTGCCGTTCCTCCAGTCGCCGGCGCTCACGCCACGCCAGCGCCGCCAGGTCCGCGAGGACGACCTCGACCTCGACGCGCTGCGCACGGAGGCAGCGCGAGCGGTTGGCGCCGAACCACCGCCGTTGCAGCAGCTGCGGCGGATCTCGCTCGGGTCGATCGTCCGCGTCGTGCTGCCAGCTGTCGCCGTCATCGCCCTGCTCTCGGCGCTCGCCGGGCTCGACCTCTCCGAGCTGGTGAACGAGCTGCGCGATGCCGTCTGGTGGCTGGTGGTCATCGGCATCGTCATCGCCCAACTCGCCCGCGTGTCGCAAGCGGTTTCCACGCTCGGGGCCTCGCCAGTGCCGCTGCCCCTCGGCCCGGTCTACGCCCTGCAGCTCGCCGTCTCGTACGTCAACCTCGCCATCCCGACCGCCGCCGCGCGCATCGCCGTCAACATCCGCTTCTTCCAGCGCCACGGCGTGCCACCCGGCTCGGCACTGGCAGCCGGTGGGCTCGACGGGTTCTCCGGCTTCATCGTCCAGGCCATCATCCTGGCCACGCTGCTGGTCTTCACGCCGGCCTCGCTCGACCTGCGCGTCCACGAGGCCGCTGACTCGCTCGTCGGCATCGTGCTCGTCGTCGTGCTCATCGCCGCCGCCGCGATCGCCGTTGTCGTGGCCGTCGGGCGCTGGCGGCGCTTCGTCACGGGGTGGGCCCGCCGTCTCGGCTCCGAGGCGCTGATCGCCGCGCGCGGCCTGCGCTCGCCACGCCGCGTCGGCCTGCTGTTCGGCGGCAACCTGGCCACTGAGGTGCTGTTCGCCACCGCCCTCGCCGCGTTCACCAGGGCGCTCGGCGGGTCGGTGGGCCTCGATGAGGCGCTGCTGGTCAACATCAGCGTGGCCCTGCTGGCCGGCCTGCTGCCGGTGCCGGGCGGGATCGGCGTCGCCGAGGGAGGCCTGACGTTCGGTCTCGTTCAGGCCGGCGTGCCGGAGGAGATCGCGTTCGCGGCCGTGCTGCTGTACCGCCTGTGGACGTTCTACCTGCCGCCGATCTGGGGCTACTTCGCGCTGCGATGGCTCGAGCGCAACAAGCACCTCTGAGGGACGCCGTTTGGTCCGGATCCTGGTCGCACGTGCAACCAGAACCCGGACTAGAACGCATCAGTGTCGGCGCTCTGCGATCGGCGGCGCGGGTGGCGGCGTGTTGGTGACGACGGGGAGGCGGCGGGCGCGGCGGATGGCGTTGACCATCCGCGTCCACCAGTCGTTGCAGTTGACGATCACGGGCGGCTCGTCGGCGCCAGCACGAAGTGCGCCGGAGCATCGAGCGTGATGGCGACGCTGCTCCGACCGTCGTCGCCGGCGGTGAGCGTGATCGGTGGCCCGGCACCGTCGAGCACGTAGGTCGTGCCGGGCTGGAGCTGGGCCAGCTCGAGGCGCAGCGACTCGACCGGCTCGGCGAGTGGCTCGAGCCGCAGGTCGAGGCGCTCGCCGTCGGGCGAGCGTGCCTCCGTCACGAGCACGCCGTCCCACGCTGTCTGGGCGAGCAGCGGACCGGCAGGGGGGACGTAGCCGCGCCGGTTGAGATCAGCGGTGCCGAGCGGCGCCGACCAGCGGATCATCATGTGCCCGGCGATCGCCGGCACGCCGGCGTCGAGCGGCCGGTCGGGCCAGCGCTGCCCGGTCGCGCACTGGCGCGCCGCGGCGTCGATCGCCGCCGTCGCGAGGGCGTCCTCGCCGACCAGCCGCGCGCCGCCGATGACGCCGTTCCACCCCGCCAGCGCGCTGCGCCGGGCGCGGTGGCGTTCCAGCTCGGCAGGCAGCTCGAGGTCGAGCCGCCCGTCGTGGACCATCGCCGCCAGCTTGCGGATCTTTCCCTCGGCACGCCGGCGCTCCAGGGCCGCCGCCCGCCGGGCGTGGTCAGGCAGGATGTCGGCGAAGCGGTTGGAACCTGCAGCGAGGTAGTGGCCGCCCGGCACTTCGCCGGTGTCCCACGACAAGCCGACGTGGTTGGAACGGATGTGGGCGTAGGACCCGTCCGGGGTCGAGTACTCCTCGTCGAGCGTCTGGACCCAGCGCGGGCGGACCTGCTCCCAGCTGTCGGTGCCGTGCAGCGTGTCGTGACCGAACAGGGACTGGGCGCCCATGACGTTGCAGACGGTGAACGACCAACCCGGCTCGCACGGGAAGAAGCCGAGCCGGCTGCGCTCGAAGTTGCGTTGGACGGCGGCGGCGATCGAGTGGTGGTCGTACTCGAACGTGCGGCCGTCCTTCCACACGAACGTGAGCGAGCCCGGACGGTCGAAGCGGTCCGACCCGGTGGCTGCCTCGTAGATGTTGATCACGTCGCCGAGGAACGCCGACAGCATGATGTTGTCGCGGACGATCGGATCGGGGTTGGGGTCGAAGTTGCCCACCAGATTGAGCGTGCGCCAGTACTTCCAGACCCGCAGGTCGGTGTGCTTCTCGATCAGCTTGGCGATCGTCGCCTCGAGCTGGCCGGTGGCGTTGGGCACGAAGTTGGCGGCGTACAGGCTGAGCGCCCAGCACAGTGCGTTGAGCTGGTAGCGCAACTGGGTGCCGCTGTGGAACTGCTCGCCCCAATCCAGCCCCGTGAGGCCGTCGTCGGGCTGGTGGGCGATGGCCGATGCCCATCGCAGCAGCTCGACGTCCATCGCGTCGGGATCGCGCTCGGCCGGCCGGTGCTCGTCGGGTGGCGCGGCCGCCAGATAGGCGTTGAGGTCGGGCACCATGGACAGCTTCGAGCGGTAGCGGCGCTCGAACCGGACGACGGCGGCGGCGACGGAAGCGGCGGCGAGCACGTAGGCAACGGGGATCGCCCAGCCCCACGTCGTGCCGCGATCGACCACGATGCGGGGGCCATCGGCGAGCAGCGCGGCGCCGACGACGCTGGCTGCCCACACAGCCGGCAACGCGAAGTGGGCGCTGATGCCCCACCACACGATCAGGGCGATGACTCCCAGGGCCAGTGTCGCGGCGAACAGCAGCGGCCAGGCGACGTACAGGAAGCCGGCGCCGGGGAACACGAGCGACGTGCCCGCCGCTCTCGCTGCCGGTGAGTCCGCCGTCGCGATCAGCAGCGTGCCGGCGAGCTCGATCACCGCGAGCGCGACCACGAGGCGGGCGAGTAGCCGGCGACTCTTGGGCCCAACCCGCGGCGGGTGTTCGGGCAGCAGCAGCGGCGGCGGCTCCGTGCGTAGTGGGCGGTCGGCGGTCGCGGTCACGGATCCAGCCTCGCGCGCTCCGTGAACCGTCGCGCCACCCGGCCCATCTGGGTGGCCACAGTCTCATCACGGCTTTTGGGTGGGCGCAGTCTCGGAATCGAGACTGTGCCCACCCAGAACGCCGGGGGCGGTGTCGATCTCGGGTGGAGCGCGGAGCAGGTCGGGCGTGTCGCGCAGCCGTTGGGCCAGCAGGTCGAGGGCGGCGGCCAGCGGGTCGTGGCCGATCGTCGGACGGGCGAGGACGCGGGCGGCGATGTCGTCGTCGACCTGCGCGGTCCACACCCGGCCGGCGGCGACGAGACGCTCGTCGGCGGGCCGGCGCGCCCCGCGGGCGGCCGCAGCAAGGGCGCTGCGCCGCAGCGCCGGCCAGTCCTCGTCGCCACACCACCCGGCAGCGCGCGCGATGCCCGTCGCCGCGGCGTGCTCCCACGGCGCGGCGTGCGCCAGCGGGAGGCCGAGCGGCGCCCAGACCCACGCCGGGCGGTGGCGCCGGCGCAGCGCCCAGCGTCCGGAGAGGCCGGCGGCCCACCGGCGCCCGGCGTCCTCGTCCCCGGCGCGGTGTAGCGCCATCGCAGCCAGTGTGCCGTCGAGCAGCCGGACCCAACCCGGCTCGCTGCACGGGACCCCGTCGAGGCCGCGTGCCGCATCGGCCACGAGCCGGGCGTGCGCCCCGGCGTCGAGCACTCCGCACAGCGAGCGGGCCGCACGGGCGTGGGCGTGGTCGATCCGGAACGGGTCACCCCCTCGCCGGGCGCGGGCGACGAGGCCGACCCGACGGGCCCGGCGGGCGACGTCGCCGGCAGTCACGGCCGCGCCCAGCGCCGGGTCGTCGGAGCCGGCCAGCCGGGCGACCGCCACCGCTTGGCACCGCTCGACGGGCGCGAGGGCCGCCACCTCGGAGCTCGTCGCTCGCCGGCGGGGGCGAACCACGCCGATGCGGGTGAGCCCCTGGCGCGCCCAAGCCAGCGCGCTGGCGACCAGCACGACGAGCGGGAACTCGTGGGCGCCGCGCATGACCGCCGCCGGCGGTGGGTGATCGCTGGTCGTCAGCGCGGCCGACGTCGCCGCGGCGCCCACGATCACCACCACGACCGCCCAGTCGACCCCCCAGCGCACCCACGCCACCGTCGCCACGACGAACGCCGCGGTGAACGCCAGCCCGAGCACGAAATGGGTGTGGTCGTACAGCCCCGCGCCCGGCACGAGCAGGTTGCGCACGGCGTGCACCCCCCGGTGACCCAGTCCGGCGACGAGCGCCACGGGCACGGCGATCGACGCCACGCTGACCAGCAGCCAGCGCCGGCGAACGTGTCGCCCGGCGGACATCACGTCACGAGAGCAGGGCCAGAGCCTCGACGTCGAGGGCGTGGCGGCCGTGACGGGACAGCATCGTCGTGAGCATCCTGTTGCCCCGCTCGGTCTCCTCGGCGAGCATCGTCGCGATCACGCTCATGATGACGCCCCACAAGCTGCTCAACCGGTAGTCGCGCCAGCAGTCGTCGGCGTCGTACGCGATGCCGACGGCCCGCATCTGCTCGCCGTAGTCGTCGACCAGCGCCCGCTCGACGCTCGCTCGCTGCTCGGGCTCGAAGCCGCCACCGATCATGTAGGCGATGTCGTGGCTGCCGAGCCCGTAGGTGATCGTCTGCCAGTCGACCACCACGAGCGGCGGCGCATCGGGTCCGGCAGCGAACAGGAAGTTGTCCGGGCGGTAGTCCATGTGGGCGAGGGTCCACGGTGTGCCGAGACCGTAGGTCCAGCGCTGGACGAGCGGGGCAAAGTCGCGGACGAGCTGGATGACGTCGTCGTCGAGGTCGGGGCCGAGCCGATCGATCGTGCCCTCCATGGTCATCGCGTAGATCATCTGCAGCCTCGTCGCTGTGTCGTCCGCCGAATCGCCGAACATCTCGATCAGCGAGTCGTCCGCCCACCGGGGAGCGTGGAAGCCGACGGCCTGCTCGACGGCGAGCGCCGCTTCGTCGGCGGTGAGACCGTGGAACTGGTCGCCCTGCCGGGACTCCCGGAGGTCCTCCATGATGAACACGAAGGACTGGGCCGCGCCGTCGAACTCGGCCACCCACACAGTCGGCACGCGCACGGACACCGTCGGCTGGATCTGTGTGTAGAAGTGCCACTCTTTGAGGTAGTTATCGTTGTCGAACGCCGTCGCCCGTGCGGTCGGGTCGTCGGTCGGGAACTTGCCGACGACGCTCGCCGGACGACCCTCCGGCGCGTCCCACGTGAGGGAGTAGCGGGCGTTGCGGCCCATCTGGCCGGTCCCGATCAACCCCTCGAGGCGCAGCTCGGTGATCGTCGCCCCGCGAGCGACACCGGCCTGCTCCAGGGCGTCAGTCATCCACGCCGCGTCGATGGCGGCCGGTTCGCTGCGTCGTTCCAATTCGTACGGCATCCGACCCCCCAGGTGTAGCGATCTGGGGCGTCACAGTCTCGAATTCGAGACCATGGGCACCCAGAACGCGCAATGAGACTACGGCCACCCAGTTGGCCGTGCCAGCGCCGCCCCAGCGTGG
Source organism: Ilumatobacteraceae bacterium (assembly GCA_044867195.1). Classification (GTDB taxonomy): domain Bacteria; phylum Actinomycetota; class Acidimicrobiia; order Acidimicrobiales; family Ilumatobacteraceae; genus JALZMG01. The sequence continues at coordinate 19,246 of JBIOUO010000163.1, forward strand.
TCAGGGTCGAGCGAGGTGCTCCTCCAGCAGCATGTGCCAGTGGCGGATCTTCGACTCCTCGTAGCGGGCGAACGTGACGTGCTCCTCGGGTGTCGCCAGCAGCCCGAGCTGAACGTTCGGGAGGTTGAACGAGTCCTGGTTGAACACCCGCGCCAGCGCCCCGAGCTGCGGCGCCTTGGTCCAGTCGGTGTCGGCGTCGAGCCACTGCACCTGCGCCGGCGGCGGCCGCTCGCCGCGCGGGAACGGCGACAGGAACATGCACTCCATGACCGCCTCGTCGACCTTCATCCCGTTCGGGCGGAAGCGGTACACGATGCGGTTGAACGCGCCCCAGGGATGGAAGTTGGGGAACAGCGTGAAGTAGAAGCTGTCGTTGACCTCGGCGTCCGACAGCATCTCGGCCGCCTCGCCGAGCACTGGCCGCAGCGCGTCGCGGCGGCTGTCACCAGCCACCTCGCGCGCCGTGCGCCCCGCGGGCACCGTCATCACTGGGGGCTCGTCGAGGCTGCGGTCGAACATCGAGTCGAGCATCTCCTGCTCGGTCGGCTGCCACGTGAGGTGCGGGCTCGGCGTGCCATTGGGGGTGATTGCCCGGCTGAAGTTGCCGAACACGTCGTACTGCGAGTTGGCGTCGCCGATGCTCGGCAGGATCTGGGGGTGGGTGGCGACGACGTGCATCGCCTCCATGAACGCCTCCTGGGCAACCTTCCAGTTGCAGCGGATCACCTTGGCGACATGGACCTGGACGAAGCGGTCGGCGAGCGGCCAGCGCTCGAAGTGGTCGTCGAGGCCGGTGACGTAGGACTCCAGCGATGGCGCCGAGCGGTCGGGGTTGATGAACACGAAGCCCTGCCAGATGCCGACCTGGACCTCGCGCAGACCCCAGTCCGCCGGGTTGTCGACCTGCGGGAAGTCCCACGCACACGGGATGTTCTTCAGCGAGCCGTCGATGTTCCAGCCGAAGCCGTGGAACGGGCACCGGAACTCGTCGACCTGGCAGCCGCCCTCGACGCGCAGCAGCCGGCCGCGGTGCAGGCACACGTTGTGGAAGGCCTGGATCCTGCTCGGGCCGCTGCGCACGACGATGTACGAGCGGCCGGCGACGTCGTAGACGACGTGGTCACCGACGTTGGGCAGGTGCTCGTCGCGGCACGCCATCTGCCAGGTGCGGTCCCACACCTTGACCCGCTCGAGCTGGAACAGCTCGGGTGACGTGTAGCGCTCGACGGGCACGAACGTCGGCCCGCCATCCAGCGGCTGCTGGCGGCGCAGGGCCTCGGGCACCGCACGGCTGTCGCCGTCGAGCAGCTGCTGGTAGCTGATCCCAGGGGCGCGCGGCCGGACCTCGATGCTCGTCATGTGCTACCTCGCTGCCTCAGGCCGTGCTCAGCCGTCGAAGCCCGCCGGGACGGGCATGTCCTTCATGTTCGCGCCGCCGGGCACCTGGGGTCCGGCGAGCCACAGGCACAGCTGCGGATCGGCGGAGTACAGGTCACCGGAGATGTACCGGCCGTACGCCGTGAAGACCCCACGCTTGCCGTCCTGCTCGACGTAGACGTTTCCGTCGGACCCGACCTCGTAGAGCGCTCCGCTCAGGGCGTGACGTCGCTTACGCATCGCAACCTCACTTTCGGATCGTGCTGCCGCTGCCAGTAACTTTAGACCCCTTGACCACACGTGCACCGACGCCAGCCCCGACGTCGGGCCGGGACAGGGGGTAAGGCCATGACGGACGTTGCCATCGTCGGAGCCGGCATCCACCCCTTCGGCCGCCACCCGATCTCCGGGCTCGACCAGGGCGCTCACGCCATCCGGTCGGCGCTGGCGGACGCCGGGATCGAGTGGTCGGAGGTCGAGTGCGCGTTCGGTGGATCCCGCGACGGCGGCAACGCCGACACGCTGGTCTCCAAGCTCGGGCTGACCGGCGTGCCATTCATCAACGTCTCCAACGCCTGCGCCACCGGCGGCAGCGCGCTGATCAGCGCCTACAACGCGATCCGCGCCGGGATGGCCGACATCGTCGTCGCCGTCGGATTCGACAAGCACCCGCGTGGGGCGTTCGACTCCGAACCGGCCGAGTACGGGCTCGGCGACTGGTACGGCCAGACCGGCCTGATGCTCACCACGCAGTTCTTCGGGATGAAGATCCGCCGGTACATGCATGAGCACGACATCTCCAAGGAGGTGCTGGCCAAGGTCGCCGCGAAGGCGTTCCGCAACGGCGCCAAGAACCCCAACGCCTGGCGCCGCACGGAGTTGTCGGAAGACCAGATCCTGGACGCCACGATGGTCGCCGACCCGTTGACCCAGTACATGTTCTGCTCGCCGGGCGAGGGCGGAGTGGCGCTGGTGCTGGCCTCGCCCCGCCGCGCGGCCGAGCTCACCGACCGTCCTGTCTACCTGCGCGCGGCGGTCCTCACGTCGCGCCCTTACGGCTCGTTCGAGGTGTTCAGCCCGGCGCTGGCCGACGAGCGCGGCGATTCGCCCTCGGTGGCCGCCGCCGCCGGCGCGTTCGAGATGGCCGGCATCGGGCCCCGCGACATCGACGTGATCCAGGTCCAGGACACCGAGGCCGGCGCCGAGATCATGCACCTCGCCGAATGCGGGTTCTGTGAGCACGGCGAGCAGGAGGACCTCGTGCGCGCGGGGGAAACCGAGATCGACGGCCGGATGCCGGTGAACACCGACGGCGGATGCCTGGCCAACGGCGAGCCGATCGGCGCCTCCGGGTTGCGGCAAGTGTACGAGTCGGTCCTCCAGCTGCGCGGTGGCGCCGGCGACCGGCAGGTGCCGGACGACCCGCAGACGGCGTTCACCCACGTCTACGGCGCGCCCGGCATCTCGGCCTGCACCGTGCTGAGCCGCTGACACCGCCGCTGCTGCTGGTTGCTGGCGCCCGACGATGAGCCTGCTCGAGCAGTTTCAGATGGACGGGCGCGTCGCCGTCGTCACCGGCTCGGGGCAGGGGATCGGGCGGGCCATCGCCCGGGGCCTGGCCGACGCCGGCTGCGACGTCGTGGTCAACGCCCGCCGGCGCGACGACCTCGCGCGCACGGCCGCCGGCGTGGCCGAGCGCGGCCGGCGGGCGGTTGTCGCGGACGGCGACATCCGCGACTTCTCCGAGCAGCTGGCCGACCGGACCGTCGCCGAGCTGGGCCGGCTCGACGTGTGGGTCAACAACGTCGGTGGCTCGGACGACAAGACCGTGCGCGAGCTGATCGACACGCCCGACGACATCTGGCGGTCGCAGCTCGAGCTCAACCTGACCACCGCGTTCCAGGGCGCCAAGGCCGCGGCGCGGCGGATGTCGCCGGGTGGCGTGATCGTCAACATCGCATCAGGTGCCGGCACTCGTGGCTCGCCGCGTACCGGTCCGTACGCCGCAGCCAAGGCGGGGATGATCAACCTGACCCAGACGCTCGCCCTGGAGCTGGCGCCGCGGGGGATCAGGGTCAACGCCGTCAGCCCCGGTCCGGTGGCGACCGAGGCGTTCCTCGAGGTGCTCGGCGTCGCGGACCGGCTCGAGGAGCTGGCGCGCACGATCCCGCTCGGCCGGCTCGGCACACCCGACGACATCGCCGCGGCGGTCGTGTTCATGGCCTCGCCGGCGTCGGACTGGATCACCGGGCAGCACCTGCTCGTGGCCGGTGGGCGCACCGAACGCAGCTACCAGTATCAACCACGACAGGGCTAGGGGGTCCAGCGATGGAGTTCGAGGGCAAAGCGTTGTTTGCGACCGGTGCGGCGTCGGGGATCGCCCTGGCCACAGCCCGGCGCTATGCCGCGGGCGGAGGGCGGGTGGCGATCGTCGACCTCGATGCCGCCAAGGCGCAGGAGGCGGCCGCCGGAATCGACGGCGCGATCGGCCTCGGCGCCGACGTGTCCGACGAGGACTCGGTGCGTTCCGCGGTCGAGGCGGCGCACGCCGAGTTGGGCACGATCGATGGCGTGCTCAACGCCGCCGGGCATGCGGCATTCGGCCCCCTCGAGGAGTGGACGCTCGAGGCGTGGAACCGGATGATGGCGGTTCACGCCGGCGGCACGTTCCTCGTCTGCAAGTACGCGCTGCCGATCATGCGCCAGCAGGGCGGCGGGTCGATCGTCAACATCGCCTCGACCGCGGCGTTGACGGCCAACAACAACAACTCCCCGTACGGCGCGGCGAAGGGGGCGATCGTGTCGTTCTCCCGGCAGCTGGCACGCGAGGGCGCGCCCGCCGTGCGCGTCAACTGCGTCGCGCCGGGGCGGGTGCGAACCGGGATGACCGAGCCCTTGATGGCCCGGCGCGGGCCGACGGTGGAGGAGGGCGCCAAGGAGTTCGGCAGCGCCAACATGCAGCAGCGCGTCGCCGACGCCGACGAGCTGGCCGCGCCGATCTGCTTCCTGCTGTCCGCCGGCGCCAGCTTCATCACCGGGACGCTGCTCGTCGTCGACGGTGGCGAGACAGCGATCTGACCGTCATGGACGAGGACTTCCTGGCTCGCTTCCGGGAGCGGTCGGCGTACGAGTCGTCGCGCGACGGCCCGCCCGCCTGGTTTCCCGCGCTGCCCGACCTCCCGCTCGGGCGCTACACCGATCCACGGTTCCAGGCACTGGAGGACGAGTTGCTGTTCGGGCGGACCTGGCTGTACGCCGCGCACGACAGCCAGCTGCCGCAGCCCGGCAGTTACCGGCTGTGCGACATCGGCGTCGCGCCTGTGCTGCTCGTGCGCGGCAGCGACGGCATCGTGCGGGCGTTCCGGAACGCCTGCCGCCACCGCGGCGCACCGGTCGTGCGCGGCTCGTGCGGCACGGCGCGTTTGCTCGTGTGCCAGTTCCACTCGTGGAGCTACGACCTCGCCGGGCAGCTGGTGCGCGTGCCCGACGAGCGCGACTTCGTCGGCCTCGAC
>JBIOUO010000164.1:0-10495 GCA_044867195.1 Ilumatobacteraceae bacterium
TCACCGTGAAGGCGATGCAGAGGCCGGGCCAGAGGATTAGCGTGCCCTTCTGGCGGATCGCCTGGTAGGCGCTGTTCAGCTGGCCGCCCCAGCTGTCCGGATCGCCGAGGCCGAGGAACGCCAGGCCGGATTGGATGATCACGGCGATCCCGGCGACGATCGAGATCTGGATGATGATCGGCGAGCGCACGGTGCTGAGCACGTGGCGGCCGATGATCCGGGTGTTGCTGAGCCCCGACACCTTGGCGGCGTCGATGTACAGCTCGTGCTTGACGGCGATGACCTGGTTGCGGGTCAAGCGGAAGAACCCCGGGAACAGCAGCACGCCGAAGAGCGCCATCAGCTTGTTCACCGATCCGTCGGCGAACGGGTACAGGGCGAGCAGCACGACCATGCCGGGCAGTGCCAGCAGCACGTTGGCGAACCAGCTGCCGGCGGCGTCGAACCACTGGCCGAAGTAGCCGGCGATCAGGCCGGCGGTCGCGCCGAGCGCCACGGCGACGGTCAGGGCGATGAAGGCACCGATGAGGGTCGAGCGACCGCCCCAGATCAGCATGCTGAACACGTCGCGACCCGATGCGTCGCCGCCAAGCAGGTAGCCGTCGCCCGGAGGGGCGAGGATCTTGCTGATGTCGACGTCGGCGGGAGTGTGCGGCGTGAAGTAACGGCCGACGAAGCTGGCCAGGATGATGACCGTCAGCGTCACCACGGCGAACAGGCCCAGCGGGTTGGCGAGCACCGCCCTCCACAGCGGCTTGCCGGCATCGGCGGCCGCCTCATCGGCGACGGGTACGCCGGGCAGTGGCGCCAGCCCGTGGTCCCCCACCGGAAGGTGGAGGACCTCGTCGGACTCGGTGAGTTGCACCGACTTGTCGTCGGTCATGAGCGCGCCCTTCGACTCGTTCGACGCGTCGACGCTTGCGTCGGCGCACCAATGTCCGCATTGCCGCTTCGCGGCGACGCACCGTGATGCCAGAGCTCGCTGCGCTCGCTCATTGAAGTCTCGCTTTCGGGTTGAGCCAGCCGTTGACGATGTCGATGGTCAGGTTGACGACCACGACCAGGAACACCATCAGGACGACGATCGCCATCAGTTGCGGGATGTCGCTGTCGAGTGCCGACTGCACGGTGAGCGATCCCAGGCCGCGGAGGCCGAAGACCTGCTCGATGACGACGGTGCCGCCGAGCAGGGCGATGAACTGCAGCGACAGCACGGTCAACGCCGGCGGCGCGGCGTTGCGCAGCACGTGGCGGAAGAGGATCGAGCGCCGGCTCACCCCGCGGGATTCGAGGGTGCGCACGAAGTCGAGCTCGAGCACGTCACGCACGGCACCGCGGATCTGCTGGGAGGCCGAGGCGATCGCGCCGACCGCCAAGGCCGTCACGGGGAGCACCAGGCTCTTGGCCCAGTCGACCGGGTCATCCATCAGCGGGACGTAGCCCGTCGCCGGGAACCACGACCGGTTGATCGCGAACGTCAGGATCAGGATCATGGCGATGAAGAAGTTCGGCAGCGAGAACCCGGCGACGCTGACGACCTGTAGCACACGGTCGGTCCAGCCGCCGCGGATGGCGGCGGTCATCCCGAGCAGGATGCTGATGGCGGCGGTGACGGTGATCCCGACCAGCACCAGCGAAAGGCTCACCGGGAGCCGGTCGGCCACCGTGGTGGCGACCGACCGGCCGGTGTAATAGGAGGTGCCGAAGTCACCGTGAACGGCATCCCCCACCCACTCGCGGTACTGCTCCACGAATGGGCGGTCGAGACCGAGCTCGGCGGTCTTGGCCTCGACTTGCTCCTCGGTCGCGTTCTCACCCAGCACCTTGCGGGAGACGTCCCCTGACGACGTGTACAGGAGTGCGTAGGCCACTGTCGTGATCACGAACAGCAGGACGACGCCGGCGCCGAGGCGACGGAGGATGAACGTCAGCATGGCGATTCCCCTACGACGCCGGCTTGTAGTCCCGCGGGAACGGAACCACGTAGAACGCGTTCGGGGTGACGTCCACCGACGGGTCGCTGGCGATGATCGTGTCGACCCGGTAGATCGGCGCGAACCACGCGTTGTCGACGACCCACTGGTTGACCGCCTGGAATGCCGCAGCTTGCTCCTCGCCCGGCGTTGCGCTGGCGGCGGCTTCGACGAGGGCGGTCAGCTCAGGGTCCTCCGCCTTGGACGTGTTCCACGGCGATGTCGGGGTGAAGAACTTGTTGATGTCCTCGCCGGCCGACTGGCTGCCGAGGGACATGAAGTACAGCGGGAAGTCGCCGGCCAGGAATCGCTGGAGCACGGAGTCGGGCGGGACCGTCTCGTAGTTGACCTTGATGCCGATCTGACCGAGCTGCTGGACGACGATCGGGTTCATCGCCGTGTTGATCGTGGTCTCGGGCATCGTGATCTCGAAGCCGTCGCCGTACCCGGCCTCTTCCATCAGCGCCTTGGCCGCATCGACGTCATAGGTGTAGGTATCCTCCAGCTCAGGGACGTAGGCCTCGGACTTCGGGCCGAACACCTGCGAAGTCGGCGACCCGCGGCCGGCGATCACCTTGTCGACGATGGCGTCCTTGTCGAAGGCCATGTTGATCGCTTGGCGCACGCGGGCATCGCCGAGAGCGGGGACCACCTTGCCTTCACGGTCGGCGATGACCAGGCCCTGCCAGTCGATCGGGGTGGTGTCGATCTGCAGCCCGGCGTCCTCGGCCGCATCGGCGTTGGACACGGCGAGCAGGCCGGTGTCGGCCTGGCCGGACTGGATGGCGTTGAGCCGGGCCTGCAGGTCGAGGATCGGCTTGATCACGATCGTGTCGTAGGCGTAGGCGTCCGGGTTCCAGTAGTCGGGGTTGCGCTGGTACACGTACTCGGTGCCGGGCGTGGTGGCGCCCTCGTCGAGCGTGTAGGCGCCGCTGCCCACTGGTGACGTGGCGAGCGTCCCTGCGGCGATCGCCGCCGGGCTGGCCATCGCCCCGCCGACGACCGCGAGCCCATACAGCAGAGCGGGGTCGGGGGTGCTGAGGTGCAGCTCGACGGTGAGGTCGTCGACCGGGACGACGTTCTCGACGGAAGCGACGTAGTTGGCGAACGGACCGCCACCGTCGCGCAGGTACTCGATGTTGGCCTTCACCGCTTCGGCATTGAACGGTTCGCCGTCGGTGAACGTGATCCCGTCCTTGAGCTTCAGGGTGAGCACGGTGTTGTCGGCGTTGTACGACCACTCGGTCGCCATGTTCGGCTCCAGCTCGCCATCCGGAGACAGCACCAGCAACGTGTCGTACACCGGCATCCAGTACTGCAGGTGGTTGCCGATCGTCAGGCCCTTGCGGTCGAAGGTGTTGTTGTCGACGACCGAGGCGATCGTCAGCGTGCCACCGCGCGCTGCCGGCGCCTCGCCGCCGCCCGTGTCGCCGGGGACGCTCGCCGCGCCAGTGCTGGTCGCCGTACCGGTGTCGTCGGCGGTCTCCGGTGCCTCGGTACCGGCCGAGGCGGTCTGCTCCGCGGCCGTCTGCTCGGCGCCGCCCCCATCGTCGTCGTCGTCGCCGCCGCATGCCGCGGCGGTGAGGCTGAAGATCGCGAGGACTGCTGCGGCCGTCCTGGCGAAGGTCCTACGTGATGTCATTGGATCCCCCTTGGGTTGCTGAATCGGGTCGGCAGATGTGGTTCAGGGCGCGCGCGTTCTGCGTGTGCCATGCGGGTCGGATCACGAAGTCGACGTGATCGTCAGGTGGTGCCTTCCATCGCCGTGGCGAGGCGGACGTTGAGGTCCACCAGTTGCGAGGCGGGGAGCTGGGCGATAGCGGCCATGTCGAGCACGCTGGCGTGGGGGGCCACGGTGAGCAGCTCGCTCGCCAGCAGGTCGGCCAGCTCCTCCTTGAGGATCGGACCAACCCGCGGATCGTCGATCGCCACGGCCAGCGGCTGGCGCAGCACGTCGAGCGCCTCGAGCTCATCGGGCCCTGGCAGCGGCTCGGCGATCGCCGCGGCGCGATCGGCCTGCTCGGCGATCAGCAGGTGCTCGGTCCCGGGTTCGCCCTCGCGGGGCAGGCCGAGCCGGACGTACTGGCTGTCGGGCGCGTCGGTCGCACGCATCCGCTCGACGAGCAGCCGGATCATCCGCAGCTCGAGCTCGTCATCGGTGAGCGGGTGCTCCTGGTGCGGATCGGACTCGAGGTCGTAGAGCAACGTGCCGTGGCGCCACGGGTTGATGAACGGCGCCCGGGCCGGCACTTTCATCGTCCGGACGCCCTTGGTGAACGGGAACGGCTCGGCCGGTTCCCATCCCGCCAGCTCGGCGACGCTGAACCGCGAGCGCATGTGGGTCGGCATCAGCGTGTAGTTCTCCAGCGGGCCGTTGGCGGCGTCGGCCGCGCCCCGCATGTACGTGTAGCGACCGTCGGTGACGTTGACGTGAGCGCCGAACAGCCCGAAGAGCGCGGCGTCGCGGGGTATCGTCTCGCCGGCGAGCGCCAGCGACAGGTCGTGGCCCTGCATGTCCGGCGTCGGCTCCAGCCCGAAGAAGCCGAGCATCGTGGGGGCGAGGTCGATGGTCTGCGCCAAGGCGTCCGAGCGCACGCCCTGCTTTCGCGACCGCGGGTCCCAGAGGAAGAACGGCAGGTGGATGAGCTCGTCGAACCACGGCATCACGGCCTTGGCCCACCAGCCGTGCTCGCCGAGCAGGAATCCGTGGTCGGTATTGACGATCAGCATCGTGTCGTCCCACATGGCGTGGGCGTCCATGAAGTCGAGCACCCGTCCGAGCGACTTGTCGCACATCGTCACCAGCGCGGCGTACGACCGGCGGGCGGCCTCGACCATCGCCGGTGACTCGCTCACCTTCCGGTAGGCCGGCCAGTCGAAGCCGTCGGCATCGGGATCGGCGAGCTCGCCGTACAGCTGCTTGAAGTGGTCGTGGACGAAGAACGGCTCATGCGGGTCGAACAGCTCGATCTGCAGCATCCAGTTGTCCGCCGCGGCGTTGGTCTCGAGGAAGTGGATGCCGGCGTCGACGGTGAGGGTCTGGTTGTGCTCGGCCTCGGTCGGCATGTACGTGTGGTTGATCGCGTCCTGCCGTCGCATCCGGCCCAGCAATCCCGGTGCTTCTGCCGACGGCCAGTCGACGACACCCTTCCACGGGTCCCCCTCCTGGCCGCGGAAGAACTCCCACGTCGAGTAGCGGGTGTGGTACGTGGCGCCGCCGTCCTCCCAGTAGTGCGGGTGATCGCTCACGAGGTGGGTGTGGATTCCCGCCCCGCGCAGCAGCTCCGGCATCGAGTCGTCGAACGGCTCGAGCGGACCCCAGCTGCGGTGGAGGAAGTTGTACCGGCCCGAGTGCATCTCCCGGCGGGCTGGCATGCACGGCATCGAGCCGGCGTAGAAGTGGTCGAACGTGACCGTGCGCTCGACGAGCCGCTCGAAGTTCGGCGCCTGGACGAACGTGTCAGCGTAGGGCGACAGCATGTGCCGGTTGAGGCTGTCGAACATGACGATGATCGCGCGCATCAGGAGGCCTCCTCGGTGGTCGTCAGGTCGTCGCGAGGTGACGGTTGCAGCAGCAACGGGCCGTCGCTCGCAGGCAGAAGGCCAGCGGCGAGCTGCTCGCGGAGCTCGGTGCACATGATCAGGTGCCGGTCCATCGCATCGTTGCCCTGACGGTGTCCCCACTCCATCAGCGCGCTGGCGAGCTCGACGTGGATCGGCGCGTCCGGTTCGTACCACTCGGTGCGGTCGCGGTCCCGGTTGCGCTTGACCTGCTTGCGCCGGAACGCGATCTCGATGTCGAGCACCTCGATCGCTGCCTCGAGGCCCAAGTACTGCGCCCGGTAGCGGAGCTGGGCGAACAACGTCTCGTCGCGCAGCTCCGCCGGCTCGTAGGGCTCACGCAGCCATCCGAGAAACGTCGAGCGACCTTTCTCCGTGAGGCGGTATCGCTTGGCGTCCTGGGCGCCGAGCCGCGGCTCGATCTCGTAGGTCAGCCAGCCCCGCTCCTCCATCGCCCGCAGCGACCGGTACACCTGCGTCATCGCCGTGTTGGCACGCATGAACCGCCCGGCGGTCTCCATGAAACGCTGCAGCTCGTAGCCCGTCTGCGGCTGCTGCAGCAGCGCGCCGAACAAGATGTACTCGAGCTTGATCTTGCTCACCCTGGGCACCTCCTCTACAACACTTGTGCAATGGTGAGCATTGCACAAGTGCAATCCTGTGTCAAGGGGCACACGCAGGCTGTCCGCGCGAGCGTCCCGTTGCTAGGGCGAGTCGGCGGCCTTCACGAGCAGCCCCAGCTCATCACGCAGCCAGTCGGTGAGCTGCCACATCCCGGCGAGGCGCCGGCGATCCGAGATCACGGCGAAGTTCATCTGGTCGACGTAGCTCCACATCGTGATGTTCAGCGGCACGTCGTCGGCGATGTTGGCGACCGAGTAGAACGCGGTGACCGGGTGGGACCCCGCGTACAGACGCTGCGCCGGGCCCTGCACGTTCGACATCGCCAGATTGAACACCGGCTTTTTCATCGCCCGCTCCAGGAATCGGAGCGTCCGCAGGAGCCAGTCGGTGAAGACCGGCGGTCCGAGCTCCAGCATGTCGTCGAGTCGCGCTCCGCGGGTGCCGATGAACTCCTCCTTGGTGAGCAACGCTTCGTTGCGCGCCGCTCGTAGGCGCTCCACAGGGTCGGCGACGTCGGTGCGCAGTCGCACGCACATGCCGTAGACGTGGTTGCCCCACAGTGGCTTGTCGTCCGCATCGCGCGTCGAGATTGGCATCAGGGCGACCACTGGCAGGTCCGGCAGCATGTTCCGAGCGAGCAGGTAGCGCCGCAACGCCCCGGCCGTGACCGCCAGGGTGACGTCATTGATCGTTGTTCCGAAGGCGGCGCGCACCCGTTTGGCGTCGTCGAGCGCCAAGGTCAGGAAGGCGAAATCGCGATGGCGGGAGCCCTCCTTCGGAAGCGGCCACGGTGGGGCGGTGAAGGGAGCCGGTGCCTTGAGGGCCGGGTCGGCCGGGGCGCTCTTCCTCCAGAGCTTCACCTCCTTTGCCCGTTGCACGAAGACGGGGCCCTCCTTCTTCACCAGCTTCGCCGCGTCACGCACGCCCCAGGCGAGCAGCTTCGCCCTGCCGGGCAGAGCTGCAGGCCGCCACGGCGTGTCCTCGGGCGCATGCTCGGCGCCCGGCGACGTCACGTACATCTCGTTGAGCAAGGCGGCGGCGGCCGCTCCGTCGGCCAACGCGTGGTGGAGCTTGACGACCGACGCCACTTTGCCCTCGTCCAACCCCTCCACGAGGTATGCCTCCCACAGGGGTCGCGTCCGCTCGAGGGGACGGCGTACGAGGTCGGACACGAGGTCACCGAACTCGTGGGCCGTGCCGGGCGGCGGGCAGTACATGCGGTGGACGTGGAAGTCGATGTCGAAATCGGGATCCGGCACAAGGACTGGGTGGTTGATCCGCAGGGGCGTGGGCAGCATCCGCCAGCGCAACGGCGGAAGCCGGTGCAGGTTGCTGGCGAAGTAGTCCTTGGCTCGCTCGAAGCTGTAATCGGGCCCGGGGTCGATGATCGAGATCTTCAGCGTGTGCGTCGGGAACTCGTCGGTCTCGGCGTACAGGAAGCTGGCGTCAGTTCCCGTCATGCGATGCATGTCGATACCCCCTCCTCGGCGAGGACGGCCTCATTCAAGCACCGCCCTGCTGTCGGCCGACAAACCGCTGATCGTCGGCTCGTGGGTGGCCACCGGCATCATGGGCCGATGCCCGACTGCAGTCACCTCGACACCCTGCCCGACGACCTCGGCGCGATGGCGCCCAGCGACGACGGGTGTCACGAGTGCCTCGCTACCGGTAGCACATGGGTGCATCTGCGGATGTGCCAGTCGTGCGGGCATGTGGGGTGCTGCGACAGCTCGCCAAGCCGTCACGCCAGCGCCCACCATCGCGCCACGGGCCACCCGATCGTCCGCAGCTTCGAGCCCGGCGAGGAGTGGTTCTGGTGCTACGTCGACGACGTCTCGTTCCTGCTCGACGTCCCGGCCGGACCAAGCCACAGCTGAGCACGTAGGGTGCTGGCCCAGCGGGGATGGAGGTTGTCGTGAGCATTGATCGGTCGGCTGTCGACGCGTTGCTGGCTCGCGCCCGGCGGGACGTCGACGGAGGGTTGCTGCCGTCGTGCCAGGTCGCGCTGGCGTTGGATGGCGAGCTGGTCGCGTTCGAGACGTTCGGCGACGCCACCGACGAGACGCGCTACGTCGTTTACTCCGCCACCAAGCCGTTCGTCGCCGGCGCGATGTGGGCCTTGATCGGCGACGGCGTGGTCGATCCGTCGGACCCGGTGGTGGCGTACGTGCCCGAGTTCGGCACGAACGGCAAGGACGCCGTCACCGTCGAGCAGGTGATGCTCCACACGTCGGGCTTCCCGCAGGCGCCGCTCATGATCCTCGACGGCGACACGTCCGCCGGTCGCTGCGCCGCGTTCGCCCGCTGGCGGCTGGACTGGGTGCCGGGCGCCGAGTACCAGTACCACCCGTCGTCTGCACACTGGGTGCTGGCCGAGATCATCGAGCGTGTCAGCGGCGAGGACTTCCGCGATGTCATCGAGCGACGGGTGACCAAGCCGGCCGGCCTGCCGCGGGTGCTCGGGGACGTGCCGTTCGCCGCCGCCACGCAGGTCGCCGTCGGCGAGGTGGCGACGCCCGAGGAGCTGCAGGCCGCGTTCGGCGTGCCCGAGTTGGAGGTCGGCGAGGTGACCACACCGGCGCTGCTGGCGTTCAACGATCCGGCGGTGCGCCGCGTCGGCATGCCCGGCGGCGGCGGGGTGATGCGGGCCAGCGAACTCGCCCTCTTCTACCAGGCGGTGCTGCACAACCCCGGCGAGATGTGGAAGCCGGACGTGCTCGAGGACGCCCGGTCGAACGTGCGCAACGGCCTGCCCGACCGGATGAGCGGGGTCCCGGCGAACCGGACGTTGGGCATGGTCCAGGCAGGGGACGACGGGAGGAGCCACATGCGCGGCATGGGACGCACCGTGTCGCCCGCCGCGATCGGACACAACGGGGCCAAGGGCCAGCTCGCCTGGGGCGACCCGGCGACGGGACTCAGCCTCGGCTACTGCACCAACGGCCTCGACGAGCACGCCGTGCGCGAGGCCCGCCGGACCACGGCGATCGCCAGCCTCGCCGCCGTCTGCGCCGTCCCCTGACGGACTCCCCGCACCGAACGCGACGCGACGCGACGCGACGCGATCGCGATCGCGATTGGCTTCAGAGGGAGGGAATAGACGCGAGTCGGGCCTATTCCCTCCCTCAGAACGCCGGAGCCCTCGTCAGTCGAGAACGCAAGCGTGCAGGCGTCCGCCTTCGGGTCGGGGCGCCGGCGCCGGTACCGTCGTGACCCATGCCTGGGATCGTGAGCTACGGCGCCTATCTCCCCTACTGGCGGCTGCGGCGCAGCGCCATCGGACAGACGCTCGGCAGCGGGGGCGGCAAGGGGGCGCGGACCGTGGCCAGCTATGACGAGGACTCGACGTCGATGGGCGTCGAGTCCGGGCGCATCGCGCTCGCCGGCGCCCCTGCTGGCTACGAGCCGGGCCTGCTGGCATTCGCCACGACCGCGCCGGCGTACGCCGACAAGACCAACGCCACGGCGATCCACGCTGCCCTGTCGCTGTCCGACGACGTCGCTGCGTTCGACGCCGCCGGCGCGGTGCGGTCCGGCGTCGGAGCGACCCTCATGGCCAACGCCGCCGGCGGGCTCGCCGTCCTGGCGGACATCCGCACCGGGCGACCCGGCTCCGGCGACGAGGCGGCGGGCGGAGACGCCGCGGTGACGCTGGCGTTCGGCGACGACGGCGTGATCGCCGAGCTCGTCGGGCGGGCGTCGGTGAGCGCCGAGTTCACGGACCGCTGGCGGGTGCCGGGCGAGTCCTACTCGCAGCTCTGGGAGGAGCGCTTCGGCGAGCACGCCTATGTCCCGCTGGCCGAGCAGGCCGTGACCGCGGCGCTGAAGGCCACCGGGCTTGCGCTCGATGACATCGACCACGTGATCGTCACCGGCATGCACGGGCGGGCAGTCAAGGCGGCGACGAAGACGATCGGGCCCCGCGCCGAGACGGTGGTCGACGACCTCGCCGCCGAGGTCGGCAACACAGGCGCCGCGCACTGGGCGCTGATGCTCGCCGACGTGCTCGATCGCGCCGAGCCGGACCAACGCATCGCCGTCGTGTTGCTCGCCGACGGCTGCGACGTGTGGATCCTGCAGGCGACGAACCTGCTTCCGGCACATCGCCAGGCCATCTCGGTCCGTGACCGCATCGCCGCAACCCGCGACGATCTCGGCTATCCGCAGTTCCTCACATGGCGCGGGTTCCTCCAGCGCGAGCCGCCGCGGCGCCCGGAGCCCGAGCGGGTGGCCGCCCCGCCGTCGGCGCGCAGCGAGGCGTGGAAGTACGCGTTCGTCGGCAGCCGCGACGAGAACGGCTTCGTCTACCTCCCGCCGGCGCGGGTCAGCCTCACGTC
>JBIOUO010000165.1:0-8964 GCA_044867195.1 Ilumatobacteraceae bacterium
GATTCCCGCCCAGATGCCCGTGTGAGACGATTCCCGCCCAGATTGGGGAGCCGGGGCTCAGCCCCAGCGGGGTTGCTCGTCGGGGTTGATGCCCAGGCTCATCTTGCCGACCAGCTCGTGGGTGAGCAGCGTGTTGCCGGGGTGGATGCGCCCCAGGCGGCCGTCGCGGAACAGCTGCTCGAAGCGGCTGCGGCGGAAGATGCCCGCGCCGCCGGTGAGGTCGAACGCCGTGTCGATGACGGCCCACGCCCGTGTCACCACGTCGTACTTGCAGGCGACGATCTTCACCGGCCAGTCCATGCCGTGGTCGACGCCGTTGGACCAGTCGTCGCAGACCCGGTCGAGGTGGGCGTTGATCGCCTCGAGGTGGATGCGCATCTCGGCGACGTTGTGCTGGACCTCCGGGTGATAGGCCATCGAGCGGGTCAGGGCCATCGACTTCTTGGCGTGCATCGCGGCGACCGTGTCGTCGAACGCCCGCTTGGCGATCGACGAGTAGACGCCGGCGAACCCGAGCAGCGCCCAGGCGAACAGCGCCACCTGGTACATGCCGGCGCCGGCGAAGCCCGGCGGGCAGACCAGGATCGTCGCCTCGTCGGGCACGAACGCCCCATCGAGGATCGTGTCGTGCGACGTCGTGGCGCGCATGCCCATCGTGTCCCACGTCTCCTCGATCCGGTAGCCGGGGGCATCACGGTGCAAGAAGCCATGGACGACCTTCGGGTTGGCGGGGTCGCTGGTGTCCATCCCGTGGATGCCGAGATACGTCCAGACCGGCGAGAGGCTGCCGAAGATCTTGTGCCCGGTGAACTCCCAGCCACCCGCCACACGCCGGGCGTTGGCCGACGACAGCAGCACCGGGAGGTCGTTGCCCGCCTCGCCGTGCCCGGCGGCGAACACATGGCCTTCCAGCGCCCGCTCCAATACCCAGTCACCCGACGGGTCGCCGGCGCGATGGAGGTCGGCGCACAGCCCGACGAAGTAGTGGTGCATGTTGATGGCGACAGCCGTGGCCGGGGCGACGTAGGCGATGCGCCGCTGCAAGCGGTTGATCTCCGACAGCGTGAGCCCGCCGCCGCCCATGTCGGCCGGGACCGACGCCAGCAGGTAGCCCCGCTCGCGGAGCTCCTCGAAGTCCTCGGTGAAGAAGGTGTTGGTGCGATCGTACTCGGGTGCGCGCTCGTCGAAGCGCTGCAGCATCTCGTCATCAAGCAGGGCCGGTCGGATCTCGGTGGTAGTCATCGTGGTCGAACGTACGGACGGCCGGCCGCATTCGCATGACCAGCACTGGCCTTTCCAGGACCGGACGATCAGACCTGCAGTAGCGAGAATTGACTACCCGCGTACGATCACGTTCGTGGGCGAAGCGGAGACGGCGGGCGCGACGGCGCCGCCGATCCCGCTGCCGCCGCTGCTGACGCTGCCCGGCGCGATCCCGCTGGTGGCCCGCCACGACGCCTGGCGCGTGCTCGACGACAACTGGGCGGCGGCAGCGGGCGCCGCCCGCCGGGTCATCCTCCTCCCCGGCGAGCCCGGCGCCGGCAAGACCCGGCTGGCGACCGAGTTCGCCCGCACGGTGCACCGTCAAGGTGCGGCGGTGCTCTACGGGACCTGCTCGGAGGAACAGACCGTCCCCTACCAGCCGTTCGCCGAGGCGCTCGACCATCTGCTCGGCACCGTCCCGCCGGCGATGCTCGCCACGGGCTTCGGCGCCGCAGCGTCCGAGCTGGCGCGGCTCGTGCCGCGGCGGGCCGCCGAGCTGGGCCTGCCCGAGCCGGCCGGCCGTGGTGACCCCGACGCCGAGCGGGCGCGCCTGTTCGGCGCCGTGATCGACGTCGTCGCCCGCCTCGCTCGGGACCAGCCGCTGTTGGTGTTGCTCGACGACCTGCACTGGGCCCGTCCGCCCACGGTCGACCTGCTGATGCAGCTGGTCCACGACCAGACGCTCACCAACGTCGTGATCCTCTGCGCCTATCGCTCGGCGCCTGTCGACATCGGCGACGCGCTGCGCGCCACGCTGCCCGAGCTACGGCGCCTGCCCGGCGTGGCCCGACTCCCCGTGACGGGCCTCGACGCCGCGGGCATCGAAGCGTTCCTCGCCGCGGCAGCCGGCCACGCCGTCGGCACCGACCTCCGCGGGGCGGTCGATGTGCTCGCCCGGCAGACCGACGGCAACGTGTTCCTGCTCGTCGAGCTGTGGCTGCACCTGATCGAGTCCGGGCATCTCCAGCGTCGCGGCGACCGCTGGGTCGTGGCCGGCGCGCTGACCGACATCATCAGCCCGGAGGGCGTTCGCGAGGTCGTCGGCGCTCGCCTCGCCCGCCTCGATCCCTCCGCCCGCGAGCTGCTGGGGACGGCCGCCGTGATCGGGCCGACGTTCGACCCGGCGATCCTCGCCGCTGCCGCCGCGACCCCGCCGGTCGACGTGCTGTCCACGCTCGACGTCGCGGTGCAATCGCAGATCGTCGGCGAGGATGGCAGCGGCACGTTCCGCTTCGCCCACGAGCTGATCCGCCGCTCGATCTACGACGCGCTCGGCAGTGGCGAACGCCGGCGCCACCACCTGGAGATCGCCCGCGCGCTCGAGCGAGACGGATCGGCGATCGCGGAGCTGGCCCGCCACCTCACCGCCGCCGTACCGCTGGTCGACGCGCGCGAGGCAGTCGACGCGGCGACGCGCGCGGCAGACGCCGCCACTGCCGCCGTCGCCTACCACGACGCGGCGCGCTTTCTCGAGGCCGCGCTCGACGCCGCGATCGACCGCCGGACACAGCTCATGCTGCGGTTCGCCGACGCCACGATGCGCGCCGGTGACGTCGCCGCGGCCAAGGCACGGTGCGTCGAGGCGCACGACCTCGCCCGCCGCACCGGAGACGCCAGCGGGCGCATCGCCGCCGCGCTGGCGTACGGCGAGGCGGCATGGCGCGACGCCCGCGATGGCGAGACGGCCGTCCAGCTGCTGCGCGGCGTGTTGCCGCTGGCGAGCGACGAGATCACGTCGGTCCGCCTGCAGGCCTCGCTGACGCGGGCCCTGGCACTCACCGGCACAGGCGAGACGGCGCGGATGCTCGGCGAGGACGCCCTCGCGTCGGCACGCCGGCTGGGCGACCCCGAAGCGTTGCACCTGGCGTTCGATGCGCTGACGTTCGTGCCGTGGACACCCTCGACCGCCCGCCGCCAGCTCGAGGTCACCCGCGAGTCCGCCGACACCGCCCAGCGGCTGGGCGATCCGCAGTGGGAGGCGTCAGCGACGAGCAAGGTGCTGTACGGCGAGATCAGCACCGGCGAGCTGGACGCGGCACGGACCACGGCGGCGCGCCACCACGAGCTGGCGAGCCGGGTCGGCCAGCCGCTGTTCGGCGTGCTGGATCGCCAGGCGCGCGCGTTGCTGGCGGTCGGCGAGGGACGCTTCGGCGACGCCGAAGTGCTGGCGGCCGAGGCGGACGAGCTGACGAGCGCGCTGTCGAACGCGCCGTCGGGCGCCTACGGAGTGCAGCTGTTCAGCATCCGACGCGAGCAGGGCCGGCTCGACGAGGCGCGCCCGATCGTCGAGGCCGTGGCCCGCCTCGGACGGTCCGGCGCGACGTGGCGACCGGCGCTGGCGGTGATGTACGCCGAGCTGGGGCTGCTCGTCGAGGCGGCGGCGGAGTTGGCCGTGCTCACCGCCGACCGCCTGGCCGCGGTCCCGCGCGACGCGCTGTGGCTGGGCTCGCTCTCCTACCTCGCCGACACGTGCTGCGCGGTCGGCGACGACGCTGCCGCGGCGACGGTGTACGCCGAGTTGGTCGAGTGGCGCGGGCTCGTCGTCCAGGTCGGGCAGTTCCTCGCCGCGCACGGTGCGGTCGATCGCTACCTCGGCGCGCTGGCCGCGCTGCTCGGGAGGGAGCGGGAGGCGCAGATCCACTTCGAGGCGGCGCTTGCGCTGGACCAGCGGGCCGGCATGCCGGTGTGGCTCGCCCACAGCGAGCTGGCGTACGGCCGCCCGCTGCTGGGCAGCGACCGCGCGGCCGGCAAGGAACGTGGTCGTCAGCTCGTCGCCAGCGCGCTCGCCACCGCCGAGCGATTGGGCATGGCCGGCATGGCCGCCGCTGCCCGCACGACGCTCGGCCTCGAGGCAGTCGGGCCAGCCCGTACGGGTGGTGGCGCCGCCGGGCTGACCGAACGCGAGGTGGCCGTGCTGCGCCTCGTCGCCGTCGGGCGCAGCAACCGGGACATCGGTTCGACGCTGCACATCAGCCAGCACACGGCCGCCAACCATGTGCGTTCGATCCTGATGAAGACGGCGTGCGCGAATCGCACCGAGGCGGCGGCGTGGGCGCTGCGCCGAGGATTGCTCGACGGTCAGTGACCGGCGGCGAGCAACGCCTCCGGTCGCAGCTCCTCGACGCGCACGATGACGTCGGCCGGGATCCCGTTGCGGCGGGCAGCTTCGAGGATCGCCTCCTCGCTCTCGGCCTCGTACAGGCAGTACGTCTTGCGCTTGTCGGCGCTGAGGAACGAGTAGACCCAGCGAACCTTGGCGTCGTCGTTGACGGCGATGATGCCAGCCGTCTCGTCCGCCCCGATCTCGAGGGCTTCGGCAAAGTTCCGTTCGATCAGGAAGAGCGCCACAACGGCCACCCTACGACTCGGCGGTCAACGCGTCACGCTGGTTCGCCTGAGGTCGGCCAGGACGCCGCCGCTCGCGCTGACCAGGTCGCCAGGCGTGATCGCGAACACCTCGTTCCACGTCCCGGCGGCGGCCCACACCTCGTCGTGGATGAGCAGGTCCTCGTCGATGAACACCCGCAGCGGCGTGGCGTGGCCGAACGGCGGGACGCCACCGATCGGAAAGCCTGTCGCGGCGCGCACGGTGTCGGCATCGACCCGGCTGCTGGCGACGCCGCCGGCAGCCTCCGCCAGCTTGCGCTCGTCGAGCTGGTTGGCGCCGCTGACGCAGGCGAGCACGACCTCGCCGTCGACTGCGAAGATCAGGCTTTTCACGATCTGGGCGACCGACACCCCGATCGCCGCCGCGGCGTCGGCCGCCGTCTTGGTGCCGTCCGGGAAGTGCACCGGCACGATGTCGAGATCGACCTCGGCCGCGGCAGCCATCACGCGGCGGACGTTGGCATGGAGCTCTGGTTCCGTCATGAGCGGAGCTCGTGAGCGGGGCCGCCGGCGGAGAGCACCGCGGAGCCGGTGAACGAGCACGCCGCGGCGACGAGGTATGCGGTGCGGTATCCGCCCGCGTTGTCGTACAGCCAGCCGAGCAGCAGTGGGCCACCGGCCATGCCGACCATGCCGATGAACTGGCTGCGGCTGAAGATGCGCGGGTAGTCGAGGACGCCGAAGCGCTCGGCGATCAGCAGCGGCTGGAGCATCAGGAGGTTCCCGACCGTCGCCCCGAACAGGATGATCGCCGGGAAGATCGTCGCCGTCGAGTGGGCGAACGCGAGCGCGGCGAGGGCCACCGCTTGGAGCAGCGCCAGCATCGCCGTGAAGGCGACCATCGGCACATGCGACACGATCCGCCCGCCGGCAAGCCGGGCGACGACCGACATCCCGGCGACGACGGTCACGGCCAACGTCGCCGTGGCCTCGTCGGTGCGGTCCTCGACGAGCTTGACGAGCTGCTGGATGCCGCCGACCTGGGCCCCGAGCACGAGCGTGTAGGCGATCGTGACGCAGATGAAGAAGCGGGTGCGCACGGCGTCGGAGAACACGACGCCGGTCGGCGCCACCGGGACCGTGTCGAGGAGCACCCGCTCGCCGTCGGGCAGCCAGCCGAGGCGGGCCGGGTCGGGCCGCACGAGCCACAGCGCGAACGGCAGGATCCCAGCGATCCAGATCGCACCGAGGATCGGCGTCGCCGTCGCCAGGCCGTACTCGTCGATCAGCCACTTGGCCAGCGGCGTCAGAACGATCCCACCCGCGGACAGCCCCGTCGACGCGACCGACAGGGCGACCGAGCGCCGGACGTGGTACCAGCGGGTGACGACCGTGGTCACCGGGATCAGCCCGGCGCCGGCGAACCCAAGGGCGAAGACGGCGTAGACGAGGTACAGCTGCCACCGCTCCTGGACCTGGCCGAGCACCGCCAGTGACACGCCGCCGACGATCGCCCCGCCGACGATCGGCAGGCGCACGTCGCGGCGGGCGATGACGCGGGCGACGTAGAGGCCGGCGAATCCGCCGACGATGAAGTAGATCGTCGTCGCCAGGGAGATCGACGCCACCGGCCAGTCGCGCTCGTCGCTGAACGCGGCGAGGTAGACGGCGAGCCCGTAGAAGCCGAGTCCCGACGAGACGGCGAGGACGATGAAGCCGCCGGTCACGACCCGGCCGCCGGGGAACGTGCCTGCGTGCCGCCCGCGCTGCCCGGCTTGGGCGCGCGGAACGGCGGTCGTCACGGATCGGCCCGAGTCAGAGCAGCGCGTCGATCGCCGACGCGAGGTCCCGGTCGCGGTCGGTGACGGTGTTGCCGGCGTCGTGGCTCGACAGCGCGATGTCGACGGTGTTCCACGAGTTCGACCAGTCGGGGTGGTGGTTGCGCTTCTCGGCGAGCAGCGCGACGCGGGTCATGAAGGCGAAGGCCTCCGAGAAGTTGGCGAACTTGAACTGCCGGCGCAGCGCGCCGTCACGCTCCTCCCACGCGTCCATGGCACCCGACACTACGCCCGCCCGCTTGGTGCCTCGTCACCCGCGGCCCAGCGCCGTTCCCCAATCTGGGCGGGAATCGTCTCACCCCGCCATCTGGGCGGGAATCGTCCCGGAAACCGAGACGATTCCCGCCCAGTTCGTGGGACGGTGGCGGGTCAGCGCGACGAGAACAGCTCGTCGAGCGAGCCGGGACGCACGGCGGCCTTCTCGTGCGGCGGCGGGGTGTCGTCGGCGGCGAACGCGGCGTAGCCGGATGCCTCCAGCTCGTCGGCCAGCTCGGGGCCGCCCTCGGCGACGATCTGCCCGCGGATGAGCACGTGCACCTGGTCCGGGCGCAGCTCGGCGAGCATGCGGTTGTAGTGCGTGATCGCCAGCACGCCGAGTCCCGGTCCTGACGCCGTCGGCGCGGTCGCCGCCTCGATCCGCCTCGCACAGGCGCGCAGGGCGTCGATGTCGAGCCCGGAGTCGATCTCGTCGAGGATCGCGATCCTCGGCGCGAGGATGGCCAGCTGCAGCGTCTCGTTGCGCTTCTTCTCGCCGCCGGAGAGGTCGACGTTGAGCGAGCGGTGGAGCAGCGCCTCGTCGAGCCCGATGCGCGCCGCCTCGGCGAGCAGCAGGGCAGTGAGGCCGGCGGGGTCGCGATCGCGGGCCGTCAGCGCCTCGCGCAGCATGGCGTCGACGGCGACGCCGGGCACCTCGGTCGGGTACTGCGGCACGAGGTGCAAGCCGGCGGCGGCGCGTTGCCATGTCGGCAGGGCGAGCACGTCGGTGCCGTCGAGCGTGACCGTTCCGGCGAGGATCTCGTAGCCCGGCTTGCCCATCACGACTGCCGACAGCGTGCTCTTGCCAGCGCCGTTGGGACCCATCACGGCGTGCACCTCGCCGCTCGACACCGTCAGGTCGATGCCGCGCACGATCTCCCGGCTGCCCACCGCGACGCGCAGGCCCCGGATCTCGAGGGTGGTCATGAGTCCACCGTGATCGTCACCGTGCCATCGCCCACCTCGACGCGGTACACCGGCACCGGCTGGGTGGCGGGCAGCGTCACCGGTTCGCCGGTCTCGAGGTCGAACGTGCTGCCGTGCTTCGGGCACTCCAGCTCGCGCTCGTCGACCCACACCTCGCCCTCCGACAGCGACACGTTGGCGTGACTGCACACGTCGCCGATGGCGTAGACGTCGTCGTCAATCCGGACCACCGCCACGGGCACGCCGTCGACCACGACGCGCTGGACGGTGCCGGGCTTCAGCTGGTCGAGAGGCAGCGTCGTGCTCGCCACGTCAGGCCACCCCGCTCAGCACACGGTCGGTGTCGAGCTGGTCGAGCTTCGCCGCCACCCGCTGGCGCAGCTCGACCGCCAGTGACCCGACGGGCAGCTGGTCGAGGACCTCGTCGAAGAACCCGAGCACGATCAGCCGCTCGGCGATCGGCGTCGGGATCCCGCGACTCTCGAGGTAGAAGCGCTGGTCGGCGTCGATCGGACCGACCGCCGAGGCGTGGCTGCAACGCACGTCGTTGGTCTCGATCTCCAGGTTCGGGACGCTCTCGGCCCACGCCCCCTCGCTCAGTGTGAGGTTGCGGTTGGTCTGGAACGCGATCGTGCCGCGGGCCTCCTTGCGCACCTTGATCAGGCCGGTGTAGACGCTGCGCGCCCGGTCCTGCACGGCCCCCTTGAACAGCAGGTCGCTGGTGGTGTGCGGCGCGGCGTGATCCTGGATCGTGCGGAAGTCGTGCATCTGCTCGCCGCCGGCGAAGTAGAGGGCGACCTGGCGGGTGCTCGCGCCGGGACCGACGATGCGCGCCTCGGTGCGGACCCTCGCGTAGTGGCCGCCGAGGGCGACCGTCGCCAGCATCACGTCGGAGTCACGCTCGCCGACGGCCCGCTGGTGGCCGATCTGCCAGGCCGTGTCGGCGAGCTCGTTGACAGCGACGTAGCGCACGCGGGCAGCGGGGCCGGCGCGCAGCTGGAGGACGGGGACGACGAGCACGTCTCGCCCGGGACTCGAGGTGAAGCGCTCGACGACGGTGACCTCGCTGTCGGCGCCGGTGACGACGACGAGGCGAGGGAAGGCGGCGCTGCCGTCGTCGCTGAGGTCGTGGGTGACGATGATCGGGTCGGTCGCGACGTGGCCGGACGGGATGCGGATCAGGGTGGTCGCGCCGAACGCCGTGTTGAGCTCGGCGAACACGTCGGGCGCGGGCGTGCCGAGCACGTCGGGCGCGTCGCGCGCATCGAGCTCGTCCGCCGGGTCGGCGTGCAGGGCGGGGTCGCCGTGGACGGTGGTCGTGGCGACCGACGGTTCGTAGCGGCCGAGGTCGAGC
>JBIOUO010000166.1:0-6529 GCA_044867195.1 Ilumatobacteraceae bacterium
CTGACGAAGACCGAGGACGACCTGCTGAACATCACCAACTTCGGGCAGAAGAGCCTCGACGAGGTGAAGCAGAAGCTCGACGAGCGCGGCCTGTCGCTGCGCGGGTGAGTCGGAGGTCGTCAGATGCCCACCCCGCGTAAGTCGCGTGCCTTCGGCGGTGACGCCGCCCACCAGCGCCTGATGATGGCCAACCTCGCCGCGTCGCTGTTCGCTGCCGAGGCCATCGTCACGACCGAGGCCAAGGCCAAGGCCCTCCGCCCGCTCGCCGAGAAGCTGATCACCAAGGCCAAGAAGGCCCAGGACGACGGCCCGATGCGCGTGCACCGGATCCGCCAGATCCAGGGCTTCCTCGGCGACCGCGAGATGACCCACAAGCTGGTCAACGACGTCGCGCCGCGCTACATGGAGCGCAACGGCGGGTACACGCGCATCCTCAAGCTCGGTGCCCGCCACGGCGACGCCGCCGAGATGGCGCGCATCGAGTTGGTGTAGCCCCCCAATCTGGGCGGGAATCGTCTCACCCCGCGATCTGGGCGGGATCTGTCTCGGATTCCGAGACGATCCCCGCCCAGATCCTCGGACGTAGCCTCGCCGGATGCCGCGCGTACGGATGACCGTCGCCTACGACGGGAGCCGGTTCCACGGGTTCGCCGCGAACACGGGTGTGCGGACCGTCCTCGGCGACCTGTCGGCGGCGGTGGCGACCGTCGTCCGCCAACCCGTCGAGCTCACCGGCGCCGGACGCACGGACGCGGGGGTCCACGCGTGGGGCCAGGTGGTGTCCGGCGACCTGCCCGCCGGCGTCGACCTCGACGACCTCGTGCGGCGGCTGAACAAGCTGTGCGCGCCGGACATCGCGGTCCGTGACGCTGCCTGGGCGGCCGCCGACTTCGACGCCCGCTTCTCGGCGCTGTGGCGGCACTACCGCTACCACATCTGGAACGCACCGTCGCCCAACCCGCTGCTTGCCGGGCAGGCGTGGTACGTGCGCCAGCCGCTGGCCGTGTGGGCGATGCAGGCGGCCTGCGACCCGTTGCTCGGCGCGCACGACTTCACGTCGTTCTGCCGCCGGCCCAAGCTCGCCGACGGCGAGCGCGAGACGTCGATGGTCCGGCGCGTCCTCGCCGCTCGCTGGTCGCGACTCGAGGACCGTGCCCACCTCCGCTTCGAGATCCGGGCCACCGCGTTCTGCCACCAGATGGTGCGCTCGATCGTCGGCACGCTGGTCGACGTCGGTTCCGGCAAGGCTTCGCCCGGTGACATGCGCGGCATCCTCGTCGCTCGCGACCGTGAAGCCGCCGGCCAGGTCGCCCCGCCCCACGGGCTGGTTCTGTGGGAGGTCGGGTATGCACCCCGAGTCGTCAGCCGCAACGTGCCCGATCGGGCCCGAAACGGCTGACAGAATTGCCGTGACCGTGACCATCCGCTGCGTTCCCCGGCCACGCAGGCCGTTGTTGGCCGCTCGCTCGCTGGCGCTCGCTCGCTCGCAGGTTGCGACGGTTCACCCATGACTACTGTGCGCCACGCCCACGTCGACCGGCTCGTCGAGCCCGACGAGATCGTCGGGCGGCTGCGCGAGGCCGGGCATTCGGTCGGGCGCACCCGCCGCGCCGTCGTCGACGCCGTGCGCCAGCACGACACTGCGTTCACGGCCGACGAGCTGGCCGCCGCGGTGCCCGAGGTCCACGTGTCCACCGTGTACCGCACGCTCGGCCTGCTCGAGGAGATCGGCGCCGTGCGCCACGTCCACCTGTCGCACGGACCAGCGCTGTACGAGCATGCCGCGACGACCGACGTCCGCCACCTCGTGTGTGAGATCTGTGACCGCCACGTCGCCGTGCCCAGCGACATCTTCGCCGCCGTCCGGGAGCGGCTCGCTGACGAGTACGACTTCGTCCTCGACGGCTCGCACTTCGCCATCGTCGGCCGCTGCCGCGCCTGCGCCGACCGCTGATACACGTCCCCGGCAGAGCCGCCGCCTCGATGACCACCGCGAGCGGCAATCTGGGCGGGCAACGTGACAACAGTTGACACGCTGCCCGCCCAGATCGAAGAGGAAGCGGACCGCACCCATCCACCCGGTTCCGAGCGCCGAACAGACTGCGAGCGGTTCGCAGTCTCGCTACTCTGCGAACGGTTCGCACAACGGCTCGAAGGTGTAAGGGGAACGCATGCTGGCGATGCACATTCCTGACGGGTTCATCGACGGACCGACCTCACTGCTCGCCGGCGCCCTCGCCATCGCACTCGTCGCCGCCTGCCTGCGCGTGACGGCGCGCACGCTGGACGAGCGGGAGGTGCCGATCGTCGGTCTCGTCGCCGCGTTCGTCTTCGCTGTGCAGATGCTCAACTTCCCCGTCGCCAACGGCACCAGCGGTCACTTGCTCGGCGGCGTGCTGGCCGCCGTGCTCGTCGGCCCGTATGCCGGGGCGCTCGCCGTCACGGTGGTGCTCGTCGTGCAGGCGCTGCTGTTCGCCGACGGCGGGTTGT
Organism: Ilumatobacteraceae bacterium; assembly: GCA_044867195.1. Classification (GTDB taxonomy): domain Bacteria; phylum Actinomycetota; class Acidimicrobiia; order Acidimicrobiales; family Ilumatobacteraceae; genus JALZMG01. Next base: position 2,491 of record JBIOUO010000166.1, read on the forward strand.
CCGCGCTCGGACTGAACGTGATCAACATGGCGTTCGTCGGTGCCTTCGCCGGCTACGGCGTCTTCGTCCTGGCCAGACGCCTGCTCGGCCGCCTGCCGGCCTCGGTGACGGTGGCCTCCGGCGTCGCCGCCTTCACCGCGCCGGTCCTCGCCGCCGGGCTCTTCGTCGCCGAATTCGCGATCGGCGGCAACGATGCCGTCTCGGTCCGGGCGGTCGCAGGGACGATGGTCGGCGTCCACGTGCTCATCGGCATCGGCGAGGGACTGATCACCGCCGTCGCTCTCGGGGCCGTGATGGCGACGCGTCCCGACCTCGTGTACGGCGCCCGCGACGTCGTGACGCCTCGGTCCACGCCCACCCGTGTCGCCGGCGCCCAGGGGGTGGCCTGACATGGCCGCTCGCCGTCCAGTCTCGCTGCTGGCGTTCGTCCTCATCGGCGTGGCGGCCGCCGCGCTGCTGGTCGTCGGCCTCGCCCCGAACGCCGATACCCATCCCGATGGTCTGGCGAAGGTCGCAGCCGACACGGGGATCGACCGGACCGAGCTGCCGCACGCGCTGGGGGACAGCCCGCTGGCCGGCTATTCCGTCCAGGGCGTCCACGACGACGCGCTCTCCACAATCCTCGCCGGGTTGACCGGCGTCGCGGCGACGTTCGCCCTCGGGGCCGGCGTCGTCTGGCTGGTCCGCAGGCGGCGGGACCCCTCGGCGCCGCCTGCGGATCCAGCCGTGCGGGCGAGCTGAGCGGGTCGACGTGGCCGGCGGACATCGACATCTCCTCGTCCACCACGAGGGCCGCCTGCATCGGCTCGCGCCGCAGTGCAAGCTGCTGGCGACCGTGCTGTTCGTGTTCGCCGTGGTGGCGACGCCGAAGGAGCAGTTCTGGGCGTTCGGCGTGCTCGCCGCGCTCGTCGTGCTGGCCGCGCTGATCGGGCGCGTCCCCCTGCTCACGGTCACGCGGCGGCTCGTCATCGAGGTCCCGTTCCTGCTGTTCGCCCTGCTGCTCCCGCTGGTCGGCCGCGACCGCAGCGTCGAGGTGCTCGGGTTGCACCTCTCGCAGCCAGGGCTGTGGGCGGCGTGGAACATCGTCGCCAAAGGCACGATCGGCGTCGCCGCGTCGATCGTGCTGGCGTCGACCACCTCGGTCCCGCATGTGCTGCAAGGCCTCGAGCGGCTGCACGTCCCGCGCCAGCTGGTGGCGATCACCGGGTTCATGGTCCGTTACGGCGACGTCCTCAGCGGCGAGGTGCACCGCATGCGGATCGCCCGTGAATCCCGCGGGGCCCGGGCCAGCCACATCGGGCACGCCGCGGCGATCGCCACGTCGGCGGGCGCGCTGTTCGTGCGCTCCTACGAGCGTGGTGAGCGGGTCTATCTCGCCATGGCGTCGCGCGGCTATGTCGGGTCGATGCCGGTGCGCAGCGCGGCGGCGACCGTGCGCTCATGGGCGCTGTGCCTCCTGTGGCCGGCGGCGGCGACGATCGTCGCTGTCGTCGCCTGGCGGGTGAACCGATGAGCCCGCCGGCGCTGGTCGTACGCGACCTCGAGTTCGCTTACCCCGACGGCCATCGGGCGCTCGACGGCATCGATCTCGTGGTCGAGCCCGGCGAGCGCGTCGCTGTGCTCGGTCCCAACGGTGCCGGCAAGACCACGCTCGTGCTGTCGCTCAACGGCATCAACACGCCGACCCACGGGAGCGTGACGGTCGGCGGGCTGGCCGTCGAGCGGGCCAACCTGCCCGAGATCCGCCGCCGCGTGGGGATCGTGTTCCAGGACCCTGACGACCAGCTGTTCATGCCGACGGTTCGGGACGACGTCGCATTCGGCCCGTCCAACCTCGGGCTGCGGGGGATCGAGCTGGAAGCCCGGACCGCCGAAGCCCTCGACGCAGTCGGGATGGCCGATGCGGCCGATCGCTCGCCGCACCACCTCAGCTTCGGCGAGCGGCGCCGGGTCGCCCTGGCCACCGTGCTGGCGATGCGCCCCGACATCCTCGTGCTCGACGAGCCGTCGTCGAACCTCGACCCCGTCGCTCGCCGCGAGCTGGCCGAGATCGTGCTCGGCCTGCCGGTGACGACGATCCTCGTGACCCACGACCTGCCGTACGCGCTGCAGCTGTGCGCGCGGGCGGTGGTGCTCGACGGCGGCCGGATCGTCGTCGACGGGCCGACCCGCGACGTGCTGGCCGATCGCGAGGTGATGGCCGCCCACCGGCTGGAGCTGCCGTTCGGGTTCGAGCTCGCCACCCAGAAAGCCGGATGAGACTGCGGCCACCCAGATGATGGCGGCGCGCAGGGATCAGGCCGGGATCAGCTCGCAGGTCACGGTCACCTGCAGGGTCAGCGTCTCGCTGCCAGGTTCGATCGGTGCGGCCATCGCCATCCGGGCGCCGGCGCGAGGGAGCGGGACCGCGCCACCGCCGCCGCCCTCCACGATCGAGACCACCGCCCCGAGCGTCGCCCCGGCGGCGGCCGCCAGTACCGCCGCCTTGTCGCGCGCGTCGGCGACGGCGAGCTGGCGCAGCGGGGCGATGACCGCGGCCGGGTCGGCGACGGAGAACGAGACACCGTTCATCGTCAGCTCGTCGCCGGCGACCTCGGCGGCGGCGTCGATGAAGCGGCCGGCGTCGTCGGCCGGGACGGCGACGCTGACCGAGTACGACGCGACGTAGGCCCGGTCCGACTGGTCGAACCACAAGCTGAGGCTGGTCGTGCGCAGATCCTCGTCGCGGGCGCCGGCGTCGCGCAGCGCGCTGACGAGGGTCGCCGCCCGCTCGTCGACGACAGTCATCGCGCTCTGCGCCGACGGGCGGCGGGACTGCACGCCGAGCGACAGCGTGGCCCGGTCCGGCCGCGCCGAGGCGCTGGCCGACCCGATGACGGTGACCGTGCGGACGACATCGCTGCTCATGACGGCCAGTGTTCTACCGGAACTGTGAGCCGGGTGTGCGGATGTACGCCCGCTGCGCTCACCGTTCGCGCCGGCGTCCCGATATCCTCTCCCGGTTCCCTTCGCGAAGGTCGACCCAGCATGCGCACGTACTCCCCGAAAGCCAGCGAGATCCAGCGCCAGTGGCACGTCGTCGACGCCGACGGCCTGGTGCTCGGTCGCATGTGCACGGAGATCGCCCGCGTGCTGCGCGGCAAGCACAAGCCGACGTTCGCCCCCCACCTCGACACCGGCGACCACGTCATCGTCGTCAACGCCAAGAAGGTCGTCCTGACGTCGGGCAAGGCCGATCGTGAGCGGGTATGGCGGCACAGCGGCTACCCGGGTGGCATCCGGTCCGAGAGCTACGGTGAGCTGCTCGCCCGCAAGCCGGCCGACGCGATCCGCCAAACCGTGAAGGGCATGCTGCCCAAGGGCCCCCTCGGCCGCCAGATGCTGACCAAGCTGAAGGTGTACGCCGGGCCCGACCACCCGCACGCGGCGCAGATCCCGCAGCCGCTCGACCTGTCGGCGGCGCAGCTCCGCGCGCACCGCTCGGCTCGCTGAGGAGGCATCCGATGGCCATCCCGCTTGTCCAGACGACCGGTCGCCGCAAGGAGGCGATCGCTCGCGCCCGGGTGCGCTCAGGTACGGGCACGATCACCGTCAACGGCCGCCCCTTCGAGTCGTACTTCACGACGCCGGCGCACCGCATGGAGGCCAGCGAGCCGCTGCGCGTCGCCGAGGCCACCGACCGCTTCGACATCGACGCCACGATCTCCGGCGGCGGCGTGAGCGGCCAGGCCGGAGCGCTGAGGATGGCGCTCGCCCGCTCGCTGGCCGCGGTCGAGCCAGAGAGCCGCTCGACGCTGAAGAAGGCCGGTCTCCTCACGCGCGACGCGCGCAAGAAGGAGAGCAAGAAGTACGGCCTCAAGAAGGCCCGTAAGGCGCCGCAGTTCACGAAGCGCTGAGCGCTCCGCGGCCGGAATGAAGTTCGGCACCGACGGCGTGCGGGGGGTGGCCAACGTCGACCTCACCGCCTCGTTCGCCCTCGACCTCGGGCGGGCGGCGGCGCGAGTGCTGGGTGGTTCCGACGCTGTCGTCGGCGGCGACA
>JBIOUO010000167.1:0-14108 GCA_044867195.1 Ilumatobacteraceae bacterium
CGCCGGTCGGGCCCGCCGAAGCAGACGCTGGTGACCATCCGCGCCGGGACCTCGATCCGACCGACCTCCGTGCCGTCGGGCGCGAAGCCGCGGACGGCTCCGGAGCCGGAGACGTCGGCCACCCACACGACGCCTTCGGTGTCGACGGCCAGCCCGTCCGGTTGGAGGTCGTCACCACCCACGAACAGCCGGCGACCGCTGACAGCACCGTCGTCGTAATCGTGGGCCCACACGCCGCGTGTCGTGTCCGAGTGGTACAGCACGTCGCCGCCCGGCGACAGGCCGATGCCGTTGGTCAGCGCAACGTCGCCGTACAGCTCGCGAGCCTCGCCGTCGCTCTCGATCAGCCAGCACTCGCCGGACGTGCGCGGCCCGTCGAACGAGAACGGATCGGAGCGCATCGTGCCGCAGATCACCCGTCCCGCGGCGTCGACGAAGAGGTCGTTGAGACCGGGGGCGTCTGGCGCGAACACGATACGCGTCTCGCCGTCGCGCACGTGGCAGATGTTGCGCCCGGAGATGACGAGCCCACCGTCGGCATGGAGGGCGATGCCGCCGACGCCGCGCCGCTTCGGCACGACCGTCTCGATCGTCCCGTCGGGCCGCCGGCACCGCACCCCGCCGTTGTCGACGTCGGAGAAATAGAGGTTGCCCGCGGCGTCGACCCGCGGTCCCTCCACCAACCCGTAGCCGGATGCCAGCAGTTCGACGCTGCCTTCGTCGCTCATGTCACTCCGGGGGCTGCGCCCCCGAACCCCATCGCTGTCCGGCTCGCTGGCGCTCGCTCGGCCAGCATGCCCTGGCTGTGCTCGGTCATTGCCGCATCATCCCGCGCCGCCCACGCAGAGGACGAGCCGCGCCGTCACGCCGAGGCCGGCGCGGCCGCCGCCGGCCGACCCGGTGGCGGCCTCAGCCACTGCGCAGCGGCGGAAACCGGCGGGGGAGGCCCGCCGATGCAACCTGGAACAGCGACACCGGCTCGGAAAGCCCGCGGAGCGGATAGGTGCCGAGTTCGACGAACTTCACGCCTCTGCTGTCGGTCGCCCGCACCGCCTCCCGTGTGTTGGCCGACACGATGATCTGGCCGCCGTGCCCGAGGGCCGTGATTCGCGACGTCGTATTCACGTCGAGCCCGACATAGTTGCCGGGCGTCGAGGTCGGGTACCCGCTGTGCACACCGACACGGATGCGCACGAGCGGGCCGTCGGTGGGCGTACCGCCGAGCAGCGCCCGCTGCATCGCGACCGCCGCGTCGACTGCCGACCGCGGCGCCTCGAAGGCGGCGAAGAACTCGTCGGCCCGCGCCTCGACCTCGTAGCCGCCGAAGGAGGCGACGGACCGGCGCAGGACCGACCACATCGCGTCCATCAGCTCGCCGAACCGGTCGCCGACCTGGCGGACAAGCGCGGTCGAGCCTTCGACGTCGGTCATCACCATCGTCACAAACCCGGTCGGCAACCCGCCGCCGCGCGCCGTCGCCCGGCGCGCCGCCTCCAGCTCGTTGGCGATGAAGCCGACGGGCACGATCCTGAACCGCTGGGCGGCGCGCAGTAGCCGGGCGCGAGCCCGCTCGCGAGCGACGTCGTCGGCGAAGCGCACTTGGTGAAAGCGGGCGAGCGCGTTGCGGACGTGGGACGGGTCGTGGATCGGCAGGCGGCGAATGCCGCCGGCGTCGACGTAGGCGAACGCCCGGTCGGGTAGGCCGCTCCGTTCGGTCGAGCTCAGACGGGCCACGGGCGACGACGGTACCGCCGGCGGGCGTCAGCGGAGGATGTGGCTCGCCGCGCCGGTGCGCACCCGCGTCGCGCACTCGAGGATGACGCTGGCGGCGAACGCGGCGTCGTCGAGATCGGTCTTCCACGACGACACGCTGACGCGCATCGCCGTCGCCCCATCCCACTGCGTCGCGCCGCACCAGATCCGGCCGTCTGCTTGGACCTCGTTGACCAACGCCTCGGTCGTCGGCCCGTCGACGAGGCGCACGAGCACCTGGTTGAGGACCACGTCGTTGAGGATCGTCAGCCCGCCGGCGCGCAGCTGGTCGGCGATCGCGGTGGCCGCGTCGCACGCGCCGGCGACCAGTGCGCCCACGCCGCGGCGGCCCAGCGTCCGCAGCACCGCCCACACCTCGATCTGGCGAGCGCGCTGCGAGGACTGCGGCGTGTGGTGCATCGCCTCGAACGCGTCGGTCGACGGCAGGTAGCCGGCCACCGCAGCGAACGTGCGCCACAGGTCATCGGGGCGGCGGACGAACGCGATCCCGCAGTCGTAGGTCACATTGAGCCACTTGTGGCCGTCGGTCGCCCACGAATCGGCTCGCTCGAGCCCGGCCACGAGATGCGCCCGGCCAGGGTCGGCGAGCGCCCACACGCCGAACGCGCCGTCGACGTGCAGCCAGCCGCCACGATCGGCCACCCAGTCCGCCAGCGGTTCGAACGGGTCGAAGGCACCGGTGTTGACTTCCCCGGCCTGGGCGCACACGAGCGCCGGGCCGTCGAGGTCGGGGAGCAGCTCGGCCCGCATCCGGCCGTTGTGGTCGCCAGGCACGACATGGACGCGGTCGCGGCCGAGTCCGACGAGGCCGAGCGACTTGCTCAGGGTCGAGTGCGCCCGCTCGCCGACCACGACGTCGATGGCCGGTGCGCCGAACAGGCCGTCGGCCTGGGCGTCCCAGCCCTGAGCGGCGAGGAGCGAGTCACGCGCCGCGCGAGGCACGACGCGTTGGCCACGGTCGCCCCGGTGACGAACGCGACGCCCGTGCCGGCCGGCAGCCCGAGCAGGTCGACGAGCCAGCGTCGCACCACGTCGTGCAGCGTGGCCGCGACGGGCGACATCACGGGCAGGGCAGCGTTCTGGTCCCACGCGCCCGCCAACCACGACGTCGCCAGGGCGACCGGGAACGTGGCGCCGGTCACGAACCCGAAGTAGTGGGCGCCGGTGGAGGCGATCGTCGCCGGGCTCCCGACGTCGTGCAGCAGGCGAACCGTGTCGCGCGGGTCGTCGCCGTCGTCCGGTAGCGGCTGGTCGAACGTGGCGAGGGTGGCGACGGCGTCCCGACTGGGAGTCGCAGGGCGGTCGTCGACTGCCGCCGCGTACTCCATCGCCAGCACCGCCGCCTGGCGGAGCACCTCGGTGTCGCGGTGCGCCGTCATGCGTCGGCCGCGTACGGGTCGGCCATCGCCTCGGCGCAGGCGTTCGGGTTGGCCGCCAGCCACTGCTCGACCTCGGCGACCGGGCTGCGCTGACCACCCGCCCGCCAGTCGTCCAGGTACGGATACGGCCAGACCACGCCGCGACGCACCGACCACTCCTTGCCGGGGCACGGTGGTGACAGGCCGACGTGGACGTGGCACGCCGACGCCCGCCCCGTGCGGCCCATCAATCCGAGCCGCTGACCGATCTCGACCCGCACCCCGGGCTCGATCCCGTCGTCGATCGACTCGAAGTGGGCGAGGTAGTAGCGCACGCCGTCGTCACCGACGATCGCCACCGAGCGGCCGCCGCGGGTGGCCGGGTTGTCGACCGCCCAGTCGTAGGCGTTGACGCGGCGGGCCTCGAGCACGACGCCGTTGACTGGTGACACGATCACCGCCCCGCACCGCACGAAGACGTCCGTCGCCGGGTACTCGGCGTGGATCGTGCCCCACGACGCGGCGCCGGCGTCGGCGACCGGGATTCGGTAGGGCGTCGTGCCGGAGCCGAGGGCAGGGACGGCGATCGGCTCCGGCGCCGGCGCTGGCGGTGGCGGGGTTGCCGGCTCGCACCCCGGTTCGCATTGGGCGACGAGCAGCAGTGGCAGCGCGAGCAGGGCATATCGTCCCGCGCGACGCCGTTCGGGCGGTGGACCTGCGGCGCTGGCCATAGCCGCGAACCCTACGGCCCGCACCGGTACATGGATCGGCATCTGCCGTGACACAGAACGGGCAACCGCGGGGACGGCTGGGGCTACCGTTCGGCGATGGCCGACACGCCCGTCTCGCCCGTCTCGCCCGACACATCCGAGCCACCGGTCGAGCCCACGGCGACGCTCGACGAGGTGCGCTCGTTCGCCGCCACGCTCAGTCCGTGGGCGCACCTGGCCACGGTCGGCGCCGACGGCGAGCCCGACGTCGTCCCGATCCACCCCGCATGGGAGGGCGACACGATGTGGGCGATGATCGGCGCCAACTCGGTGAAGGCGCGCAACATCGCGAACAGCCCGCGAGTCGCTCTGCACTGGCAGGTGACCGAATCCGGTGACGGCGTCGAGCTGTGGGGGACAGCCAGCGTGCACGCCGACGTCGGGACCAAGCGCCGCCTGTGGAACGGCACGTTCGACTACGACCTCAACATCTTCGAGCCCGGTGGCCCCGACGACTCGCCCGGCGCGGCGTTCGTCGCCGTCGAGCCGACGCGTGCCGTGATCCTGCTGACGTACGGACTCAAGGGCATCCGCCGCTGGCGACGTTGACGCATCCGCCGGCGGCTCTGCTCCGAACCGAACACGAGGCCGGCACCGTTTCCCGCCGGCCCCACAGGCCCAGGAGCAAGTGAGGTTGTCGAGATGCCGTCAGGTCCCGAGTGGTTCATCGTCCTCGCCGTCGTGCTGGTGATCTTCGGCGGCGCCCAGCTGCCGAAGCTGGCCAGGAACCTCGGCAAGGCGCAGAAGGAGTTCAAGGACGGCCTCGCCGAAGGCGCGCTGGAGCCGGCGCCGGCAGCGGTCGACAAGTCGTAGCCACAGCTGCCGGCGACCCAGCCGGGCGATCGCGCGACCGTAGGGTTGTCGGCGATGACGATCGAGCGGACGGCCGTGGTGGACGCGTGCGCTTACTTCGAGCAGTTCCTGGAGTTCCGCCAGCGCTTCGAGCGAGTGCCTGGCATCCAGGCTGCCGTGCTGCACGACGACGAGATCGTGCTGTCGTGCGCCCACGGGCTCGCCGACGCCGAGGCGGGGACGCCCCTGACCACCGACCACCGCTTCCGCATCGCGTCGCACTCCAAGACGTTCACCGCCACGGCGGTCGTGCGCCTCGCCGAGCAGGGACGGCTGCGACTCGACGACACCGCCGGCAAATGGGTCGAAGAGCTGGGCGCGACCGGCCTCGGCGCGGTGACGCTGCGCGAGCTACTCGCCCACGGCGGCGGCGTCGTGCGCGACGGCTGGGACAGCGACCACTGGCAGCTGGCCAGGCCGTTCCCCGACGCAGCCCGCCTGATCGAGATCGCGTGCGACGACGCCGCGGTGCTCGGGCGCAACGAGCGGTTCAAGTACTCGAACGTCGGCTTCGCCCTGCTCGGCGCCGTGATCGAGGCGGCCACGGGGCAGGGGTACGCCGACCACGTGACCGGTGCGCTGCTCGCACCGCTCGGGCTCGACGCCACGTCGGCGGATATCGACCCTGCCGCCACCGGAGACCACGCCACCGGCTACACGGCACTGTCCTACGCCGATCGCCGGCTGCCGTTCGACCACATCCAGACCGGGGCGATGGCCGCCGCAACCGGGTTCTCGTCGACGGCCACCGACCTCGTGCGCTGGGCGGCTGCCCATTTCCACGGCGACGATCGAGTGGTGTCCGACGACGCCAAGCGAATGATGCAGCGCACTGAGTGGCGGGTCGGCGGGGCGGCCGGCGAGTACGGCCTCGGCCTCGCCGTGGCCGGCGTCGGCGGGCGGCGTGTGCTCGGCCACGGCGGCGGATTCCCGGGCTTCACCACCCGCACCTGGTTCGATCCCGTCGACCGCCTCGCCGTGGCGGTGCTCACCAACGCCGTCGACGGTCCGGCGCTCACGCTGGCCGACGCCGGTGTGCGGCTGGTGGACGTCGCGGCCAGCGCATGCCCGGACGACCCGGTCGCCGACGCCGCGCGCTACACCGGCCGCTTCGCCACCCAGTTCGGCGTCTACGACATCGTCGCCCTCGGCGGCCGGTTGCACCTGCTCGACCCCACCGTGGCCGACCCGCTCGCCGAGCCGCAGCGACTCGAGGTCGTCGACGCCCACACGCTGCGCGTCGCCGACGCGCCGGGATACGCCTCGCTGGGAGAGCGCGTGGCGTACGAGCGTGACGCCGACGGCGGGGTCCTCGCCGTGCGCGGGGGCAGCGGCACGACGGCGCTGCCCCTCGATCGGTTCGCCGCATGGCTCGGTGAGCGTGACCGGATCCACCTCGGCGCCCGCCTTCGTTCGTGATCACGGCCGACCGCATCGGGCCTGGTGGCGGGCCGATCACCCGTCGCCGCCCCGCTCTGGTGGCGGTGTGACAACGGGCACGCCGGCCTCGATGTGACGTTTACATGACGCCCGACGGAGGTAGCGTCGCGCGAGCGGGCAGCGTGGAAAGGATCCGAACGAGATGCGCATGAAGCCACTGGCAATCGTGGCCTGCGCGGCGCTGGCGGCCACCGCCTTCACCGCGTGCGGTGACGACGACGACGACGACAACACGCCGGCTGATACCGGTGGGGCTGTCACCGTGCCCGTCGACACGTCGATGACGACGACCGCGACGAGCTGACCTTCACCCTCCCTGCAGCGCCGTCCGGGCCTCGGTCCGGGCGGTGTTGCGCGTCCGGGCGGAGTTGCGAATCGGGCCTGCCGCCCGAGGCCGGCAGGATCAGGCCGGCGTTCGGTAACGCAGCTCGGCCCCGTCGGGCTCGGCCACGACATCACCGTCGCGCTCCAGCAGGTCCAGGTGACCGACCACGTCGGCCACGCCCCGCAGCAGCCGGCCGCCGTCGGCCTGCCACAGCAGCCGTTGGGCCACGTCGAAGGGCGTGGGATTCCCGAGCTCGGCGACGACCGCTCTCACCGCGGCGCAGCGGTCGGCGTGGTGGGCGCGCAGCCGCCGGGCGAGCACGTCGACGCCGGTGAACGCCTCGCCGTGGCCGGGCAGCACGACGGCGGGGTCGAGGGTCACGAAGCGCTCGAGCGACGACAGGTACTCGTCCAGACTGTTCCGGTGCCCCGCCCCCGAGCCGGACGGCTCCAGTCCGGGCAGGGGGACGACGCGCGCAAGGAGGTGGTCGCCGCTCACGAGCAGCTGCGCATCGTCGTTCCACAGCGACAGGTGCCCGGGGGAGTGGCCGGCGGTGACGTGGGCGGTGAGCACTCGGCCCCCGGCGCGGACGACGTCGCCGTCATCGACAGCGACGACGGTGACCCCCTCCGCCCACTCCACGACGCCGGCCAACCGCCGGGCGGCGGCGACGTCGCCGACCAGGCCAGCGGGGACCCCGAAGGCCGCCATCATGGGCGCGCGGAGATCGGCGGCCTGCTCGCCGCGCAGCGCCGCCACCTCGGCCCGGCCGGCCAGGATGACCGCGCCGGAGCGCCGGGCGACCCGTGCCGCCGCACCGAAGTGGTCGGGGTGGGCGTGCGTCACCACGACCTGCTCGACGTCGTCGAGCGAGCGTCCGGCATCGGCAAGCGTGGCGCTCAGCAGCTCGAGCGAGGCCGGTGTTGCGGTGCCGGGGTCGACGACCGTCACCGGCGGATCGATCAGCACGTAGCAGTTGACCGCACCCCCCATGAATGGCGTTGGCAGGCGGGCCCGTAGCACGTCGGCCGGTAGGTCCCGCACCAGCGGTGGCAGGAACGGCTCCGGCACCACATCAGCGTACGAGGGTGCTCGCGATTCCTCGGAGTCTCAGGCGCGCTGAGCGCGCCTGAGACTCCAAAGAAGTGAGCTCGTCGCGGCTCACGGCACCGAACGCGACGAGTGCTCCGGCGTACGTGACGGCGCCGAGCACCGCTTGCACGACGACCGGCAGGTCGTTGGCGGCCACGACCACGGGCGCCATCGCGGCCGCGGCGATGGCGATGCGGGCAAGGTTCCCCACCGTTGGACGGTCGAGGACGCCGGGGAGGCGGAACCGCAGCGCCCCGACCAGCACGATCAGCTCCGTGGCGACCGACATGAGGGCGGTGGCGATCGCCCCGTTGTCGTAGCGGTCGAGCGTGAGATCGATCAGCACGACGCACCCGAGCGGATTGACCACCGCGGCAATCACGGCGACGGCGATGTACCGGTTCATCCGTTGGGCCGCGATCAATGCCGAGGCGAGCACCGTGTCGAGGGCGATGAGCGGGATGCCGAAGCTCAGGATCACCGTTGCCGGGATCGCCTCGTCGAAGCTGTGGCCGTGAGCGAAATGGAGCAGGTCGCTGGCGACGAGCGCCAGCCCGACGGCACCGGGCAGCGTCACCATCGACACAAGCCGGGTGGCGCGGTTGACGAGCGGCGCGAACTGGGGGGTGACAGGGTTGCCGTTGGCCGACAACGACGCCATGTAGGACGCCACCACGGCGCTGGCCACGAACATCGGCAGCCCTGACCAGCGCTGGGCGACGGCGTACCAGCTGACGTCGCGATCTCCGGCCATCTGGTGGAGGATGAACACGTCCACGGTCCCGTAGATCATCGTGAACAACGCCACCATGACGAGCGGGACGCCGCCGACGAAGAGCCGCCGCCACGTTGGGCCGTCCAGCCGCATGTGACCGCGTACCCTCGGCCACAACATGACGCCCCAGGCGATCACGGGGATCGCCGAGCTGAACGTCATCACGGCGGCAAACGCCACGACGCCGCCACCCAGCACGACGACCACGTACAAGCCGACGAGCGCCTGCACGTACACCTGGACCGTCACCCACAACGCCGGCTTGGCAACGCGTTGCATGCCCCCGAGCGCACCAGCGAACACGTCGCCCAGCGCCTGGAGCAGCATCCCGAGGCAGCCGATCCCGATCAGCAGCCGCGTCTGCGTCGAGTTGCCGAGCAGCACGGACAATCCGATCGCGGCAGCCGCGAGGACGGCCACGAGGACGAGCTTCATCAGCACCGCGTTGAAGACGTAGTGGCCCACGACGCTGTCGTCCCGGGCGACTGCTCGCCCGATGTACGCCCCACACCCGAGGCAGGCCAGCAAGGCGAAGAACCCGACGTAGCAGGCTGCGTAGGCGAACCCGCCGAACTCGTTGCCGAGCGCGTCGGGGATCTTGCCCAGCACGAGGAGCGTCATCACCCAGGTGAAGACCTGGGAGACGCCCAACCACACGATGTTCCGCCGAATGACACCCATGACGCATCCCGGCAGCGGACGCGGACGCCGGGATCGAGGCCCGCTCGCCTGCCACGACCAAGACGGCGCAGGGGGACTCGTAGATACGCCGATCTCGGGCGGCACCTCGCGGCCAGGTCATCGGCTCACGACGTGCAGGTTCCCATCGCCCGGCGCCCGCGTGGGGTGGGCGACGATGAGCCGCTCAGCCGGTCGCCGTGCAATGGTCGATGAACTGGAGCAACCGGGCGGCGAAGCGGTCGGGATCGACGAGGTGGACGAAGTGACCGTCGCCGGTCCATTCCTCGAGCTCGACGTCGGGCAGCCATCCGAATCGCTCGAGCTCGCCGTCGGTGATCGGTCTGCCGAAGACGGCGAGGCATGGGACGTCGAGCTGGCGGAGGTAGGTGTCGATGATCGCCTGGAGCTCGTCCGGATCGGTGCGCAGCACCATCTCCCAGTAGCCGACCACGACCTCTTGGTTCACTTCGTGGGTCTCGAGCACCAGTGACCGGGTGGGCTCGGGGATGCGTTCGAGGCCCAGGCTGTCCTCGAATGTCGGCCACGCCGCTGTGAACCCGGGGCCGCGCAGCACGGGCTCGAGTCGTTTGATGAGCTGGGCAAACGGGCGGATATCGGGTCCGTTGTCGACGGTGACGACACCACGGCTCGGGTACATGGCCGCATACAAGGTAGCCAGCCCACCCGACATCGAGTGGCCCACCATCACCGGGCGGTCGACTGCCAACGAGCCGACGAGCTCGTGCACCTGGGCGGCGACCTCGTCGAGCGGGGCGGGCGCACCGCCGCTCTCGCCGTGGGCGGGCAGGTCGACCGCGATGCTCCGGATCGAACCATCGAGGCGCTCGATGATCGGCCGCCAGGTGCGGCGGTCGAACGTCAGGCCGTGGAGGAAGACGACGGGCGTTCCGGCACCCGCGTCCTCGTAGGCGAGGCGAGTCGCCGAGTGTGTTGGTGCCATCGCCACCTCCCGCTCGTCCCATTTTTTCGCAACAATGTTACCGTAACGGTGTTGCGGTAACGTTGTCAAGGATGGGCAGACGCCGGGAGCACGACGATCAGACTGCAGAAGCACTGCTCGCGGCCGCCGAGCGGATCATCGTCCGAGACGGCGTCGACGCACTGTCGCTGCGCGAGGTGGCGGCTGATGCCGGCACGACGACCCGCGCCGTCTACACCCTGTTCGGATCGAAGGACGGCCTCCTCGGGGCGCTCGGCGGGCGCGGCTTCAACCTGCTCCAGCGAGACATCGAGATGGTGCCAGCCACCGACCATCCCGGCGAGGATCTCGTCGAGGTGGCGCTCGTCTTCCGCCGCTTCGCGCTCGAGCACCGGGCGATCTTCGAGATCGCCTTCCACCGCGCCGATCCGGCTCTCTGGCCACGATTCCAGGTCGCGGCAGCCGACGCGCTGGCTGCCCTCGACCAACGGTTCGAGCCGCTGGCTGCCGCAGATCTGCTCGGCGGACGCAGCATCCCCGAGGCGTCGACGCAGTTCCGCGCCCTCGGTGAAGGAGCGGCGTGGACCGAACTACGCGGCAACCCACTCCCGCCCGACCCGGAGCGTTTCTGGTGTAACGCCTTCCACGCCCTCATCAGCGGGTTCGCTGCTCCTTCCCCACGGCGCACGAACCGTCGGGAGGCGCGGCGGGCAGGTCGGCGCTGATGGCGAGCGCGGTGGCGACCGCGGCTGCCCGTTCGACGACTGCGCCGAAGTAGCTCGCCAGCAGTGCGCCTCCGGCGAGTGGGGGGTCGCCGAGCGACTGCAGCAGGCCCGCAACGTTCGTCGGGGACGGCATTGGCTCGATGTCGGGTAGCGGCGGGGGTTCTTGCCAGGGGTCGGGGGATCTGGCCGGTCGGCGAGTAGTGGTGCGGCGGATCGGTCGACGCTTGTTGGCCGGTTCGTTCATGGCGAGTCGTCCGTCAGCAGTTCGTCCGGCTGCAGCCCGAGGGCGTGGCGGAGCTGGTCGACGTCGAGGTCGGCGATCGAGCTGGAACGGGGCAGGACGAGTTGGGCGATATGGCGCTTGCCGGCAACCACTTCCTCGACGCGCTCGTCGATCGTTCCGGGGCAGACGAGGCGGTGCGAGACGACGGTGCGTTGCTGTCCGATCCGCCAGGCACGGTCGCGGGCTTGATCCTCGACGGCCGGGTTCCACCATCGGTCATACAGCACGACGTGGTTGGCGGCGGTGAGGTTCAGGCCTGTGCCGCCGGCTTTCAATGACAGCACCAGCGCGCCGGGTCCGGAACCCTGCTGGAACTCGGCGACGATGCGGTCGCGGACGCCCCGCGCCAGGCTGCCGTCGTAGCAGGCGACCGGGATGCCGGTGATCTCGCTGAGGTGGTCAGCGAGGCGACGGCCCCAGCTGGCGAAGTGCGTGAACACCAGCACCCGCTCTGCGGCAGCGAAAACCGCCTGCACGATCTCCTCCAGCCGGGCGAGCTTGCCGGACCGCCCGGCGAGGGGCTGGTCGTCGTCGCGGTAGGCGGCCGGGTGGTTGCAGATCTGCTTGAGCGCGGTGATCGCGGCGAGGATCGCTCCCTTCTTGTGCTCGCGCCCGCCGTCGCCGTCGGCCACGCCGGCGACGAGCTCGTCGAGCACGGCCTGGTAGAGCCCGATCTGCTCGGGCGTCATCGTGCAGTGGTCGAGCTCGTCGATCTTGTCAGGGAGCTCCGCGGCGACCTCCGGCTCACGTTTGGTGCGGCGGAACACGAGGAGCCCGTTCAAGGCCCGCAGGGCGGTCTCCCCGTCGCCGGCCAACTGGGCGACGAACGCCGGCCGCGTGCCGACGAGGCCCGGGTTGGTGAAATCCAGGATCGCCCACAGGTCGCCGAGGCCGTTCTCGATCGGCGTGCCCGTGAGGGCGAGTCGCGTCCGCGACGGGATACGCCGCAGCTGCTGGGCCGTCTCGCTCGCTGGGTTCTTGATCGCCTGCGCCTCGTCCACCACGAGTGTGGCCCAGCTGGACGAAGCGAGCGCATCGATGTCGCGGACTGCGGTGGCGTACGTGGTGATCAGGACGTCGGCTGCCTCGATCTCCGCCGCCAGCTCGGCTGCGGTCGCCCGTGATGTCCCGTGATGGATGACGACTCTCAGTCCAGGGACGAAGCGCGCCGCCTCGGCCGCCCAGTTGCCGACGACAGCCGCGGGGGCGATCACGAGTGCCGGTCCTGACGGCGCGGCCCGAGCAAGGTGGGCGAGCACGGTCGGGGTCTTCCCGAGGCCCATGTCGAGGGCGAGGCATCCACCGAGCTCGGCACGCTCGAGGAAGCCGATCCACGCCAGCGCCTCGGCCTGGTAGCTCCGCAGCTCGCCGCTGAACCCAGGCAGTCGGGTGACCGGCGACGTGGATGCCTCGGCGGCTCGGGCCAGGATGTCGGTCGCCCAGCTGTGGCCGCGGACGTCGACGGCGAGCTGGGCACCGTCGAGCCCGAGGCTGTGGCGCAGGATCTCGGCCCCGGTGAGCTGACCGACGTCGGCTCGTTCGGCGAGCGCCGCCGCGGCCTGCTCGAGGTCGACCCGATCGATCTCGACCCAGCCGTTGCGTGACCGGACGAGGGGGCGAGCCTGCTTGGCGAGCCGGGCGACGTCGGCGGCCGACAGCTCGACGTCGTCGAACAGCACGGACCACGCCACGTTGCTCAGCTGGTGGGCGCCGACCACGGTGTCTGCCGACTCGGCGAAGAGCCGCAGCATGGGTGTCGCCTTGCGGCGTGACATCGTCGGCACGCGGACGTCGAACCCGACGGTGGCAAGCGCAGGGCCTGTCGTCGTCATCAGCTCCCAGGCCTGGTCCTGGGTCAACGCCAGCTGGCCGCGCCGAGGTCCGCTCGACCGTTCGATCGGCGGAAACGCCCTCCCCAGCCGCTCCCACTCGGCGCTGAGCGCGCGACCGCCGCCGGCGAGCCGCAGCGCACCGTCGATCGGGACCGGCTGGCCGGCGCCTGTGGCGGCGAGGACCGAGACCAGCCACACCCCGGCCTCGCCGGGAGCATCGAGCTGCACGATGAGCTTGGCGCGCGACGGCGACGTGACCCCGCGCGACCACCGATCGAGCGCCTGGGCGATCTCCTCGATCAGCCGTCGCGGGCCCTGGAACGGTGAGCCGTCGATGCCGGCGATCACTGCGTCCTGGAGGTCGCGCGGCGAGGCCACCGCCGGCGGGGCCGCCGGCAGCTCCATCCGATCCACGCCCTCGGCGACGATCGCTTCGACCACCGCAGTGAGCACGGCCATGGTCGTCGCTGAGCTGCTCTGGCGATCGACGATGGCGACCGTTCCTGGCATCGCGGCCGCCAGCGCGGCGATGGTCGGAGTGTCCACGAGCGCCGGTCGCCACCGCACCTCGGCCGTGGCCGGCTGCCCGCGTGCTCCGGGGTGCACTCGCACGGTCGGCACGATCGAGCCCGACGCGGTGAGACGAACACCCTCGTACGCGACCCGCCCCAGCCAGCGCAGGCTCGCGCCCACCTCGCCTGCGCGGTGACCGGCACCGATCGACACGAGCCATCCGAGCGCATCGGCCAACGCGATGGCGTGGCTGTCTGCCCGCGAACCGTCAGGGAGGCGAACGCCCGCATGCGCCTGCCAACCGACCGGCGCAGCCCCAACTGCTTCGAGCCTCCCCGAGACCTGATCGTGCGTCTCGGCTGAGCGGCCCGCGCCACCTGCCCAGACAACGACGTTGCCGCCCGACCACGAACCCTGCAGCTCGACCTCACCCACCACCACAGCGCGAGGAGCGTCCGCATCGTCCGGCCCACGCTCCGGCGGCGCCGGTCGCCGCAGGCGAGCCGCCACTTCGCGGAGGCTCTGCAACGTCTCGGTGACATCGGCGACCACCTGATCGCGCTCCGCGCCGGTCAACGAGCGCACGGACCCAAGATCAGTCTCCGTCGCCCGGATCAGCGCATCGAGGACGGCGAGCGACGTCTGCTGATCCGCACGCAATCGGGCCACGTCGTCGTTCGAGCCACGACCATCAGCGACCCTCCAGATCACCGACTCCAGATCGGCATCGTCAACCGTTGTTGCCGCCA
>JBIOUO010000168.1:0-6053 GCA_044867195.1 Ilumatobacteraceae bacterium
GGGCGCGGTGGAGGATCTCGTCGGCGTAGATGTTGCCGACGCCGGCGATCACGTGCTGGTCGAGCAGCAGCGGCTTGAGCCGGCTGCGGCGCCGGGCGAGCAGCGCCTGGAGCGTCACGGCGTCGAGCCCATCGGCCAGCGGGTCGACCCCGAGCCGGGCCAGCTCGGGGAGCTCGACGTCGACGTGGTCGGGGTCGAACACGACGACCTCCCCGAACGTCCGTGAGTCGACGAACCACAGCTCCTCGGCCGGTTCGCCCGACAGCGTCATCGCCACGTGGGTGTGCGGCGGGCGGGGCGCGCCGGCCGGCGCCAGCAGCAGCTGCCCGGTCATGCGCAGGTGGACCATCACGGTGTCGCCGGTGTCGAGCGGGCACAGCAGGTACTTGCCGCGGCGGCCGGCCGACAGGACCGTGGCGCCGGTCAGGCCGTCGACGACCTCCTGGCGCGACGTCCGCCGGACGGTCCGCTCGCGGCCGACGTCGACCCGGGTGACCGTGCGCCCGACCACCCGTTGCTCCAGGCCGCGCCGGACCGTCTCAACCTCCGGGAGCTCAGGCACGACCAGAGCCACTCCGCCATCTGGGCGCGATCCCTGCCAAGCGACGAACTGGGCGCAGTGGCTGCCACCTGTTGTCAGGCTGCGCGCCCAGATCGGGCGCGCCGGGACGCCCGCGGTCAGGCATCGGCGTCGAGGAAGGCGCACGCCGCAGCCGCGGCGGACTGCTCGGCGGCCTTCTTCGAGCGCCCCGTCCCCTCGCCGATCACCACCCCGTCGGCCACGATGGTGGCGAAGAACCGCTTGGCGTGGTCCGGACCCTCCGCCCGAGTGAGGTACTCGGGCGCCGTCGCCCCGTCCATCGCCAGCTGTTCCTGCAGCCGCGACTTGTGGTCGAGATGGTCGAGGTGGGCGGCCGTGCGGGCGAGGCGCGGCCCGATCAGCCGCTCGACGACGGCGTACGCCTCCATCGGGCCACCGTCGACGTACACCGCCCCGAACACCGCCTCCAGCGCATCGGAGAGGATCGACGGCTTCTCCCGCCCGCCTGCCGCGTCCTCGCCGCGCCCGAGCAGGAGGAACGATCCGAGGTCGAGCTGCTCGGCGACCTCGGCGAGCGCGAGGGCGTTGACGACGCCTTTGCGCACCCCGGTCAGCGCGCCCTCGGGCAGCTCGGCGAAGCGGCGGAAGGCGAGGTCGGCGACCACCCAGCCGAGGACGGCGTCGCCGAGGAATTCGAGGCGTTCGTTGCTCACGGTGCCCAGGTTCTCGGCGCACCACGAACGGTGGGCCATCGATCTCGCCAGCAGCTGCGGGTTGGAGAACTCGTAGCCGATCCGAGCGGCGAGCAGGTCGAGCGTCAGGCGTCCTCCCGCGTCCGGGCGTGGACGTAGTCGACCGCGTCGCGCACGGTCTTCAGGTCGGCGAGATCCTCGTCGTCGATGCGGAAGCCGACGGTGCGGTCGCTCAGCTCCTCCTCCAGCGCCTCGACGAGCTCGATCAGCGCGAGCGAGTCGGCGTCGAGGTCGTCGACGAAGGACTGCCCCTCGGTGATCGTCGACGGGTCGATCTCCAGGATGTCGGCCAACCGGTCGCGCACGATCTCGAAGATCTCGTCGCGCCCGATCGGGCCGTGTTCGACGTGGGTCTCGGCAGGCATCGCGTGATCACGCTACTGGGCCGGTGCGGGTCGACCGCACGGCACGGCGCAGCTCGGCGACCAGCCCGCCCTCGACCAGCTCCTGGGCGACCTTGACCGCATTGAGCATCGCCGTCGCGCCCGTGGATCCGTGGGAGATGATGCACACGCCGTCGACGCCGAGCAGCACCGCCCCCCCGTACGTGTCGGGGTCGAGGGTGACGTACAGCGGGGCGAGGGCCGGCATCAGCGCCTCGGCGTGCTCGCGGTAGCCGTCGGCCGTCATCGCCGCGAGCAGCGCTTTGACGAGCGCCGTGAGGGCCCCCTCCAGCGACTTCAGGACGACGTTGCCGGTGAACCCGTCCGTGACGACGACGTCGACGCCGTCGGTCATGATGTCGCGCCCCTCGACGTTGCCGATGAAGTCGATGCCGGGCGCCGTTTCGAGCAAGCTGAACGCCTCTTTGCGTAGCGCATCGCCCTTGCCGGCCTCCTCGCCGATCGACAGCAGGCCGATCTTCGGCTCCGCCATGGCGAAGCGGTGGCGGGCGTAGACGGCGCCCATCTGGGCGAACTGCACCAGCCACTCCGGCTGGACCTCGGCGTTGGCGCCGGCGTCGAGGAGGATCGTGGGCGTCGAGCCGGGCACGGGGATCGGGGTCGCGATGGCTGGGCGCGACAGGCCCTTGATGCGGCCCATCCGCAGCAGCGCCGAGGCCATCGTGGCGCCGGTGTTGCCGGCGGAGATCATCGCCGAGGCCCTGCCGTCACGGACCGCCTCGGCGGCCCGCACCAGCGTGGAATCCTTCTTGCGCCGGACGCCGACGGCGGCATCCTCGTCCATCGCGATCACCTCGCCGGCGGCGATCAGCGGGAGGTCGCCGATGTCGACTCGCTGCGCCAGATCTCCGGGTCCGACCAGGATCACGGGGATGCCGGCAGCGGCCGCCTGCCTGGCGCCGGCGACGATCTCGTCAGGGGCGCGGTCGCCCCCCATGGCATCGACGGCGATTGGCAGCACTCGAACCCGCGGGCGGCGCGATGTCAGGCGTTGACGTCGATGACGACGCGGTTCTTGTACCAGCCGCACGCCGGGCAGACCCTGTGCGGCCGCTTGGCGTTGCCGCAGCGAGGGCACGTGCTGCGCGACGGGGCGTCGAGTCTCCAGGCGCCGGCGCGACGGCTACGGGCTTTCGACTTCGACTTCTTCTTCTTCGGGACGGCCATGCTCACTCCGACTCAGAACGGCTGTCGCAGGCTAGCGGGAGGAGGAACGTTCGACCCGGATCCATTGGAGTGTTTGCGCCGTTGGAGTGTTTCGCCGGGGGCCCTCCCGGCGGAGACACTCCGATGGCCGAAACCCTCCAACGAACCGGCTCAGTCCGGTGGCCGCAGCACGTCGAGGATGGCCCAGCGCTCGTCGCCGGGCGCCGGGGGGCAGGTGCAGGGGCTGGTGGCGAGGTCGGCGCCGCATGTCGAGCACAAGCCCGGGCAGTCCGGGCGGCACAGCGGGGCGTCGGGCACGCCGAGCAGGACCTCCTCGCGCACCATCGGCGCGAGGTCGACCTGGCCGTGCTCGATTGGGAACGCCTCCGGGTCGACGGATCGCCGGCCGGTCGGGTCGGGCTCGACGTAACGATCATCGACGTCGACCACCAGCGTGCCGGCGAGTGGCTGCAGGCAGCGGCGGCAGGAGTCCGACCAGGCCACCGACAACCGGCCGTTGACCTCGATGTCGTCGACGGTGGACGCGAGCGTCACGTCGACGCCGACGGCGCCAGCAAGCCGGGGGTCGTCGACGCCGACGTCGGCGAGCGGCACCGTGACCTCGATCCGTCGGGACGACCCCGGCAGGCGCAGCAGCTCGGCCGCGTTCACGAGCAGCAAGGCGCGTCCGGAGGCCACGACGATCACCGGTCCTGGTCGAAGAACCCCTTCGTCGGATCCTCGTCCTCGGCATCCGACGGCTGGGCGGGGACGGCGCCGATGGAGAGCCGCTGGCGGCCGGCGCCGACGGTCTTCTGCAGCTTGTCGAGCAGGATCTCGAAGCTTCCGAGCCGCTGGTCGAGGAAGTCCTCTGTCTCGTGGCGCAGGCGGCGGGCGTCGGCCTCGGCGGTCTCCATCACCTGGCGCGCCCGCTGCTCGGCAGCGCGCACGACCTCGGTCCGCTGCACCATCCGCTCGGCCCGCACGCGGGCGGCCTCCAGCAGCTCGTCGGCCTCCCGGCGGGTCTTGGCCACGAACTCCTGGCGCTCCTTGAGCATCCAGCGCGCCTGGCGCAACTCGTCGGGCAGGCGCTGCAGCGCCTCTTCGAGCAGCTCGATGATCTCGTCGCGATCGATCCGCGGCGACGACGACAGCGGCATCGTCGGCGCGGTGGCGATGATGTCGATCGAGCGCCGCAGCAACGTCTCGGCGTCACCGACGTAGCCCTGGCCGGGCTCGGGGTACTCGTCGTCGATCTCGGCGTACTCGTCGTACTCCTCGTCGTCGTAGTCGTCGTAGCTCATGCTCGCTCGCTCATGCTGAGTCGGTCATGGTCGGTCGTCCGGCGGGAACTGCTCCCGCAACGCGTCGGCGACGCAGCGCGGCACCATGTGGCTGACCGACCCACCGTACCTGGCGATCTCCCGCACGAAGCGGCTGCTGATGTAGTGGCGGTCGGCGCGACACGGCAGGTAGACCGTGTGCATTCCGGTCACCGAGTAGTTGGTGAGCGCCATCTGCTGCTCGATCTCGAAGTCGGCGGCGGTGCGCAGGCCCTTGACGATGAACGCCGCCCCGACCGCCGCTGCGGCGTGGACGGCAAGCCCGGCGAATGCAGTGACGTCGACCTCGCCGCCGATCCCGGCTTCGGCCAGCGCCCCGCGGATCAGCTCCATCCGCCGCTCGACGGTGAACAGCGCCCCGGTCTTCTCCAGGTTGTGCATGACGGTGACCGTGGCGTGGCCGAACAGCTCGACCGCCTGCTCGATCACGTCGACGTGACCGAGATGGATGGGATCGAAGCTCCCCGGGTTGAGCACGGTCGCCATGGGTGCCGACAACGTAGTGCCGGGTTCCGGGATCAACCGCCCGTGCGAGCAGCGACGGCGCGATGGAGGAACGTCACCCATGTCCGGCCGTAGCGCTTGACACGCCCCTGCTCCCATCCGGACGCGGCGTCGACGGGGCCGTCCGCCTCGGCCACGACGAGCGACGCGCGCACCACGGCCAGCAGGCGCGGCCAGGCGGCGAAGCCGTACGGGGGGTCGGCGAAGGCCACTGCGACGTCGAGCCGCGGGGCGAGCGCGAGCGCATCGCCGACGAGCACACGGCTGCGGCCGCCGAGCCCGAGCGTGGTGATGTTCTCGTCGATCGCCCGCACCGCCCGGCGGTCACGCTCGACGAACGTGCAGTGCGACGCGCCGCGTGACAACGCTTCGATACCGAGCGCGCCGCTGCCCGCGTAGAGGTCGGCGACATCGGCGTCGATGATCACGTCGAGGCTGGCGAGGGCGTTGAACACCGCCTCGCGAACCTTGTCGGTCGTCGGTCTGGTCGCCGCCGCGTCCGGGGCCACGAGCCGCCGCCCGCGCAGCTCGCCGGCGACGACACGCATGAGTGCGATTCTCTCAGTCGGCGATGCGCACGATGCGGGTGCCGACGTTGCCGCCGTGGAGGAGGTCGATGAACGCCTGCGGGGCCTCCTCGAGACCGGTCACCTCGTCGTGCAGCGACTCGACGTCCCCGGCGTCATGCCACGCTCGCAGCTGCTGGCGGGCCTCGTCGTAGCGGTCGGCGTAGTCGAAGACGATGAAGCCCTCCATGCGCACCCGGTTGTTGATGAGCAGGCCCGGAATGCCCCGCGGGCCGGGCGCCGGGTCGGCCGTGTCGTACTGCGACACGACTCCACAGCACACGATCCGCCCGTGGAGCACCATCCGGCGCAGCGCGGCGCCGAGGATGTCGCCACCGGTGTTGTCGAAGTAGAGGTGGATGCCGCCGTCGGTGGCGGCCGTGAAGTCCTGGCGGAATGTGTCGGCCCGATGGTTCACGGCGGCGTCGAACCCGAGCCGCCCGGTCAGCAGCTCGCACTTGGCCGCCGACCCGGTCACGCCCACGACGCGGCACCCGTGGCGGCGCGCCATCTGCCCGACGAGGTGGCCGACCGAGCCGCTCGCCGCGCTGACCACGACGGTCTCGCCAGGCTGGGGCCGGCCGACGTCGAACAGGCCGAAGTAGGCGGTGAGCCCGTTCGTCCCGAGCAGCGACAGGTGCAGCGCGGGATCGATGCCGGCGTCGACGACCCGCGCGTCGCGTGCGGCCAGCACGGCGTAGTCCTGCCACCCCGTCATCCCGGCGACGAGGTCGCCGGCGGCGATGCCGTCGACGTTCGAGGACTCGACCCGCCCGACACCCGACCCAGGCATGACG
>JBIOUO010000169.1:0-3171 GCA_044867195.1 Ilumatobacteraceae bacterium
GCCATGTGCCCGTCGCAGCGTCGGCGACGACGACTTCGTCGCCCTCGGCGTGCGGGTTGCCGGCGCTGGCGACCTCGACACCGAGCAGCTTGAGCGTGGTCGACATGTCGGCGCCGGTGAACGTGGACGTGCCGCCGGCGAGGCGGTCGGCGACGACCTCGGCCATCCGGTTGCCGGGCGCGACGAGGCCGTAGACGCGCCCGCCGTGGCACGCCACCTCGCCGATGGCGTACACGCCGGGGGCTGACGTGGCGCAGCTGTCGTCGATCACGACGCCGCCGCGCTCGCCGACCGTCAGGCCGGCGTCGCGAGCCAGCTGGTCGCGCGGGCGGATCCCGGCGGCGAACACGACCAGCTCGGCGTCGAGGTCGTCGCCCTCGGCGAACGACAGCCCGACGACCCGCCCGTCGGGTGACGTGCGCACGGCCGCCGCCGCGGCACCGGTGCGCACATCGAGCCCGAGCGCCTCGACGTGGCGGCGCAGGGCCCGGCCGCCGCCGTCGTCGAGCTGCACGGCCATCAAGCGCGGCGCGAACTCGACGACCGTGGTGTGCAGGCCGAGCAGGCGCAGCGCGTTGGCCGCCTCCAGCCCGAGCAGCCCGCCGCCGACGACGGCGCCGGTCCGGCACCCGCTGGCCCAGGCGCGGATGGCGTCGAGGTCGTCGAGCGTGCGGTAGACGAACGACCCCGCGGCGTCGGTGCCGGGTATCGGCGGGACGAACGGCGCCGAGCCCGTCGCCAGCACGCAGCTGCGGTAGGTGATCGTCCGGCCGCTTGCTGTCGTGGCGATGCGGGCAGCGGTGTCGAGCGCGACGACGGGGTCGCCGAGGACCAGCTCGACGCCAGAGGCGGCGTAGAAGTCGGGCTCGCCGAGCTCGAGCTCGGAGGCGCTGGTGCCGTCGAACACCGAAGACAGGTGCACCCGGTCGTAGGCCCGGCGGCGCTCCTCGCCGACGACGACGATCGGCCCGAGGCCACGTTCGACAGCCGCCTCGATGAAGCGGTGGCCGACCATGCCGTTGCCGATCACGAGGATCTTGGTCTGGGTCATCGTCACACCCCACCGAGGCGCCGCGGCGACCGGCGGAGGTACACGGTCCACGTGACGGCCAGGCAGATGACGAAGAAGGCGATGAACGCGCCGTAGGCGGCGTTGCCGTTGCCCCGTTCGAGGAACGACTGGCGCAGGGCGAGGTTGACGGCCACGCCGCCGAGCGCCCCGATCGCGCCGGCGATGCCGATCAGCGCCCGTGACGAGCGTCGTGCCACGCGCCCGGCGTCGGCCTCGCCGGCACCGGCCTCGACGGCTCGGGTGGCCTTGGCGCGGAAGACCGCCGGGATCATCTTGTACACCGAGCCGTTGCCGATGCCGCTGAGCACGAACAGCGTGATGAAGGCGACGAGGAACAGCGGCAGCGACTCGACGATCGAGGCGATCAGGACGAGCGTCGCGCCGGCGGCCATCGCCAGGAACGTGGCGGCGGTGACCCTCGACCCGCCGACGCGGTCGGCGAGGCGGCCACCGACGGGCCGGAACAGCGAGCCGAGCAGGGGGCCGAGGAACGTCAGGCCGACCACCCGCATCGGCGTGTGGAACGTCTCGCTGAACTGCACCTGGAGGACCTGGCCGAAGGCGAAGCTGAAGCCGATGAACGAGCCGAACGTGCCGATGTAGAGGAACGACAGGATCCACGTGTGCGGGTCGCGGGTGACCTCGCGCATCGCCCGCTTCTCGTTCGTGGCGTGGGTGAGGTTGTCCATGAACAGCGCCGCGCAGGTGGTGGCGACCACGATCAGGGGGATGTACACGGCGAGGATCAGGCGGGGGTGGGCGGCACCTGCCGTCGCCAGCACCAGCAGGCCGACCAGCTGCACGGACGCCACGCCGATGTTTCCGCCGCCGGCGTTGAGGCCCAGCGCCCAGCCCTTCAACCGCTGCGGGTAGAAGGCGTCGATGTTCGACATCGACGACGAGAAGTTGCCGCCGCCGACGCCGGCGAGGGCGGCGACGGCGAGCAACGTCCCGAACGACACACCGGGCTCGAGCACGGCCGCCGCCAGCACGCATGGCACGAGCAGCAGTGCCGCCGACACGACGGTCCAGTTGCGCCCGCCGAACTTGGCGACGGCGAGCGTGTAGGGGATCCTCAGGCCGGCGCCCACGGCGGTCGGCAGTGTGGTGAGGAGGAACTTCTGGCCCGGATCGAAGCCGTACTCCGGGCCGAGGAAGAGCACGAACACCGACCACAGGCTCCACACGCAGAAGCCGATGTGCTCGGAGAAGATCGAGAAGATCAGGTTGCGCCGGGCGATCGTCGCGCCAGTGGTCGCCCAGAAGACCGGATCCTCGGGACGCCAGTCGTCGATCCAATGCGATCGACCTGGTGGCGCGAGGACGACCGCGGCGGGGGGTTCGACAGTGGTCGTCTGCATGCCTTCGATCAAAGACGAATCCGATGGCGCCGTGGTTTCCTGCGCTGGACGTTTCTCTCACACCGCGCCGCGACCCGCCGTGAGCGAACCGTCATCGAGCGTGTACGGGCGGGACATCCAGGCGCGACCGGGGTTCCGTACGTTCAGGCCATGGGCCACCGTGTCGATTCCGAGCACGGGCCGTGGGTGGCGCTGGTCGGCGCCGGTCCCGGCGATCCTGACCTGCTGACGCGCCGGGCCGCCGAGGTGCTGACCGCCGCTGACGTCGTGCTCCACGACCGGCTGTGCGGCGAGGCGGTGCTCGCGCTGTGCCGGCCCGGTGCCCGGCTGATCGACGTCGGCAAGGGCAAGGGCTGCGGCGCCAGCCAGCGCTACATCGAGTCGTTGATCGTCGCCCACCACGACGCCGGGGCGCGCGTCGTGCGGCTCAAGGGCGGCGACCCGTTCCTGTTCGGGCGGGGCATGGAAGAGGCGCGGGCGGCACGCCGGGCCGGCATCGAGGTCGAGGTCGTGCCCGGCGTTTCGTCGGCGCTCGCCGCGCCGGCGCTGGGCGGCATCGCCGTTACCGAGCGCGGCGTCAGCGCGCAGGTCACGATCATCTCCGGCCACCGGGTCGGCGCGGACAACGACTGGGAGACGCTGGCGCGCCTCGACGGGACGCTCGTCGTGCTGATGGCGGCGACGACCGGGCCAGCCGTCGCCGCCGCGCTGGTCGCCGCCGGCGCCGATCCCCGGTTG
>JBIOUO010000170.1:0-9704 GCA_044867195.1 Ilumatobacteraceae bacterium
AAACGTCTTGCCGCGCACTTCCCAGGAGCGGCCGCGCCCGCTCGTGGCTTCCACCACCTCGGGCAGCTGCAGAGCGATGTGTGCAACGTCATCGAGCGTGGGCATCACTCGCCGACGCTACGAGCAGTGAGCCCGGGCGTGGCATCGTGTGGTGCATGCCCGCCGGAGCCAGCGTCCGGTGACACGTCGCGCCGTGGCCACCCAGATGGCGGACGCCGCGCGAGCGTGGCTCGACTCCCTCGACGCCGAGCAGCGTGCCGCGGCGATTCGCCCGTTCCCCGACGACGACGAGCGGCGGCAGTGGTTCTACACGCCCACCGACCACGGTGGCCTGCCGCTCGGGGCCATGTCCCCTTCCCAGCAGCAGGTGGCGATGCGGCTGCTGCGCAGCGGCCTGTCGCACGCCGCCTACGTCACCGCGACGACCGTCATCGGGCTGGAGAACGTGCTCGACGCCGTCGAGCAGTGGCGGGCGACGTTCGGCCGGGAGCGTGGACGCGACCCTGGCTTGTACTACGTGCGGGTGTTCGGCGAGCCGGACGAGCACGGCAAGCAGGGCACGTGGGGCTGGCGCTTCGGGGGGCACCACGTCTCGGTGAACCACACGATCGTCGACGGCGAGCTGGCCTCGTCGACGCCCTGCTTCCTCGGCGCCGACCCGGCCAGCTCACCGCTGCTCGGGCCGCACCTGCTGCGCCCGCTCGCCGGGGCCGAGGACCTCGGCCGCGAGCTGGTGCGATCGCTCGATGCCGGGCAGTTCGACCGCGCCCTGCTCGCGCCGGTTGCGCCGGTCGACCTCGTCACCGCCAACAGACCGCGAATCGGCGCTGGCGACCGGCCGCTGCCGCTGCCGGACGTGTTCCGGCAACCCCTTCCTGCGCTGATGCACGACCGGCTGGCGTCGAGCCAGGGCGCGATGGAGGCAACCATCGGGCTGCGCCCCGAGCACACCGACGCGGTCGCGCTCACGACCGTCCCGAAGGGGTGCCCCGCTGCGGCCCTCACCCGTGTCCAGCGCGAGGTGCTCCGCGCCCTGCTCGATGTCTACGTCCGCCGCCTGCCTGACCAGCTCGCCGACGCTGAGTCGGCGAAGTGCCACGGCGACGACGCCCTGGACGCGCTGTGCTTCGGGTGGGCGGGCGGACTGCTCCCCGGCGAGCCGCACTACTACCGGATCCAGGGCGAGCGCCTACTGGCCGAGTACGACAACACCCAGCGCGGCGTCAACCACGTGCACACCGTCTGGCGCGATGTGGCCAGCGACTTCGGCGGCGACGTGCTGGCCGAGCACTACGCCACCGCCCACGGCTGACCGATGCGCCACTTCGACGTGGCCGAGCGCCGGCGCCGGCTGCTCGTGCGCCATCACCTGGCGCGTCCCGGCCCGAACGTCGAGCAGGTCGCCGGCGATCTTGTCGGCCTCCACTCGAGCGATCCGGCCACGGTCGTGCTCGCCGCACGGGCCCGGCTCGAGCCGTTCACGGTCTCCGACATCGAGGACGCCCTCTACGAGCGCAGGACGCTGCTGCGCATGCTTGCCATGCGCCGCACGATGTTCGTCGTCCCCGTCGAGCTGGCCGCCGTCCTCGATGTCGCATGCACGCAGGCGCTGGTGCCGGGCGAGCGCCGCAGGCTTGTCGCCATGCTGGCCGCGGCCGGCATCACCGAGGACGCCGATGCCTGGATCGAGCGGGTGAGCGCCGAGACGCTGGCCGCGCTGCGGGCGCACGGCCCGCTCGCCGCCAGCCAGCTGACCAAGCTGGTGCCCGAGCTGTCCCACCGGGTGCGCGTCTCGGTCGGCAAGCGCTACGAGAGCACGATCGGCATGTCGACGCGGCTGCTGTTCCTGCTCTCGGCGCAAGGTCTGATCGCACGCGCCCGGCCGCTCGGGACGTGGCAGTCGAGCCAGTACCGGTGGGTCACGATGGCCGACTGGGTCGGCGAGCTGCCGGTCGTGGCACCCAGCGACGCACGGTCCGAGCTCGTGCAACGGTGGTTGCGCGCCTACGGTGCCGGCACGCTCGACGACGTGGTGTGGTGGACGAAGTGGACGAAGGCCGACGCTCGGGCCGCGCTCGCCGACGCCGGTGCCGTCGCCGTCACCGTGGATACCGGCCGCGATGCCACCGTGCCTGGCTGGGCATTGCCCGGCGACCTCGACGACACGCCTGCCGC
This sequence comes from Ilumatobacteraceae bacterium, assembly GCA_044867195.1. Lineage (GTDB taxonomy): Bacteria > Actinomycetota > Acidimicrobiia > Acidimicrobiales > Ilumatobacteraceae > JALZMG01. Next base: position 2,176 of record JBIOUO010000170.1, read on the forward strand.
GCTTGCCGTCCCCGACAAGGTGCCCCCCGTCGCGCTGCTCCCGGCTCTGGACCCGACCGTCATGGGCTGGCGGCACCGGGCGTGGTACGTCGGCCCGGATCCGGCAGCGCTGTTCGACCGCAACGGCAACGCCGGCCCGACCGTGTGGGTCGGCGGGCAGGTGGTCGGCGCGTGGAGCCAACGCTCGGATGGCGCGGTGGTCATCCGCCTGCTACGGGACGTGCCGCGGCGGGACGCCCGGCGCGTCGACGACGCGGCCCGCGAGCTCACGGACTGGATGGACGGCGCTCGGGTGATCCCCCGCTTCTCGACCCCTCTCGAGAAGGAGCTGGCCGGCCGCTGAGCCGAGAGCCTGCGCCGGTCAGGCGGTGATCTCGACGCCCGCCGCGGCGAGCTCGGCCTCGGCCGCCGCGCCGTCGCCGGCATTGACTTCGACCGGCGACGTCGCCCGCCGCGGCACGACGCACTGGTAGCCCAGCGCGACCGCGTCGAGCGCCGTCGCCTTGACGCAGTAGTCGAGTGCCAGCCCGACCACCGCGACCTTGGCCACCCCACGCTCCCGGAGCAGCTCGTCCAGTCCCGTCGACGCATCCTCGCCCGACTCGACGTCGCGCATGGTGAAGCCGCTGTAGCCGTCCTCGCCGCCGGTGCCCTTGCGCACGGTGTCGCCAGCCACGGTCAAGTCGGGGTGGAGCTGCGCGCCCCAGGTGTCGCGGACGCAGTGCACCGGCCACGGGCCGCCGTCAGTCACGAAGTGGGGCGTGCGCGGCGGGTGCCAGTCTTGCGTGTAGACGACCGTGGCGCCGGCGCGTGTCGCCGCCGAGATCTCCTCGTTGACGGCGTCGATGACGGCGCCGGCGCCGGGCACGGCCAACGACCCGCCCGGGTCGGCGAAGTCGTTCTGCACGTCGACGACCACGAGCGCCGTGCGGTCGTCGTAGGCGATCGCCACGCCGTCAACGGTATCGGCAGGCGGGAGCGGCCCGCCCCCAGCTGCCTAGTCTCCGGGCGTGCCGCCTGCCAACCTGCGCCGCGGCGTCCTCAGCACGGACGCCTACCAGCTGACGATGGCCCAGCTGTACCTACGGGCCGGCTTGCACGAGCGGCGGGTCAGGTTCGAGCACTTCTTCCGCGGATACCCCGACTATGGCGACCACCAGGCGGGCTACTGCGTCGCCGCCGGCATCGCCCCGTTCGCCGGTTGGGTCACGACCGTGCGGACCCGCCCACCCGACGTCGACGCGCTGCGCACGCACCAGTCACGCACCGGCGGGCGCCTGTTCGACGACGCCTTCTGCGACTGGTTCGCCGGCTTCGACTTCGGCGCGCTCTCGATCGACGCCGTGGCGGAGGGCCGCGTCGTCCATCCGAACACGCCGATCACCGTGGTCGAGGGGCCGCTCGCCGCCGCCCAGCTGCTCGAGACGCCGCTGCTCAACCAGCTCAACTTCGCCACGCTGATCGCCACCAAGGCGGCGCGGGTGGTCGAGGCCGCCAACGGCCGCCCCGTGCTGGAGTTCGGCATGCGCCGGGCGGCGGCGGAGGGCGCCGACGCGGCGTCCCGCTCGGCGATCGTCGGAGGTGCCGCGTCGACGTCGAACACCGCCGTCGCCTACGAGCTCGGCCGCACGCCCGCCGGAACTCACGCCCACTCGATGGTCCAGCTGTTCATTGCCCTTGGCGCCGGCGAGGAGGGTGCGTTCGACGCCTACGCCGACGTCTACCCCGACGACACGCTGCTGCTCGTCGACACCGTCGACACGCTGGGCAGCGGCGTGCCCAACGCGATCGCCACGTTCGAGCGACTGCGCCGCCGCGGTCACCATCCGGTGGGCATCCGGCTCGACTCCGGCGACCTCGCCTACCTCGCCGTCGAAGCGGCCCGCGAGCTCGACCGGGCCGGGTTTGGCGACACCGCCATCGTGCTGTCGAGCCAGCTCGACGAGCTGACGATCTGGCAGATCACGTCGCAGATCGCCGCCGAAGCACGCCGCCGCGGTGATGATCCCGATGCCGTGATCGGGCGGCTGGTGTTCGGCGTCGGCTCGCGCCTGGCCACGAGTGACGGCGACCCCAGTCTCGACGGCGTCTTCAAGCTCGTTGCCGTGGACGACGGCCATGGCACGTGGGTGCCGGCGATGAAGCGCTCGGACTCGCCCGTCAAGGTGCTCAACCCAGGCGCCAAGCGGTTGTGGCGCGTCTACGACGAGCGCGGGCGGGCGACGGCCGACGTGCTGTCGACGGCGGCCGAGCAAATCGCGGCGGGATCGTTGCACCTGCACCATCACGCCAGACCCGACGTCGCGCGCTCGATCGTCGTCGGCGACGTCGATGCGCTGCTGCAGCCGATCGTCGCCGCAGGGTCGATCGTCGCCGGCGACCTCGGCGACCTCACGTCGGCGGCCGCGCGACGGGTCGCTGACGTCGAGCGCCTCGATCCCGGTGTGCGTCGCCTCGTCAACCCGCACACCTACCACGTCTCGATCACCGACCAGCTGTTCGCCCTCAAGGAGCAGCTGCTTGCCGGACTCGACCCCGCCTGATTGAAACCGCGCGGGAGCTACCGCGGCTGGGCGCCCGCGGCGAGGGCACGCACGGCGGCAATCGCGTCGTCGACGCGGTCGACCGGCACCAGCAGGTGGTCGTGGTCATGGCCGGCAAGCACGTTGGCGGCGATGCCCTGTGCCGCCAGCGCGGCCGTCACGGTGGCCGTCAGCCCCACCGAGTCCAGCGCGCTGTTGACCGTCAGCGTCAGCCAGGCGGCCCGAAAGCGGCTACCCGGCGCGCCGAGCTCGGCCTCGTCGACGACATAGGTCACGGCGTCGCCCTCGTCGACCATCGCCGCCGTGCCCGGTGGTGCCTCGCCGCCTGGCGCGACCTGGACGAACACGAACGTGCCCGCGCGCCGCGCCACGTCGAGCGTCGCCAGCAGCGTCGCCAGGTCGCGTTCGGGAGGGAGGTGGGGCACGGTGCGCAGCATCGCGCTGTCACCCCGCGCAGATCTGTCAGCCGGTTCGTGCCCGATCGGGTGTCAGGGCGCTGACAGGTCGGACCCGGTTTCCGTTTCCTGATCGCCGATGCACCCATGCGCGACATGGCACCCGCGATCATCCTCACCGTCCTGCTCGCCCTCGGCTCGGTTCCCGCGCCCGGCGGGCACATCGTCGCCGAGTGGAACCCCGGCATCACCGAGGCGGCCGCCGGAGGACCGCTCGTCGTCGACGGCTACGGCGTCAACGGGCTCGGCCTGTACCGGCTGGCGCTGGACGACGGGACGTCGGTGCTCGCCGTGTGCACGCAGGCCGACGTCGGGCACAGCACCGCCGCCACGTACGTGGCCGAGCCTGCTGTCGCCCTGCCCGCTGAGCTGGCCTACCTCGCCTGGGCGTACCTCGGGGGCGACGGCCCGTCGCCGGTCGTGGCCGCGGCGATCAACGTGCTCGCGTGGCGCTACACCGATGCCCAGCGCCGAACGGGTGGCCCGGTGTGGCAGGGCGATGACATCGAGATCCGGGCGCTCGGCGTCGGGCGCCTCACGGACGTCGAGCAGGCTGTCGCCGCGCTCGATGCGGAGGCGGTCGCCCGGCGCGGACCCTGGGCGCTGACCGACGCCGGAGTGTCGGCCGGCCGAGCCACCGTCGGGCTGACCGGCCCGGGCGGACCGATCGCCGGCGTCGCGGTGCAGTTCCGTGGCCGCGGTGGATGGGCGGCAAGCGCGTTGACGCAGGCCGACGGGTCGGCGACTGTCGATCTCCTGCCGGACGTCATCGACGTCGCGGCGACGGCGACTGGGCCAGGCGCCGCGATCGCGCTCGTCGCCCCGCGTTCGCAACGTCTGGCGACGCCCGGTCCAGCGGTGATCGTGGCGACCGCCGTGGCGGTCCCGCCGACCTCCACCACGTCCACGACGGAGGCGACGACGTCCACCACGGAAGTCACGACGACGACCAGCACCACCACGACCTCCACCACGACGGCCACCACGACAGCCCCGCCGACGACGGCCCCGCCGACGACGCTGCCGCCGCCGCCGGAGACGAGCACCTCGACGACGGGGGCCCCGCCGACCACGATCGAGGTGACGTCGACAACCTCGACCACGTCGACGACGCCGACGACGTCGGTGCCCCCCACCTCGACCAGCGCGCCGCCTGCCCCACCCGCGGCCCCACCACCGCCGACGATCCCGCGCACCGGCGCCGGCAGCCGGCGGGTCACACGGCTCGGCGCGGCCCTGTTCGCCGCCGGCTCCGTCGCCGTGCTCGTCGCCACACCGGGGCGGCGACGGTCTCCGCGACGGCGCGTCACTCGTCCGTGAGCAGCCGCAGGACGTCGGCGTCCGTCGTCGCCGAGAAGTCGCGGTACCACTGGCCGACCGCCGAGAACCCCTCCGGTCGCCACGGGCAGATCACCCGATCGGCGAGCTCGGCCAGCTCCTCGCACGTGTCGGGCGGGGCCACTGGCACGGCCACCACCACCTCCGCCGGGTCGGCCGTGCGGACGGCTGCCACCGCCGCCCGCATCGTGGCGCCGGTCGCCATGCCGTCGTCGGCGATGATCACGGTGCGGCCGGCGAGCGGGGGGCGCGGCCGGTCGCCGCGCAGCTTGCGATCCTGCTCTGCCAGCTCCCGGCGGGCGACGTCGATCCGCGGCGCGACGTCGCGTTCGTCGAGGCCGAGTTGGTCGATCAGGTCGTCGTTGCGCACGACGAGCCCGCCGGACGCGATGGCGCCGATCGCCAGCTCGATGTGCCCCGGCGTGCCGATCTTGCGTACGGCGAGCAGGTCGAGCGGGGCGCCGAGTGCGGCCGCCACCTCAGCGGCAACCGGCACGCCGCCGCGCGGGAGCCCGAGCACGACGGGGTTCACCGCCGCGCCAGCGAGCTCTCCCGCCACGACCTCGGCGAGCACTTCGCCGGCCTCGGCCCGATCGCGGTAGCGCCGCCTCATGTTGACGATCGAAACAGCCTGACGCGGCCTGCGCAACCGTGCAGTTCGGGTCGCTCGAGCCCGGCGAGCACGGCGACACATGTTTCCAGCTGGGCGCGGCGGGTATGCCTCGACCATCCGAGGGCCGGTGACACGGACCGCCCGCCGTGCCGCCGGCCCGTTCATGCCAGGTGCACGGGCCTCGCGATATCGTTCAGACCCGAATGACCGACCCGCACGCCCGCCCGCTGATCGGTCTCACCGGGCGGCGCAAGCGCGGAGCCGACGTTGCCGGCCTCCCCGCCAACTTCGCCGGCGTCGAAGTCGACCTGTATGTCAGCGCCTATGCCGAAGCGATCAGCGCGGCCGGTGGTCTGCCGGTGCACCTGCCCCAGCACGTCGAACCGGCCCAGTACGCCGATCGTCTGGACGGGTTGCTGCTGTCGGGCGGCGCCGACATCGCGCCCGAGCGTTACGGGGCCGAGCCGAGGCCCGGCCTCACCCCGCCGGAACCCGCGCGCGACACCGTCGAGCTCGCGCTCGTCGACAGTGCCGTGGCCGATGGCCTGCCGGTGCTCGGGATCTGCCGCGGTCTCCAGCTGCTCAACGTGTGGGCCGGTGGCACGCTCCATCAGCACGTTCCGGAGCACGCCCGCTACGACCTGCCCGCCGGCGAGCGATTCGACGACGTGACGATCGAGCCCGGCTCGCGCCTCCACGCGATGTACGGGACCCGGCAAACGGTGAACTCGCTGCACCACCAGACCGTCGACCGGGTCGCGCCCGGGTGGCAGGTGACGGGCCGCAGCGGCGACGGAACCGTGGAGGCGATCGAGTGGCCTGGCCACGACGTGGTCGCCGTGCAGTGGCATCCGGAACTGCTGCCCGGCGCGGCGAGCGATCCGTTGTTCGCCTGGCTCGTCGAGCGGGCGCGGGCCGGCGCACGGTGCTGCGCTCGGAGGTGATCGGCGATGCCGGGTGAGGCCGGATCGATGGCGGGCGAAGCCGTCGGCGCCGGTCTGGTCGCCCACGTGCCGACGATGGTGCTCCCGGAGGCGGAACGGCGCGACCTCAACGAGGGCCGTGAGATCTCGCTCGTCCCCGGGCTCCACCGGCTCCGCTCGGAGCGGCTCGATGGGCTGCGGCCCGACACGATCGTCGTGTTCGACGCCCACTGGGCGACGACCGTGGAGTTCGTGGTCTCCGCCCATGAGCGGCGTCACGGGCGCTACACGTCCGACGAGCTGCCGCGAGGGATGTCGCAGGTGCCCTACGACATCCCCGGCGATCCCCTGCTCGCCCGGCTGATCGGGGAGGAGGTGACGGCTGCCGGGTCGTGGATGACGCCGATCGACGACTCCTGCCTGCCGATCCACTACCCGACCGTCAACCTGCTGCCGTTCCTGCAGCGCGACGAGCGGTGGATCAGCGTGAGCGTCGCCCAGACCGCCGAGAGCGACGACTTCCTGCTCGTCGGGGCGGCGATCGGCCGGGCCGTCGCCCGCAGCGGGCGGCGGGTGGTGCTGCTGGCCAGTGGGGCGATGAGCCACACGTTCTGGAAGCTGAAGGAGCTGCGCGCCCACGAGGCGTCGGACCCGTCGCACATCCGCACACCAGAGGCGCGGGCCGCCGATCTCGAACGCCTGAAGTGGCTGGAGGCCGGCGAGCACGCCAAGGTGATCGACACGATGCCCGAGTTCCTGCGGTTCCGGCCGGAAGCGATGTTCGGCCACTACCTGATGATGGTCGGCGCGATCGGCGGCCGCGACTGCATCGCCCCCGGCGTCGCCTACAGCGAGTACGAGAACGCGATCGGCACCGGCCAGGTCCACGTGTGGTTCCCCCGCCCGCCCGGCGGCTGGACCGCTCGGGGCTGACCCGCCTCGTTGGAGGGTTTCCGCCGTTGGAGGGTTTGCCGGGGGAGGCCCCCTGCGCAAACCCTCCAACAGGGCAAACCCTCCAACGGTTCAGCGGTATCTGGCGATGGCGATGGGGGCGAAGACGACCACGAGGGCGGCGGACCACAGCAGGGCGCCGGTCGTGAAGTACGACGCGCTGTGGCCGAGCGACGCCACCGGGTCGGCGACGACCCACGAGCGGACGCTGTCGACCATCCACGTGATCGGCTGGTTGCGGGCGAACGCCTGCATCCACCCCGGCATCGTGTCGACTGGGACGTAGGCGCTGGACACGAACGTCAGCGGGAACACGAGCAGCGACATGCCCTGCGCCGCCTGCGCCGAGCCGGACACCAGCCCGATCAGCATGAACATCCAGGTGAACGAGAAGCCGAACACGACGACGAGCAGGAACGCGATCAGCGAGTCGGTGATGCTGCCTGCCGGGCGGAACCCGACAGCGAGCCCGATCGCCGTCGTCACCGCCGCGCCCCAGACGACGAGCGCGGTCTCGGCCAGCGACCGCCCGCCGGCGACCGCTACGCGGGGGATCGGCAGCGACCGGAGGCGGTCGACCACGCCCTGTTGGAGGTCCTCGGCGACCCCGGCTGCGGCACCCATGCCCGAGAACAGCACGCCGGTCACGATGTAGCCGGGCACCAGGAAGTTGACGTAGCTGACGCCTGGTACGCCGCTGATCGCG
>JBIOUO010000171.1:0-8608 GCA_044867195.1 Ilumatobacteraceae bacterium
CCAGTCCGACCAGCCCGTGACGACGGTCACGCCCGCGGCCAGGACGCCGGCGACGATCAGTCGATCCGAGGCGGATCGACTGTCCTTGCCGCCGATCCAGTCCAGGAGGATCGAGCTCGTCCATGCGCCGATCGGGACGTCGGTCATGAGCGGGTGCACGGCGTGACCGAGCCACGCGCCGCTCAGCACGTCCTTGGGAGCGCCGCGCGGAATCAACGCTCGGACGGTGCGACCGGCCCTCCGCGCGGGACCGTCGAGCGCCTCCATCGACTCGAGGCGTGCGGCGAGGGCATTCAACGGCGAGGTCGTCATGCCCACGGGTTTACCCCGGTATCGCTCGGTTAGGCCACGCGCAGCTCGCGTCCCGCTCGCGCACGCGGGTCCTCAATCGTGGGTTTCGGATGCCCGCGCGAACCGCGCCCAACGCGCATCTCCGAACGCCAGGGGCCGGCAGCCGACGAATGTCGTATGCCGATGCCGGGTCGCGTCCGCGGCGCCCACGTCGCTGTGGGCCGCGGAATCGCGAGGTGTCTCCGGGGTTTCCCCCACTCGTCCGTCCGTAGCTATCCGCAATGCGTTCAGTGGTCGTTTCGCTGTCGGGCCGGACCGGCAAGGCGTTTGCTGCTTGAAACCTAAAACCAGCTAAACGCGCGTGAAGGAGCCACGGAAGGGTAGTCACGCGCGCTCCGCGCCTTAGACGGCAAGGATGAGGAGGGATCAGATGGACGATCTCCGATGGCGCACTCCGCGGGTGCCGCGGACAGATGCGAACGACGCGAGCGCTTCTGGCGTGCCACCCGCTCGCGTTCAGGACAAGCGCGAGAAGCGCCGGCGGCGAACGCCCTGGCGCCTCCTCCTGCTCGGCATTCTCGTCATCGGCGGGGCGTTCGTCGCCGTCGCTCAGGCGATGCCGACGGGCCCGACGGACAAGACCAAGGTGCCGCACTACTTCGGGCCGTATCCAAACTGGGCCAACAGCCCCATCACCAAGGCGGACGCCAAGGTGACGATCACCGGTGACGGCAGCGGCGCGAAGGCCACCGCCACAGTGGGCGCCGACGGCGCGGTGACGGACCTCACGATCACCGATCCCGGCAGCGGCTATACCGCGGCCACGGTCCAGATCACGGGCTCCGGCACCGGCGCGACGGCGGACGCCACGGTGCGCGCGTCGGGCGCCGTGACCGGCGTCAGCGTGAGCAACGGCGGCACGGGCTACACCAAGCCGACGGTGACGATCGGCGGCGACGGCAGCGGCGCCACCGCGCACGCGCTCGGTGGCGTCGAGGCCGTGACGCTCGCCAACACCGGCGGATACCCCGGCTACACGTTCCCGACGGTGGACTTCGACCTGCCCGACGACCCGGCCGGCATCCAGGCCAGGGGCCACGCCACGTGCGTGGAGACCGACTGCAAGCCGGCCACGGCGGGCGGCACGGTCACCGTCACCGGCGTCGTGGTGGACGAGCCGGGCTCGGGCTACGCGACGGCTCCGGGCTTCGCCGTCCTCGACGGCACGCAGTTCGATCCGGTGCCCCATGACCCCGGCACGTTCACGCCGGCCAGCGGCAAGGCGACGCTGAAGCTCGCGTCGGTCGTGCTCGACACGTTCGGCTCGGGCTACACGACGGCCACCGTCGACATCGCCGACCCGACGGGCAACGGCGCGACTGCCACGGCCGACGTGGACGCGGGCGCCGTCACGGCGCTGAAGCTCACCGACGGGGGATCGGGCTACGTCACCGGCAGCGGCATCAAGAAGTTCCAGGACGGCCTGCCGGGTCTCGGCGAGGCCAACAAGAACAATCTCGGGCAGTACATCCCGGTCGGCGAGGCCGACACGTCGACGTTCAAGAACGCCGACTACTTCGTGATCGCCCTGGTGCAGCGCCGCGAGCGGATGAGCTCGAGCCTGCCCGCCAAGGGCACACTGCTGCGCGAGTACGTCCAGCTCTCGACGGCGGCGACGCCGGGCAAGCGCGTCCCGCTGAAGAACGACCTGCTCGACGGCACGTCCGTTCCCGCGACGATGCCCGATGGCTCACAGGCCTACGGCGTCGACGAACCGCACTACCTCGGGCCGCTCATCTCGGCCACCAAGGACAAGCCGGTCCGCATCGTCTTCTACAACCTGCTTCCGACCGGGGAGAAGGGCGACCTGTTCCTGCCGGTCGACTCGAGCATGATGGGTTCAGGCATGGGGCCGATGAACATGGCGGACCCGGTCGACCAGAAGTCCGTGATGGACGAGGTCCGCAACCCGAAGTGCACCGAGTCGCCGAAGGGCTCGGGTTGCTTCAAGGACAACCGGGCGACGCTTCACCTGCATGGTGGCGTCACCCCGTGGATCAGCGATGGAACGCCGCACCAGTGGATCACGCCTGCCAACGAGAGCACGCCGTGGCCCCGCGGTGTGAGCGTGGAGAACGTCCCCGACATGGTCGGCGCGAGCCGGCCGGCCGGCGTGCCCGACTGCTCCGCCGCGCGCAGTGGCTGCCAGACGTTCTACTACACCAACCAGCAGAGCGCGCGCATGATGTTCTACCACGACCATTCGTGGGGCATCACCCGCCTGAACGTGTACGCAGGCGAGGCCGCGGGCTATCTGATCAGTGATCCCACGGAGAAGAAGCTCGTCGACGGCGGGACGATCCCCAAGGACCAGATCCCGTTGGTGATCCAGGACCGCACCTTCGTGCCCGGCACGGCTCAGCTCGAGCAGCAGGACCCCACGTGGGACACCAAGCGCTGGGGCGGCGAGGGCGACCTCTGGTACCACCACGTCTACATGCCCGCGCAGAACCCGTCGGATCCGAGCGGGATGAGCGCGTTCGGGCGCTGGATGTACGGGCCGTGGTTCTGGCCGCCGGCGTCTCCGCAGCACGGGCCGATCGACAACCCGTACTACGACCCGAAGTGCAAGCTCGACGATCCGTCGACCTGGCAGTACCAGACGGACCCGTTCTGCGAGCCCAAGCAGATTCCGGGCACGCCGAACATCTCGGCCGGCATGGAGCAGTTCAACGACACGCCGGTGGTGAACGGCACCGCGTACCCGACGACGACGGTGGAGCCGAAGTCCTATCGACTGCGCCTGCTGAATGCGGCCAACGACCGGTTCTGGAACCTGCAGTGGTACGTGGCCGACTCGACCGGGACCGAGGTCGCGCTGAAGGCGTCCGAGGTCGCGGCCGCGCAGACCGACCCGGTGGTGTTCCCGACGCCTGACACGTCGGTGAGCCCGGCGGGCCCGGACTGGATCCAGATCGGCAACGAGGGCGGCTTCCTGCCGGCCCCGACGGTCGTGAAGAACCAGCCCATCACGTGGATCACCGATCCGACCCGGTTCGACGTCGGCAACGTCGACCAGCACTCGATGCTGCTGGCGCCCGCCGAGCGGGCCGACGCGATCGTCGACTTCTCGAAGTACGCCGGGAAGACGCTGATCCTCTACAACGACGCACCGGCGGCGTTCCCGGCCCGCGTCGCCTGCTACGACTACTACACGGGCAATCCGGACCTGCAGCCGGCGTGCGCGCCCAGCACGCTGCCGGGCTACGGGCCGAACACTCGCACGATCATGCAGGTCAAGGTCGCGCCCAACCCGCCGGCCTCCGCGTTCAACCTGAGCGCGCTGCAGGCCGCCTTCCGGCATCACGCCGACGGCTCGGGCGTGTTCGAGGAGGGCCAGCATCCGACCATCGTCGGCCAGGCCGGCTACAACTCCGCCTACGGCAAGAGCTTTACGAGCAGCGGATACTGCAGCTCGCCGAGCTCGACCGGCAAGTGCGACGGGTACGCCCGCATCAACCAGCAGGGCGGAGACCAGTTCACCTTCGACACGCTGCGTGGCTCGAAGCTCTCGATCCCGCTCCAGCCGAAGGCCATCCACGACGAGATGAACTCGACCTCGTTCGACGAGTTCGGGAGGATGACGGCCAACCTCGGCGTCGAGGCGGTGCCGGCCACGCCGGCGGCGCAGAACGTCACCCTCTATCCGTACGTGAATCCCGCGACGGAGATCATCGACGCCAGCGGCCTTCCGGTCGCCGACGTGAAGGTGTCACCAATCTCGAGCGGGAGCGACGGGACGCAGATCTGGAAGATCACTCACAACGGGGTGGACACCCACCCGATCCACTGGCACCTCTACGACGTGCAGGTGCTCAACCGGGTGACGTGGGACAACATCATCATCCCACCCGACGAGAACGAGCTGGGGTGGAAGGACACGGTGAGGATCAGTCCGCTCGAGGACACGATCGTCGCCCTGCGCCCGATCGTCCCGAAGCTGCCGTTCGAGATCCCGAACAGCGTCCGGCAGCTCAACCCGATGATGCCCGCCGGCTCCCCGATCGGATTCAACAACATCGATCCGAACGGCAACCCGACGACCGCAATCACCAACAAGCTGGTCAACTTCGGTTGGGAGTACGTGTTCCACTGCCACATCCTGAGCCATGAGGAGATGGACATGATGCGGCCGGTGACGGTGGCGCTCCCGCCGAGCAAGGCCAGCGGCCTGGCGTTCTCGGTCAACGGCACGGGCAACAACCGGCGACTCACGTTGAGCTGGACCGACAACTCGATCAACGAGACGTCGTTCCTGGTGCAGAAGACGACCGACGGAACCACGTGGAGGGACGTCGGGACGTCCACCTCGCCGCTCGACCAGCCCAACGTCCACGGGACGCGCACCCTGACCGACCCCGCCACGTACAACCCGAGCGTCGCGGCCAAGTACCGGGTCATCGCACAGAACACGGTGGGCTACGGGGCGGAGTTCCCGAGCCTGACCGTGAAGTCCGACCCGTCGGATGCGCTCGTGGTGGGCACCCCGCCGACCGCGCCGACCGGGCTGTCCGCGACCGTCGGCTCCGCTCGCGTCACCCTGACGTTCACGGATCGGGCGGCCAATGAGAGCGGGTTCGTGATCGAGCGGGCCGTCAACAGCGGCACGTTCTCGGCGATCGCGACCGCGCCGGCGCGCAACGGCACCGGCGGCGTGACCTTCGTCGACACCACGATCCAGCCGCTCACCCAGTACACCTACCGGGTGGCCGCGGTGAACGTCGCGGGCCAGTCGGCGTCCAGCAACGCCGCGACGGTCACCGTCCCGGCGCTTCCCGCAACTCCGACCATCACCGGCGCGACCGCGGCCCGCTCGGGCTTCGGCGAGCGGGTGACCGTGGGGTGGGCGAGCGCGGCGGCCGCGACGGGGTACACGATCCAGTGGAGCGCCAACGCCGGCTTCACCTCGATCGCCGGCTCCGGCACGGTGGGCAACGCGACCACGTTCACCACCGGCACGATCGCCCGACAGACCTGGTACTTCCGGGTCATCGCGACCAATGCCGTCTGGCAGTCGGCGCCGTCCGGGACCGCCACCGTCGGCGCGGCCGCCCTCGCGGCCGCGGCGGCACCGGCGGTCACACTGGCGGCGGCGGCCCCACAGGTGAGCGACGTCGTCGTCGCCGGGGCCGTGCGCCGGTCGGTCCTCGCCAGCGCCGGTGTCACGGTCCGCCTGACCATGCCCGCCGGGGCGAAGGTCCTGCGGGTGCGGGTCCTCGCCGGCACGCGGTCGGTGTTCCGTCGGTTCCACGTCGTGAAGGCGTCGCAGAAGGCCCAGCGGGTCCGACTGCGCGTGCGATCGCGCACGCTCCGGAGCCTTCGCTCCGGCCGTCGCTATGTCCTCGAGCTCACGCCGGGCGTGAGCCGGGACAGGCTGGGGGCACCCACGCGGGTCAAGTTCCGCGTGAAGTAGCCTCGCCCAGCGCTACGACGTAACTCAGACGCCCTCCCCGACCGGGGAGGGCGTCGCCGTGTCAGGACGGTTCGCCCCGCCCGCCTGCCCACGGCATGCGGGTTCGCGCTCGCCGCGTCCGGACCCTACGGCCTCGGGATCGGAATCTCGAGGACGCGGGAGTCTGGCTTCAGGGGGAGCGCTTCCACGATCGCGGCGAGGCGCGGCGACAGCTCTGGCGGCATCACTCACGGCCCCACGCGGGTTTGGCGGTCGCGCGGCGCAGGCGCCGCGGGTGCGGCGGCGCTGCGGGCACGGCTGCCCGCCGCCGATCGCCGCAGGGACGATCGGCGGCGAGCGGCGTTCCTACGGCTCGAGCACGATCCGGGCCGCGACGCGGCCGGCCTCGACGTCTTCGATCGACTCGTTGACGCTCTCGAGCGGACGCACCTCGCGGATGACCTTGGTCTTTCCGGCGGCGTGGAGCTCGAACACCTCGCGGAGGTCGGTGCGGGTGCCGACGATCGAGCCGATGATCGTGATCCCGTTCAGGACGGTTTGGAAGATCGGCAGCGTGATCTCGTTGTCGGCGGGCAGCGCCACGAACACGAGCTTGCCGCCGCGCCGCAGCGTGCCGTAGGCCTGCTCGAAGGCGCGGGGTGAGACGGCCAGCGAGATCGCCTGGTCGGCGCCGCCGAGCGCCTGGATCTCCTCGATCGGGTCCTGCTTGCTGGCATTGACGGTGAACTCGGCGCCGAGGTCGCGTGCCAGTTCGAGCTTCTCGTCGATGAGGTCGACCGCGATCACGCGTCCGCCGGCGATCGCCGCGTACTGGATCGCCAGGTGCCCGAGTCCGCCGACGCCGAACACGGCGACCAGGTCCGAGGAGCGGGTGCCGGCGACCTTCACGGCCTTGTACGTCGTCACGCCGGCGCAAGTCAGCGGCGCAGCGTCGAACGGATCCATCTCGCGCGGCACCTGCACCACATACCGGGCGTACGCGGTCGCGTACTCGCCGAAGCCGCCGTCGATCGAGTAGCCCATGTTCTTCTGCTCGAGGCACAGCGTCTCCCAGCCCGAGACGCAGTGATCGCAGGTTCCGCAGGCATAGCCCAGCCACGGCATCGCCACGCGATCCCCCAGCGCGACCTCGGTGACGCCCGGGCCCAGCTCGACGACGTTCCCCACTCCCTCGTGACCGGGCACGAACGGCGGCGAGGGCTTGACCGGCCAATCGCCGTGAGCGGCGTGAATGTCGGTGTGGCAGAGGCCGGTGGCCTCCACCCGAACGCGAACCTGGCCCGGCTCGAGCGGCCGGGCAGGCACCTCCTCGACGGTGAGCGGTGAGTGGAAGTCGTGGACAACCGCGGCGCGATACGGACCGACTTTGGTCTCGGACGCGGTCGACGTGGACGTTGTGACGGCCATCAAGGTCTCCTCGGGACGCGAAGAATGCCGCCGGTGGGTCTACGGCATGCGACGTTGCACCCGCGTTGCACGCCCGTCCCTCGTGGGGCCCGGCGCTCCTGCTCGTGTTCGACGGCATCGCCGGCTCGTCGGTCGGACATCGCCGCCGTCCAGGCGCCTGTCGCTCACGCGCCCGCGGGCGACATGCGCCGCGCGACGGCTGCCGCAGTCGCGGTCGCCGCCGCTCGCCGCGGATCGCCGCACGGAAGCACCGCGACAAGCGCCCGCGCCGCCGCAAGGTCACACGCTCCGGACGGGTGCGCCAGCCAACTCGAGAGCAGCTCCGGATCAGCGGTGGTCAAGATCGAACGCCGCAACGCCTCCTCGAGCAGCGCCCGAGCCTCGATGATCTCCGGGGCGTCGGAAGCCGGCAGCAACGGTCCCCGATAGGCGCGCAGCGCCTCGCGCGGCCGTCCGGCGGCCACCAGCCGACTGACCTCGAGCCAATCGGCCTCCATCGGAGCGATCAGCCGATACGGGTGCGTCTCGAGCGCGCGCGCGCCAAGGTACGCGCGTACGCGATGGACCTGGGCCCTGATCGTCACGGCCTTCCCGCGCTCGCCGTACAGCGCCAGCGCAAGCTGCTCGGTGGTCATCCCCTCGGGGTGCATCGCGAGCACGGCGAGCAGCTCCAGCGAGCGCAGCCCGCGCTCGCGGCGCTTGCACCCGATCTGGACGCTCGGGTCGTGCCCCAGCAACTGGAGATGCAGCGGTGCGGGCCGCGCCCGTGATCGCCGTCTCAGCCAGAGGATCGCGCCGTCGCGATCGAGCAGCTCGAGCTCTCCGTCGCGCCCGTCCGGGAGGATGATCCTGCGGTCGCCGCCGTCGGCGACGAACTCGAGCCGACTCGGGAGCTCGCCCATCCCCTGTGCGGCGATCACCCAGCCGTTGACGTCGAGCAGGGCGCTCGGCGTCCGCCGGCCGCTGATCGCCGCCTCCCATCGGTCGCGCAGCCGCTCGGCCTTCTGCAGCGACCTGAGCTGGAGCGCGGACTCGGCGGCGAGGGCGGCGAGCGCCGCGACCGTCAGCGTGTGCGGATGGTACGTGCGCAGATCGGCGGTCACGTCGACGACCCCGATCAGCTCACGAGTCCAGGGATCGTGGATCGGCGCTGCCGAGCACGTCCACGGATGCACCGCCTCGACCACATGCTCGGCCGAGAAGATCTGGACAGGGTGATCAAGCGCCAGAGCAGTGCCGACCGCGTTCGTTCCCGCCTCTGCCTCCGACCAGGCCGAGCCCTCCTCGAAGCGCATCAAACGGGCCCGCTCACACGTATCGCCATCGCCGGTGACCCACAGGAGGTTCGCCTCGGCATCCGCGATCGCAACGACGTGTCGCGCATCCTCATCGAGACTCGAGAGCGTCGAGTGGATCACGTCGATCGCCGCCCCCAGC
>JBIOUO010000172.1:0-4011 GCA_044867195.1 Ilumatobacteraceae bacterium
GCGCATCTCGTCGGGGTCGAGCTTCATCAGGTCGCGACCCATGAACTCGACCCGCCCCGAGCGGACGACGTTCTCCTTCGGCAGCAGGTTCATGATCGAGCGGGCGAAGATCGTCTTGCCCGAACCGGACTCGCCGACCACGCCCAGCGTGATGCCACGGTTCAACGAAACCGTCACGCCGTCGACCGCGCGCACGCGCCCGCGCGGCGTCAGGAAGTGCGTCTTGAGGTCGGTGACCTGGAGGAGCAGCTCCTCCTGCGCCAGCTGCCTGGCGTGAGTGCTGGAGTACGTCTGGCTCATGCGTGCAAGGCGCCCCCCGCCGCCCCGACCGCTTCGCTTGTCCGTGGCCCGCTGTCAGCGGTCATCTGTGCCCCCCGACACTTGATCCGGAGCGGACCTTAACGAGCGATCAGTTAGCGCCCCGAACCGAGCGAGCCCATTGTCACACATCGCCGGACCGGTCACCACCGCGGCGGCCGAACCGAGGCCAACCCCTTTACAGGTCCCCAAGGAACAGCTCGGCGGTCGGGGTGCCCAGCTCGAGGTGCTCGTCGGGTGCCGGGGCGAGGATGTCGGGGACGTACGACGCGAGGGCCTCCTCGAGCGACACGTCGCGACCCAACCGTTCGGACTCGAACCAGCGGTGCTCGAGCAGCTGGTGGTAGATCTCGGCGCGCTGGAGCTTGCCGAGCATCGACGGCGGGATCAGCGCCAACGTCGGCTCGAAGCGCTGGTCGAGCCAGCGCACGGCGACGATGTTCTCCGGCAGCGCGGTTCCGGTGCGTGCCTGCAACTCGGCGCCGAATCGGCGGATGTCGTCGAGCAGGCGGCGAGCCTGGTTCTCGCCGGCCCACATCCCGGTCAGTTCCCAGAGCCGGTTCTGGTGGTAGCCGCTCTCGACGACCCGTGGCACGAGGCGCAGCCGCCGTCCCTCCTCGTCGGCGAGCACCTCCATCTCTCCGACGTCGAAGCCGAGGTCGTGGAGCCGGCGCAACCGCTGCTCGACGCGCCACAGGTCGCGGGTGTCGAACTCCTCCGTGGCGGTCAGCTCGTCCCACAGCGACCGGTAGCGGTCCTCGAGGTCGGTGGCGATCGACCACGGATCGATGTCGCCGACGAGCCGCCCGCCCATCTGCAGGTCGAGCAGCCCGCCGGCGAGGTTCTCGGAGGCGATCTCGAGGTCCATCTGGCGCTGCCCATCGGTGAGCTGTGGATGGCGCTCGCTCGTCTCGACGTCGATGATGTAGGCCTGCAACGCCCCGGCGTCACGGCGGAACAAGGCGTTGGACAGCGAGCAGTCGCCCCAGAAGAAGCCGGCAAGGTGCAGTCGCACGAGGAGCCCGACGAGCGCGTCGAGCAGGCGCTCGCCGAGGTACGGGATCGTCAGCCCGCGGCCGGAGAGCAGGGTGCGGTACGGCAGTGAGTAGTCGAGGTGGCGGGTGACCAGCAGCCCGTCGCGATCGCCGGAGCGATCGGTCACCACGGCGACGACGATCACCGTCGGCAGGCGGTCCTCGACGAGGCCGCGCAGCAGCCGGTACTCACGCAGCGCGAGGTGGTCGGGCAGCTCCTTGACGACGTAGGACGTGCGCTCCTCCTCGTCGCCCAGCTCGACGAGGCGCACGACATGGCGGTGCAGCCCGAGCACGCCGTGCATGTGCGGCAGGTCCCAGTCCCCGAGGTCCGTGGCGAACGGCAGCGCGCCGAGGTGAGGGTGATCCGACGGATCCGCGAACTGGAGCCGCATGGACCGGCATTGTGCCCCGCGCCACGTCCAACTGGGTGGTCGTGGTCTCATTCCGGTTTCTGGGGCGTGACAGTCTCGATTCCGAGACTGTCGGCACCCAGAAAGCTGTCACGACGGCCCGCCGGCCTCGGGGCGGGCCGGGGATCCCGCTGCCAGCCGGCACGCCGCGGCACGATGGTGCGATCGTCAACGACGCCGGATCACCGGGAACGCCCTACGAGCGCATGGTCGGCGCTCGCGCGCCGGGCCTGCGGCGAGTCGTGGTCGCGGCGCTGGCCGGCGTGATCGCCGGCGCGGTGGCGTGGGTCTTCATCGGGTGGCAGCTGGGGGTCCTGGTCGGCTGGGATGTCGGAGCGTTGTCGTTCGTCGGCTCGGCGTGGTCGGTGATCGTCACCTGCGACGGCCGGGAGACGATGCAGCACGCGATGCGCGACGACCCGACGCGCACCACCGCAGCCGGGCTGCTGCTCGGCGCCAGCCTGGCCAGCCTGTTCTCGGTCGGGTTCACGCTCAGCGCGGCCGGGCGAGCGCAGGGCAGCCACCGGCTGCTGCTCATCACCGGCGCCCTGGCCACCGTGATGCTGGCGTGGACGGTCGCCAACACCGTGTTCACGCTGCACTACGCCGACATCCACTACCGCCTCGCCACCGGCGTCGACTTCGGGTCGGCCGACCCTGCCGAGCTCCCCGACTACCGCGACTTCGCCTACCTCGCGTTCACGATCGGGATGTGCTACCAGGTCTCCGACACCACGCTGCGTGATCGCCGCCTTCGTCGAGTCGTGTTGGGGCACAGCATCCTGTCGTACGTGTTCGGCGTCGTGATCATCGCCGCCGCGATCAACCTGACCGCCGGGCTCATCGCCTGACGGGCCACCATCTGGGCGGTCCAGGCCGGCACGACGTGGCCGGCGATGGCTACCATCGGCCGCTTCCGGTGCGGCCGATGGGGGGATGCACGATGCTGGAGAGCTATCGGATCGTCGACCTGACGGACGAGCGAGGGAACCTCGCTGCGCTGATCCTCGCCGGGCTCGGCGCCGATGTCGTGCTCGTCGAGCCGCCGGGGGGTTCAGCCGGGCGCTGGCGCGGCCCGTTCGCCGGCGATCGTCCGGACCCCGAGCGGTCGCTGACATTCTGGGGCTGGAACCGCGGCAAGCGCAGCGTCGTGGCCGACCTCGGGACGGCCGCCGGGCAGGAGGCGTTGGCGCGGCTGTGCCACGACGCCGACATCGTGATCGAGAGCGGCGCCGTCCCCGTCGACCTCGCCGCGCTGCGCGCCGCCGACCCGGCGCTCGTCACCGTGTCGATCACGCCGTTCGGATCGACCGGTCCGAAGGCGGCCTGGCCGGCGACGGACCTCACGGTGAACGCCGCCGGGTGCCAGCTGGCGATCACCGGTGACGATGACCGTCCCCCGGTCCGCACGGCCGTGCCCCAAGCGTTCCTCCACGCCTCCGCCGATGCCGCCGCCGGCGCCCTGCTCGCGCTGCGCGAGCGGGCGGCCAGCGGACGCGGCCAGAACGTCGAGGTGTCGGCGCAGCGCTCGGTGATGCAGGCCACGCAGAGCTACTCGCTCGCCGTCCCGCTCGGCGGAGCGCCGGCGACGCGGATGAGCGGGGGCGTCAAGACCGGCGGCCTCGACGTCAAGCTGCTGTGGCCGTGCAAGGACGGCTTCGTGTCGGTGACGTTCCTGTTCGGTGCGTCGATCGGCCCGTTCACAGCGCGCCTCATGCAATGCGTCTACGAGGCTGACATGTGCGACGAGGCCAGCCGGGACAAGGACTGGCTCGACTACACCAACCAGCTGTACGACGGCCGCGAGCCGATATCCGAGTACGACCGGCTCAAGCGCATCGTCGGCGAGTTCTGCGCCGCGCGGACCAAGGCCGAGCTGCTCGACCTGGCCTGTGATCGTCAGCTGCTGATCGCCCCGGTCGCCACGCCGTCCGACGTCCTCGCCAGTGCCCAGTTCGCAGCGCGTGACTACTTCGACCGCGTCGACGACGACGCCCTCGCCTCCGACCGGCCGGTCACGGCCCCCGGACCGTGGGTGCGCTCCTCGTCGCAGGCGCCGATCCGCCTCGGCCGGTCGCCCCGCTTGGGCGAGCACACCGACACCGCGTTCGCGCAGGGACCGTCGGCCGGGCGGGCGTCAGTGCGCGAACGCGAGACGGACGGTGCCCGGCGCCCGCCGCTCGCCGGGATCAACGTCCTCGACCTGACCTGGGCGATGGCCGGGCCGGCGACCACGCGCGTGATGG
>JBIOUO010000173.1:0-2686 GCA_044867195.1 Ilumatobacteraceae bacterium
GCGCGTCACGCTCCGCCACGGCGGTCTCGTCCACGATGGCCGACAACCTACCGGCCCACCCCCACTTGGGTGGTCAGGGGCGGCGGCGGGCGCGGACCATGGTGGGGAGCAGGGAGACGGCGGCGAAGAGGCCCAGGGCGTGGAGCCACTCGAAGCGCGCCGGCCACCCGGCGTTCGGCCACGGCCGCTCGGTCCGCACGACGTGGACGACGACGGTCCCGATCACGGCGAGCAGGACGAGCGTCACCCCGCCGGCGAGGCGCGGCCGACCCAGGACGAGGATCAAGGCGACGCTCGCCACGGCGGCGAGGACCGCCCAACCGGGCCCGACCAGCAGCCCGGCGGCGACGACCCAGCCCGCCGCAGCGACCCAGCGCACGCGCCACGGCACCGGCGGCCCACCCGTGACAAAGCGGGGCCGGGCGGCGGTCGGTGCCCTGGCGCGGCGGCGGTCCACGACCACGAGCGCCACGCACGCCAGGCAGGCGAGCGCGCTGATCCAGAGCGCGACCGTCAGCGGGCGCTGGGCTGTCCAGTGCATCGAGACGTCGATAGGCGCCGCGCTGGGCGCGATCCACCAGCCGTTGAACCCGCCGTCCACGAGCTGGGGCGGGCCGAGGTCGCCCGCGGCGGTGGACGCCGACCACGACTCGTGGAAGCCTTCGCCGAGCACCAGCCAGCACCCGTCGGGGCACCCGCTGACCGTGATGTCGCGGCCGAGACGGCTGGTCGACCGGACGGTAACCGCCGGCCGCGAGCCCGCCGCCGGTGATGACGCTGGGCGCTCGGTGCTGGCGAGGACGACCCGGTCGACGTCGAGTCCCGTCGCCGCGCCGGCCGCCGCGTGCACCCGGTGCGTGCCCGCTCCGAGCTTGAGCGGGTCGCCACAGGGCACAGCGTCGACCGCGTCACCAGCCAGCAGCGCGGCCACATCGGCCTCGATGCGCACGGCGAGCGGTCGTCCGTCGACGGCGAGGAGGTCGTCGCGGCAGCCGGTGTCGACGCGGTCGGGGATCGCCGTCCTGGCGCCGGTCGAGAGCTCGGCGATCGCGGCCGGCAGCACGACCGGCTCGGCGTAGCGCCGGTCGAGCGTGACGCGCTCGTCCACGGACGTGATCTCGAGCCGTATCGGGCCGGCGGGCAGCGCGGCAGGTAGCTCGACGACCGATGTCCCATCAGCATCCGGAGGGCCGACCGCGACGTCGACGCTGAACTCGCTGCCGAGCAGTCGCAGGCCGGTGATCAGCGAGTGGTCACCACCGGGCTGCGTCAGCTCGAACGACGACACCGGCTCGGGGATGGAGAGGTCGAGCGCGGCGCCGACCGCCCCGCCGACCGGTGTCTGCCACGCCGTGCCCGCATCCCCGTCGGTAGCCGCCCAGCCGGCGGCGGTCGCCACCCCGGTCAGCCGCCCCGACGCGGGGGGGCCGTCGATGCCGAGCAGGCCGGCGAGAACGCCGTCGCCCGCCCGCTGGTCCAGGCGCACGGTGACCGCCGGGTCGAACGTGCGGGCTGCGGCCAGCTCGATATCGCGGATCAGCGCCGGTTCGGGATCGGAGCGCCAGCGGTCGGTGGGCCGGGTCCGGAGGCGGGTGAGCACGAACGACACCGGCGTGTCGCCGGCGGCGGCCAGCACCGCGGCCGCATCGGCCGGCGGGCGGACGACCTCGATCGATGGCCCGAGGCCGGTGTCGATCTCTGCGAACCCCACCGCGGCCAGCGCCGGGCCGATCACGCCGGTCGGCGAGACCACCTCGTCGATCGTGATCGTCACCGTGCTCGGGCCGGTCATCGGCTCGAGGTCGATCCGCTGCCCTCCCGCCAGCGACCGATCGTCGAGGTCGACGACGACCGGTGGCCGGTCGTCCACGGTCACGTTCACGCGGGCGACGTGGCGCTGGGCGCCCGCTCCCGCCGGCTGGTGCAGCACGAGATGGTCGATCGGCTCGTCGATGTCGAGGCGGATCAGCTCGCCGCGCGGGTCCGCTCGGTCGCCGACGACCCACGCCGTTGCCGGATCGCCGTCGACGGCCATCGCCGGGCGGTCCTCCGAGCGGTAGGCGAACGGCTCGCCATACGCCGTCGCCCGGGCGCGGACCGGTCCCTCCTGGACGGCGACGGTGGCCGGCGCTCCGGCGGCGCCGAAGACCGGGAGGCGCTCGTCGGCGGGATCGACGCGCAGCACGTCGGGCGAGCTGGGGTCGTCGTCCTCGGTGAGCCCGACCACGTCCTGCGAGCCGCGCCAGTGGTGGGCTCGGGCGCGGTTGGAGTCGGTGACGATGATCTCCGACGCCTCGGCGGTGACCGACGGCAGGGAATCGGCGGGCAGCGAGCCGCTGTAGCGCACCAGCTCGTGGCCGTCGAGCAGCCCGGCGGCCGCGGCGTCGACGATGCCGTCACCGCTGCCGACGAGCACGACGACGTCGTCCTTGACGCGGATCACCGGCACCCGATCCTCGACGGCGGCCAGCTCCACGGGCGGGATCGCCTGGCCCACGCGCGGGTCGGAGAGCGACTGCTCGTCGACCATCGGGATGTCGGGCACATTGACGGTGGGCTCGCCATAGGGCACGGGCTCGGCGACGCCGGGGACGTCGGTGAACAGATCCTCGACGAGCTCCGGGCGCGGCGTGCGGAAGCGGTCGAACGCGGCGTCGCCGGTGAGCCACACCGTCCCCGCCCCGAG
>JBIOUO010000174.1:0-20739 GCA_044867195.1 Ilumatobacteraceae bacterium
GCGGCGTACGGCAACCCCGAGCTGCGCGCCGGCGTGTCGGTCAGCGTCGCCGGCGTCGGCACGCCGTTCGACGGCCAGTACGTGCTGACGTCGTGCCGCCATGGCTACGACCCGGCGAACGGCTACGTCACCGGTTTCCGCGTCAGTGGCCGCCAGAACCGCACGCTGCTCGGCCTGGTCAACGGCCGGCGCGGCGGGCACGGGGCTGCGCACGGTTTGAGCGGCGTCGTGCCCGCCCTCGTCAGCAACCTCGACGATCCGGACAAGCTCGGCCGGATGAAGGTGACGTTCCCGTGGGCGGGCGATCACGCCGAGTCGCCGTGGGCGCGTGTGGCGATGGCGGGGGCCGGGAGCAAGCGTGGGCTCGTCGTGCTCCCAGAAGTGGGTGACGAGGTCCTCGTCGCGTTCGACCATGGCGACGCGCGGCTCCCGTTCGTCGTCGGCGGGCTCTACAACGGCAAGGACGAGCTGCCCGTGGAGGCGGTCGAGAGCGGCCAGGTCGTGATCCGGGCTCTCGTGTCCCGCAACGGTCACATCGTCCAGCTCCACGACAAGGACGACACGCTGACGCTCGCCACCGGCGACGGCAAGCACACGCTCGTGCTCGACCAGAAGAGCAACAAGGTCACGCTCAAGACGTCGGGGGACATCGAGGTCACGTCGGACGGCAAGCTGGCGGTGTCGGCCAAGAGCGGCATCACGCTCGAGTCCGACGGGGCGCTGGACATCAAGGCCAACGGCGTGACGATCGATGCCGGCGGCGGCAGCTTCTCGGCCAAGGGCGTGTCGTCGAAGGTCGAAGGCAGCGCCTCGAGCGAGCTGTCGAGCAGCGGCACGACGACCGTGCGCGGCTCGTTGGTCAGCATCAACTAGGGAGGTTCGGAACGATGCCAGCAGCAGCGAGGGTCGGCGACCCGACCGGCCACCCGGGTGTGGTCACCGGGCCGGGGGTCGCGACCGTGCTCATCGGCGGGATGCCCGCGGCGGTCGTCGGCGACCTGCACACGTGCAGCTTCCCGGGGACGCCGCCGCACCCACCGACGCCGTTCCCGATGGGCAGCACGACCGTGGTCATCTCCGGGCGTCCGGCGCTGCGGATGGGTGACATGTCCGGATGCGGCGCGCCGATCATCGTCGGCGCCCCCACCGTGATGATCGGAGGATGACGCGATGAGCGAGCGCAGCGAGCGAATCATTCAGCACAGTCTTTCGGCTCATTGGGCCCCCTGTCGGCTCGGGCGATGGGACGACGTCGCCCGATCACGGGGCGCAGCGGGGAGCGAGCGAAGCGAGCGTGCCCAATGAGCGAGCGAAGCGAGCGTGCCCAATGAGTGACTGGTTCATCGGCAGCGGGATTGCCTACCCGATGCGCATCGGGCCGTCGGGCGGGATCGCCCTCGCCTCGCGCGACGAGGAGATCGCCGAGAGCATGCGCCTGATCCTCGGCACCTCACCGGGTGAGCGCCCGATGCGCCCGGAGTTCGGGTGCCCGATCCACGAGCACATCTTCGCCTCCACCGACGCCACGACGGCCGGCATGATCGCCTTCGAGGTGCGCAACGCGCTGCGCCGCTGGGAGCCGCGCATCGAGGTGCTCGACGTCGAGGTCGCCCCCGCCGACGACAACCCGTCGCTGCTGTACATCGACGTGTCCTACGTGATCCGCTCGGCCAACGACCGGCGCAACCTCGTGTTCCCCTTCTACGTCATCCCCGAGGAGGAATGGTGACGCTCATTGCGTTCCCCGGCCACGCAGGCCGTCGGTGGCCGCTCGCTCGCTGGCGCTCTCGCTCGCATCGGTGACGAGGAGGTCCAATGACACTTGCTCCACCCAATCTCGACGACCGGCGCTTCCAGGACCTCGTCGACGACGCCCGGCGGCTCGTTCAGCGCCGCTGCCCGGAGTGGACCGACCACAACGTGTCCGACCCGGGGATCACGCTGATCGAGACGTTCGCCTACCTCGTCGACCAATTGATCTACCGGCTCAACAAGGTGCCCGAGCGCAGCTACCTGACGTTCCTCGAGCTGATGGGCGTCGAGCTGTTCGCCCCGTCGGCGGCACGCGTGCCCGTCACGTTCTGGCTCACCGCACCGATGGCCGAGGACCGCGTCGTCGAGGCGGCGACCGAGGTCGCCACGCGCCGCCGGCGGACATCCGAGTCGATCATCTTCCGGACGATCGAGGACCTCACGATCACCAGCTGTCGGCGCACCTACGTGATGGCAGCCGGGGCCGACGGGCGCCCATATGACCAGACCAGCGAGCTGGCCAACGAGCGACCCGTCGCCGCGTTCTCGTCGCCGCCGGAGGTCGACGAGGTGCTCTACATCGGCCTCAGCCGCGCCGTGGCCAACTGCGCGGTCGCCATCCACGTCGACTGCGACGCCGAGGGCCACGGCATCGACCCCACCGATCCACCGTGGGTGTGGGAGGCGCTGGGCACAGACGGCTGGACGCGCTGCGACGTCGAGGATCACACCGGTGGCTTCAACGAGCCGGGCGACGTCGTGGTGCACGTCCCCGGCTCGCATGTCGAGGCCGTGCTCGAGGAGCGGTCCGCCGGCTGGGTGCGCTGCCGGATCGTGGAGCCCTCCGGCGAGACACAGACGGCGTACACAGACTCGCCCCTGCTGCGAGTCATCGAGGCCGACACGGTCGGGGGCACGGTCAACGCGGTCCACGGCCAGGACATCTACGACGAGATCGTGGGTGAGTCCGAGGGCGTCCCGGGCCAGCGCTTCCCTCTGCTCCGGCGACCCGTCGTGGCGTGGGAGCGGCCGATCCAGCTGGAGATCGCCGGTGCCGACGGCTGGACGCCGTGGACCCAGGTCCAGTCGTTCGGCGAGAGCGGCTCCAGCGACCCGCACTGGCGGCTCGATGCCACCGAGGGCGCCGTCATCTTCGGGCCTGCCGTGCGTATGGAGGACGGCTCGCTGCGCCAGTACGGGGCGACCCCGCCGGCCGGCGCCCACATCCGGGTCCGCCGCTACCGCACGGGCGGCGGACGCGTCGGGAACGTGGGGCCGCACGAGATCGTGACGCTGCGCTCGGCGATCCCGTTCATCGCCTCGGTCGACAACCGGCGGCCGGCGCTCGGCGGAGTCGACGGCGAATCGGTCGAGGCGGCCAAGACGCGCGGGCCGCTGGTGCTCGGCACGCGCAACCGGGCCGTCACGGCGCGGGACTACGAGCAGCTCGCGCGGGAGGCGACACCGGAGGTCGCCCGTGTGCGCTGCCTGGCCGTCGACGAAGGTGGCCGGCTCGGTGTCGGCACGGGCGACGCGGCCGGCGTCCGCGTGCTGATCGTGCCCGCGGTGGCGACCGACGAGTCCGGCCGGATGACGTTCGAGCAGCTCGTGCCGTCGGAGCAGATGATGACAACGGTGCGGCGCTACCTCGAGGAGCGGAGGATGGTCGGCGCACGGGTCGTGATCACGCCGCCGCGGTATCTCGGCGTGACGGCGGTCATCCGCCTGCGCGCCCGCTCCAACGCCGACCCCGACGAGGTCCGGGCGCGCACGCTGGATGCCCTGTACCGGTACTTCGATCCTCTCCAGGGCGGGCCCGACGGCGACGGGTGGGCCTTCGGGCGGCCGATCCTGCTCGGCGAGGTGTTCGGCGTGGCCCAGCGCGTCGAAGGCGTCGATCTCATCGAGGACGCCAGGATGTTCCCCGCCGACCCGATCTCCGGCCAGCGCGGCGACGCGATCACGCGCATCGACCTCGATCCGGACTCGCTGGCGTTCTCCTACGGCCATCAAGTGCAGGTGTTGGTGTGACGCGCGCCGTGGTCGACGACGTCGCGTCGACCTGCCTGATCGCCTCCCACCTCCCGGCGATGCTGCAGGCCGACGACCTCTGCGTGCGCTTCACGCAGGGCCTCGACCCTGTGCTCGCTCCGGTGCTGTCGACCATCGACAACCTCGACGCCTACCTCGACCCATGGCTCACGCCGCCCGACTTCCTCGGCTGGTTGGCCGGATGGTTCGCCGTCGAGCTCGACGCGACCTGGGCCGAGGAGCAGCGCCGGGCGCTCGTCGCCAACGCCCTCGAGCTGGGCCGCTGGCGCGGCACGGTCGCCGGGCTGTCGCTCCTCGTCCAGCTGTACACCGGCGAGGGCGTGGAGGTCGAGGACGGCGGCGGTGTGCTGTCGTCGGACGATCCGGACGCGCCGCTGCCCGGCCGGACCACCGGCCAGGTGATCGTCCGCTACCAGCCGGGCGACGGCGTCGACTACGAGCGGCTGACCCGGCTGGTGCGCGCCGCGGTGCCGGCCCATCTGTCCGTGCGCTGCGAGGCGGTGGCGGCGCGATGATGGAAAGGCGGTCCCTCGCATGACCGAGAAGTCCGACCCAACGGAGGACGACATGAGCCAGGCTCACGAATGGGATTCGCCGGCGCCGATCGTCACGCGGCGGCACGAACGCGCCGATGGGGACGCGTCGTGGCAGGTCGCCAAGCGCATCGTCGCCAGCGGATCGGTCCACGGCGCCGAGCCGCGCTCGCTGCTGCGCCTGCAGCGGATGGCCGGCAACGGGAGCGTCGGCTCGCTCGTCGCAGGCGAGCAGGACGACGCCCGCTCGCCCGTGCTCGACGTGGTCGGCAAGGGCGGCGGTTCACCGCTCCCGGCGGGAGTGCGCAGCGAGATGGAACAGGGACTGGGTGCCGACTTCGGCTCGGTGCGCGTGCACACCGACGGCGCCGCTGCGGCGTCCGCCCATGCCGTGCAGGCCAAGGCTTATACGGTCGGTGACGAGATCGTGTTCAACCACGGCGCCTACGCGCCCGACTCGGACTCCGGCAAGCACACGCTGGCGCACGAGCTCACCCATGTCGTGCAGCAACGGTCCGGGCCAGTGGACGGGACGCCGACCGGCGACGGGGTCGCGGTCAGCGATCCCGGCGACCGGTTCGAGCGCGACGCCGAGGCGAGCGCGACCGCGGTGATGGGTGGCGCCGGCACCGCGCAGCGCGAGCCCGTCGCCGGCTCGGCGCCTGGCGAAGCGCAACTGCAACGCCAAGACGAGATGGCAGAGGAAGAACCCGAGGAGGCCGTTCAGGAGCTGGCACTGCAACGCCAGGACGAGGAAGAGGCGGTGGAGGAAGAGACCGCCTGAGGGCGCGGCCCCGCCGATTGGTCTTGAACGTCCTCACCTCGCGCGTTCTGGCCGCGTTTGGCGAGGAGCACCGGTCAGGCACGTCAATCGCCGATGCGCTGTCAACGGCTCCGAGTACCATGACGCGATGGCCGGTCCGCTCGGCGCGGAGGAGATCTACGCCTACGCTCGCGCCGCCGGGTTCTCCCCCGACCAGGCCGTGACGATGACGGCGATCGCCCTCGCCGAGTCGGGCGGCAACACGCAGGCGCACAACCCCAACGGCGAGGATTCACGCGGGCTGTGGCAGATCAACATGGCCGCCCACGCGAATGCCGACTGGGCGCAGGGTCTCGACCTCTACAACCCTCGCGACAACGCGATCGCGGCGTGGCACATCTCCGGAGAGGGCGGCGACATCGGGCCGTGGACGGTCACCCACAGCGGCAGGGAGGGCGGGGCCCGCTTCCTCCAGTACGCGGACGACGCGCGCCAGGCAGCGGCCCACTACGGCGAGAACGCCGACGGCAACTTCGACGCTCCCCCGGTCAACTACTCGTCGCCGGACGTTCCAGCCGGCGACCCGGGCGACGTGCCGTTCGCATTCGCCCCCGCACCGGCGGACCCGACGCCCGATGCCAGCGTCGATCTCGGTGACGGTTCGGTGCAGCGGTTCCTCGACGCCGCGCTGGCGCAGCAGGGCGATCCGTACAAGCTCGGCGTCGTGAGCGAAGGCGATCCCGATCCCGACGCGTTTGACTGCTCGGAGCTCGTCGAGTGGGCTGCCGCCCAGGTCGACGTCAAGCTCCCGGAGGCCTCGTTCCTGCAGTACAACGAATTGAAGGCCGCCAACAGCGTGATCACGGTTGACGAAGCCAAGAACACGCCCGGCGCGCTGCTGTTCAAGTTCCCGTCCGAGCCGTACCCGGGTCAGCAGGAACGGCTGAGGGGCTCGCACGTCGCGATCAGCCTGGGCGGCGGGCGGATCATTGAAGCAACGCCGTCGGGCGGGGTGCACATCTCCGAAGCCGGCGACCGCTTCGGCTACGCCGCGCTGATCCCCGGCCTGGACTACACGGCACCACCGCCGACGATCAACGACGACCCGAACGCCGATCCCGTGCCGCCGATCCTGCCCGCACCGCCGACGGCGGAGGAGATGGCGGCGCAGTACGCCAACTCCGTCGACACCGATCTCGACATGCTCCCCGACCACTTCGAGATCCGCTACACGCTCGATCCGAACGAGCCCGACACCGACGGCGACGGGATCACCGACGGCTACGAGCTGATCGTGCTCGGCACCAAGGCCGACCGCCTCGACACCGACTTCGACCAGATCCCCGACGGGCTCGAGCTCGTCCTCGGGCTCGATCCACTCGTCGCCGACAATCCCGACGCCAGCGTGCCGCTGGCGATCCCCGACGACCTAACGCTCGACACCGACGGCGACGGCATCACCGACTGGGGCGAGGAGCTGGCCGGCACCGACCCGGACGATCCCGACAGCGACGACGACGGCGTCCTCGACGGCGATGAGATCGCCGGCGACACCGACCCCCTCTTCGCCGATTCCTGAGTTTCTCGGGTTCGGCTCGCAGCCAAGCTGCTCGCCTCACCTCCCGAGTTCGCCGCCGCCGCTATGCAGCGGCGCTCACCCACCTGACCAACGCGACAACCCCCACGACCGGATACGCGTCACATCACGAGGCGGCGCGGCGCTCGCGTTCCCGGCGCGGCATCTGTGCCCACTCTGTACGGTCGAGCACGGACTCCCGCCAGGCGAGTGCCGGCAAGCCGTCTCTGACCGCGGCGCCGAGCCAGGCGTGCCAGTGCTGGCCGAGGTGAGCTGCCGGCACGCCCATCGACGCCAGCCGGTCGACGGTCAAGGCGTACCCGTGGGCCACGATTCGCAGTGCCTTCTCGCGCCCGACGTGGAACATGTGCGTGTGCGCCGCCTGGCTCGTCCAGCAGATGATCTGCCATGCGTTCACCGACAGCTCGGTGGCCTCCGGGCTCGGGCTGGTACCCCACCCGAGACGGTCGGTGATGCGCACGATCCGCGCGTGCTCGCGCCGGCCCGACCGCGTCAGCCACGTGCTGTCGGCGATCTCCGAGCGATGCGCCCGCAGCGCCGAGCTGTGCGACGCCCTCGGGACCTGTAGCAACGACCGCAGGGCTCCGACGAAGGGGATGGCGAACGTGATCGGCGAGGCCCTGCTCTCGTCGCGCCCGGCGTCCACGACGAGGTGCTGGTCGACGGGCTGGCGGAGCCGCCGCGGCAACACCCGGCCGTCTTGGTCGCTGAGCCGTCCGCGCGTACCCCAGTGCGTGCCCAAGTTGTTGTACACCCCGCCGTCGGTCAACAGGCCCCAGCGTGGCGGTCGCCGCCGCACGTCCCGACCCGCCGACCCGAACCGCCGGCCGTTGACGAGCGCCGCGGGGTCGCCCGCCAGCGCCCGCAGCCGGGTCCACACGGGGGGCAGCAGCCCGGGGAACGACGCCGACGTCCGCAGGGCACGGATCAGCGAGATCCGTCGGAGCGTCCACAGCTGGTCGTCGGACACGAGGAACGACGGGCCGATGAACTGTGGGCCGAGGGACAGAAGATCGGTCGAGCAGAAGATCGGGATCTCCGGCCCGTCGTCGAGCGCAGCATCGCGCTCGGCATCGGCGCCCCAGCCGAGGAACGTGGTCGGCACCCCGCGATCGCGCAGCCACATGTCGTCGAGCGCCCACTCCAGGATGCGGCCTCGCTGGCGGATCGTGATCGACAGCAACAGGAGCAGGGCGACGAGCAGTGCCAGGCGCAGACCGGTCCACGGGCGAGCCCAGACCACCAGCGCGAGCAGCGCGGCGACGACCAGCAGCCACACCAAGAGGGCGACGAGACTGCGGACGTTGTTGAATGGCGCCCGCAGCCGATCGAGTCGCTTCAGCCGGTCGAGCACCACCCGCGCGAAGCGATCGGGAGACGGCCCGGCGAGGCCGCCGGCTCGCAGCAGGACGCCGTTGGCGACCGAGCCACCCGACACGCTGCTGACCCAGGCCACCCGGTAGCTGTCGTTGCACTCCGACACGGCCAGCAGCGCGCCGAGCGCGAACAGCGTCGCCCGGTGGCCCCCGCCGCTCAACGACACCCCCATCGTCGGCCGCGTATCCGGCTGCTCACGCCCGGGGGTCGGCGGCGGCAGCGACGTGCTCATCTCGGCGCTGCCGACACGCCGAGCTCGGCGAGCACAGCGTCGTACTGGGCGGCGGCCAGGGCATGGCCCGCGTGATCGTGGTCGGCGTGCAGCGCCCGCAGCAGCAGCCGCCACAACGGGTCGCAGTAGCGGTCCGTGCGCAGCGCGCCCCGGCAGACGTCGACGGCCCTGGCCGGCTCGCCGGCTGTGAGCCACAGGTCGGCCAGCTGCGCCGCCGCCGCGGTCAGCTGCGCGTCGACCTCGGCGCGCGCCGTCACTATCCACTCCGCGGCTCCCTCCTCGGGGAGCAGCGGCCCACGGTGCTCGTCGAGCGCGGCGGCCAGCGCGGAGCGCGCGGCCGCGTCATCCTGACGTGCCAGCGCGGTGCGGGCGAGAGCGAGCGCTGCCTCCGCGCGCGTGACATCGCAGTCGACGGCCGATCGGGCCAGCTGGTACAGCTCGCCGCGCCGGCGGACGATGTCGACGACACCATCAGGATCGAGTACACGGCGAATCGCAGAGATCGCGACCTGCAGCTTGCGGGCCCCGCTCACCTCGTCGTCGTCGTGCCACAGCTGCTCGACGAGCACGTCGCGGTGGACGCCCGCGCCGCGGACGGCGAGCATCCGCAGCACCGCACGGGCCCGAGGCCGCAGCGCCGACAGGTCGATCTCCTCGCCCGCGCGGCGAACCTCGAAGCCGCCGAAGCAGCGGATCATCAACGGCCCCGGTTCGGGCGGGCGGACAGGCGCGGCCTGGCGGTCTGCGGATGCAGCGACGGGTTCGCCCGACAGCTCGGGCGGGACCGCCACGCCGTGCTCGGCATATAGCCGCTGGGCCAGCGTCGCCACGTCGGTCCGGCCAGGACGCCCATCGAGCGCTGCGGCCAGCATCGCGAGGTCGTGGATCGCTCGGCTGCCGCGGCGGCGGGCCTGGCTCTCGGCAGCCACGAGGTCGCGCCCCGGCCACGCGCGGAGCGCGGCGAAGGCCTGCACCCACAGCAGCAGCGACGGTGAGCCGAGGCGGCGGCACCTTTCCATCGCCTCGCCGGGGTCCCACGGATTCTCGCACCATGCGAACGCCACCACGCCGAGCGCCGCGGCGAGCGAACCGCCGAGCTCGTCACCGGCGCGGTCGCAGCCGCCGACAGCGGCGTCGATCTGTTCAGTGGACCCGGTCACCAGGCCGGCCGCTGCCCGGGCCAGACGCGTCAGGAACGGCACGTCGACCGCCGCCGCCTCCCGTTCGACGTCGTCGGCGGCTGACGCCGTGGACGACCCGGCCAGGTGGTCGGCGACGAGCAGCGCGATCGCGGCAGCCAGGGCGACCGTCGGCGAAGATTCCGCCCGATCGCGCGCGCGGGTCAGGTTCTCGGCCGCGGCGCGCACATCGGCGGCCACGAGGCGAGCGATGCCGATGGCGAGGAGGTCATGGGCCACGCGTGGTGTCAGCGACGCGGCCGCGGACACGGGGTCGCCCACGGCGGCTTCACGAAGCGCGGCGACCCATGCCAGTGAGGGCCGGCTCGAGCGGTCGACGAGCGATGCGAGCAGCAAGCGCTCGCGCTGGGCGACGACGGCCGGGGCGGCGGTGAGCGCGCTGCGTTCGACGCGCTCGAACGTCGCGATCGCCTCCCTGATCCGGCCGTCGCCGCGCTGCTGGCGGGCGACGGCGAGCACCAACCACGGGTCCGACTGGACGATGGACGCCGGCATCCCGAGCAACCAGCTGCCTGGCCGTGCCGCGACCTCGGCGCCGCGCGCGCCGAGTAGCCGGCTGACCGCCACCCAGTCCTCGCCGCGGCAATACGACAGCAGCGCGTCGGCGAACTGGTCGCGCCGCTCCAACGCCTCGGCAGCGCGGCGGTACCGCTTGTGCACGGAGTCGGCGCCCTCCGCCTCGCGCAGCATCGCCTCGACGTGGGCGCGCAGCACCTCGTGGGCGCGGAAGCTGCCGTGGGCCTCCATCGTCGAGGTCACCAACTGCAGCCGCTCGAGCTCGCTGAGGAGGCGCCAGCTGTCGCTCGACTCGCGCAGGTCGTCACACAGGTCGGCCGTCATCCGCTCGAACGGCACGGTGTCGAGCAGGAATCGCTGCAGCTCGTCGGGCAAGCCGGTGAGAACGTTCTCGGCGAGGAAGTCCCAGTCCGGCCCGACCCGCCGCCCGACGTGGGCGATCGCCGCCCGCCGCTCGAAGGCCGGCAGGCGAGCTGTGGCCAGGTTGAACAACTGCAACGCGGCAACCCAGCCGCCGGTGCGCCGCTCGAGCTCGACGACCTCGTCGGGCGGTAACGGCCGCTCGTACAGCTCGCGGAACAGGCGGTCGACCTCCCACGAGCGGAACCGCAGGTCGTCGGGACCGATCTCGCACACGGCGTCCGAGTGCCGCAGGCGAGCCAGGCTGAACGACGGCCGGTGCCGTGAGAGCGTCACCAGGTGCAGTGTCGGAGGGAGGTCGTCGAGCGCCGCGGCGATGGCTCGCTCGGTGCCGGTCCCGATGACGGCATCGAACTCGTCGATGGCGAGCAGCGCCGGTTGATCGGCGCAGAGCTCCTCGAGGTGGACGACAAGCTCGGTGAGGTCGCGGCACTTGCACGAGACGCCGGTGGCGTGGGAGACGGCCTCCCCGACATGCCGGGCGAACACGGCGAGGTCCGCGTCCACCGGGTGCGCCCGGTACCACACCGCGTGGTGCTCACTGCGCTGGACGAGGTGTCCGGCGGCGGTCGACTTGCCAGCCCCGGCAGGACCGACGACCACGGTCAGCGTCGACGTCCAGGCGCGGTCGAGCAAGCGGTCCACCCGGTCTCGGGCGATCGCCCTCACCGAGGGTGGCTCGAGACGGGCCTTGGGCACCCGCGTTCCGTCCATGCGACAAAGCCCTTGGACCGTAGCCCTGACGGGGGACCTCCGCGACCTGATTACGCGCGATCGGCGATGTCGAACGGCTCGGCCTCGTGCTGCGACGCTGCAAACCAGGCCGTGGTGGCGAGGAGCCGATGTACCATGCGGTCCGCTTGCAGGTGACGTATGCGTTGGGCATCGACGTCGGTACGACCTACACCGCCGCCGCCACCGTTCGAGGTGGACACGCGGAGGCGTTCCTGCACGACAAGTCGGAATCCGCTGTCCCGTCGGTCGTCTTCGCCTCGAGTGCGGGAATCCTCTTCGGTGGTCAAGCCGAGCGCCGCGGCGCGGCGCACCCGGAAGGGCTGGCGCGGGAGTTCAAACGCCGGCTGGGAGATCCGGTCCCGATCGTCCTTTCTGGATCGCCCTACCACGCTCATCGACTCATCGCCCTGATGACGCAGTGGGTGGTCGACACCGTCACGGAACAGGTCGGCGCTGCGCCAACGAGCATCGCCGTAACCCACCCGGCGAACTGGTCGGAGTACAGGCTGGATCTGCTCCGACAAGGACTCAATGACGTCGGTCTCGGCGCTGTGCACCTGATCTCCGAGCCTGCCGCCGCGGCATGGGATTATCTCAGTACGACGACGCTAGAGCCCGGTGCGCGTGTGCTCGTCTATGACCTAGGCGGGGGCACGTTCGATGTCGCATTGCTGCGGCTGAAGAAGGAGCAATTCGCGCATGAAGTCGAGCCTCTGGGGCTGGAACGCCTCGGAGGCATCGACTTCGACGAGGCCGTATTTCAATTCGCCTTGCAGTCGGTGCCGGCGCCGCTGCTGCAACGTGCAGGACGCGAGCCCGGAGGCGTGGCACAGCTCGCGCACCTCCGCACCGTGTGCGTCGGGGCCAAGGAGTCGCTCTCCTCGAACCAGACGGCCGACATCCCGATCATCCTCCCGGACCACGTGGTCACGGCTCGGATCACGCGGCGCGAGTTCGAGCAGATGATCAGACCGATGGTTGATCAAACGCTCGAGCTCGTCAGCCGTATGCTCGAGTCGGCGCGGATCGGGCCGGAGCAGCTCGACGCCGCCCTCCTCATCGGCGGTTCGTCACGCATCCCTCTCGTCCCACAGATGCTCCAGGAGCACCTCGGGATCCCAGTGCGCGTCGACGCTCATCCCAAGCTCGTGGTCTGCAAGGGGGCGGCGAGGCGCGCTGATCGACTGGCAAGCAGCCAACCCCTTCCCAAGCGCAAGCGCGGGATGGGTCGGTTCGGTCCGCGACGGTCCGATCGGCCCGACGCGGGCCGTGGGCCACGGCCATCCACGCCACAGCCCGCGATGACGCCGCCGGCGGCACCGGTCGTCGAACCGGCCGCGGCAGAGCCGTCCGGCGGGCCGAGCACCGTCGACATCGAATCCGCGCCGTCACGTCAGACAGAGGAGGCAGAGCCAGGCGCGGCGGAGCCGACGCCCGTCGCCACGGCACGGCCGATCGACCTCACCTCGGGAGCGAGAAGCGCCGTGCATGACGTGGAGGACGGCCCACCGCTCGAGGCCGCGCCGCCCGGCGAGGTGCAGGTCCACGTTGAGCACGATCATCTGCCGTCGCCGGCGGGCACCCGCCGGCGCTGGACGCCGTGGCTGGTCGCCGCCGCTACGGCCGCGGTCGTTGTCGCCGCGCTGGCCGTCTTCGGCACTCGAGATCGACCCGATGCCGAGACCGCCGACCGCGGCACCGTCGGCCCAACGGTCACCGAGTCAGCCGTGCTGCCAGTCGGGAGCGCCGTTGCGACCGCCGCCGCCGTCGGAACCACCACGGGCAGCGTCATAAGGCCCACGAGCGTGAGCACCACGCTGCCGCCCGCACCTCCAGGGTTCAGGCGTGAGTCGTTCGCCAGCACCGAGGTCAGTTTCGCCGTCCCGGAGAAGTGGGAGGTCATCGATCCGGCGACGATCGAACTGTCCGACACGCGATGGGCCACGAATATCGCCGTGCGGACGGGGATCTCGGAGCAGCTTCTTCGTGCCACGGTCGGTCGTGATGTCCCGTATGTGTTCAGTGACGATCGCAGCGATTCGTTCGTCCCGAACATCAGCGTGGAGACGCTTTCCCAGATGCCGTCGCCTGATGATCTTGCTACGAGCCTTGCGGGTACTGGTGATGGGACCGAGGCAGTTGACGATGTGACCGACGCCGGCCGGTTGCCGGGCAATCTCGACGGAGCGTACGCCGACTATGTGATCGATCGGGGCGGGGTGAGGTCGGTGATCGGCAAGGTCATCGCTGTCAGGGTCGAGGACAGGGTCGTGTTGGTCCAGGTACGAACCCTGGACGATGGCGACACCGAGACGATCGGCCAGCAGATCATCTCGACGATCAGCCCGACGCCGAGCACGTGACGATGGGTGATCGTGTTTGATCGCGACCGTTCGCCGACGGTAGTGGACGCCGGCGCTTCGGCAGCCGTCGTGGGTGGTTGTGCTGGCGTCGCCCGTTGAGGGTGCACTGAGGTTGGTGTTACTGTCCCGAGCAACGTCCGTCCACGAGTTTCATTGCGAGGGAGGCCCGTCGATGAACCGAATGACGGTCTGGGGTGCCGCCCTTGTCCTGCTGGTGGGCTGCGGCACCACCAGCGCGACCAGTCCCACGTCGAGGCCCGACGCGCGCGCCGCTGCTCAGGTGCCGACGACAACGATCGCACCCACGGCGGCGGAGCTGGTGCTGTCCCCTTCGACGGTCGGGCCAGGTCAGGCCTTCACCGCCACGCTCACCGGATGCATGGTCGGCGAAACCGTGACGTTCACCGTGGCGGGTGTCTCGACAACAGCCACCTGCGAGTCGACGACACCTGTCTCCGCGACGACGACCACCACGACCCTTCCAGCAACCACGACATCGACGACCTCCACGACGACGACCACCACCACTACTACGACCACGACCACGACCACGACCACGACGACACAGCCACCGGTACCGGTGCCGAACATCAACACACCTAGCGTGGTTGGGATCCGGGTGCCTCAGCAAGTGCCTCCCGGCGCGCTCGGTTCCGCCAGCGCCGGTCTGCGGGCGCCAACGCAACCCGGCACCTACACGGTCGTCGCGATTGGCGCCACGAGTGGCGTGACGGCCACCGCGATCTTGACCGTCGTGTCGGCCCAACCGCTGACCACGACGGCGCCGGCGACGATCCCTGCTACCAGATGATCGATCCTGCTCGAGCGTGGCGGTGTCGATCTTGTTGCACCACAGCCGCGGCGTGAGCGCGGCAGCCGGCAGCAGACATTGCTGAGAGGCCACCGGACGAGGACTGCAGTGGGCGAGCGAACCGTCCGGCCCGGCGTGGTGGAGGTGCCGCACGGCTGCCTCCTCGCTGCAACGGCGCTATGGCGGCGCACATCTACTGCCAGGGTGTGTCCGGGGCGCTGACGGTGGCACGATCTGTCCAGATGCGACGAGGTGTGGCCGCAGTCATCGCCCTGGCGGCGACGCTCGGCTGGGCAGCCAGCTGCTCGTCATCGTCCGGTGTGACCGTCTCGCCCACGGCAGCGGCCCCGGTCACCATCACCGTTGCGTCGACTTCGACGACTGCCCCGGCCACGACGACCTCGACGTCCACGACCACGGCGGCGACGACGACCACGACGCTGCCGCCGCTTCCGGTTCCGGCGCCACCTCCGGACGAGGCCGGTTCTCCCGAGCCGCTGATCCAGCTCGGGATGATCGAGATCCCCAAGCTCGGCCTGGCCCGGCCGCTGTTCGAGGGCATCCGCCTGAGCACCCTGGACGAAGGACCGGGGCACTGGCCGGGAACAGCGATGCCCGGCGACGTCGGCAACGTCGTGGTCGCCGGCCACCGGGTCAGCCACAACCGCGACTTTCTCCACCTCGACCAGTTGGCACCGGGCGATGAGGTCGTCATGTCGAGCGCGCTCGGCCGGCACGTCTACCACGTGACCGGCTCGGAGATCGTCCGGCCGGACGCGATGTGGATCGTGGACCAGACCTACGAACGCACCGCGACGCTGTTCGCCTGCCATCCGCCAGGGTCGGTGAGCGAGCGCATCGTCGTGCACCTGGCGGCCGCGTAGCCCGCCCAAGAAGCCCACTTTCGACGATCCCGCGCGACCGACCCAACGCGCTGGAGTGATTTGACGTCTCCCTTCCGGTCCCCGCCGTGCCAGGGTTGGGCGATGGATCCGGTGGTCATCCTGGCCAGCGACACGGTGTCGGCAGGTCCCGGTGGCGAGGCCCGGCTCCAGGCGCGGGTGCGCAACCAGGGTCGACGGGTCGAGTCGTACACCATCGAGGTCGTCGGGGTGCCGGCCAGCTTCGCCCAGGTCGAGCCGACGAGCGTTTCCGTCCTGCCCGGCAAGGAGGCGGAGATCACGATCACGTTCCGGCCTCCGGTCGGGGCGTCGACGCCGACGGGGTCGCTGCCGTTCGCGGTGCGGGCGGTGTCCGAGGTCGGCTCGTCGTCGTCCGCCGTCGCCGAGGGCCGCCTCGAACTGAGCGGTGCGGCCGGCCTGCAGGCGTGGGCGGATGCGACGACGGCCGCGGGACGCTGGTCCGCGTCCTACCGCCTGTGGTTCGCCAACCAGGGCAACGCCCCGGCGCGCCTGTTCGTCCGTGCCGACGACCCGTCGGGGTCGGTGCGGTTGAGCGTCCGCGACGAGGTCCTGTCGGTGCCGCCTGGTGCCCAAGTCGACACCGAGGTCAAGGCCCGCGCCCGCCAGCCGTTCCTCCGGGGCTCGGTCGTGAACCGGGTGATCACCGCGTCGTGCCAGGACTTCCCGTTCGGCGCTGAACGCCCTGCCCCTGGCCAGCCCCCGTCGCGCGACGATCCGAACCACCGGACGTTCCAGCTCACGTTCCAGCAGAAGCCGGTGCTCTCCAAGCTCGTTCTCGCGCTCGGCGCGCTTGCGATCGCCGCCCTAGTGGCATTCGCCCTGCTGCGATTCCGGAGCGGGAAGGGGGTTGCTCTCGACCTTGCACGGCCGAACCCCCCATCCACACTGACGATCGAAGGCGCCGACTCGACCACCATCTCGCTCGCGTGGAGCGCCGTCCCGAATGCGCTTGGATACGACATCCGCAACACGACGGCTGAGGGTCAGCCGACCGGGCCCCCGATCGACCAAGTCGACGCGACGACGTTGCGCTACATGGTGAAGGATCTCGACCCCGGTCAAACGCTGTGCTTCGCGGTCGAGGCGACGGGACCCGAGGATGTGGGGAAGTCGGAGCCCAGCGAGTTCCAGTGCGCCACGACGACCGCGGCGCCGACGCTCGCCACGCCCGCGAATTTCCAAGCCAGCGAGGAGGCGGAAGGAACGGGCAGGTTCGCGGTGAGTTGGGAGGCGACGATGACCCCCGAGGTGACGTTCACTGTGTACGCCAACGGCAAGGCCGTCGAGGAGAGCATCGCTGCACTCGCCACGACCATCGAGTTGGAGCAGCTGGAGGCGCCGTACGAGGCCGAGCTCAAGGTGATCGCGATCCAGGGCGATCAGCGGTCCGACTTCAGCAACCCCGTGACGGTCACGGTCGCCGCCCTGCCTGCCACCACCGACTCGGCAGGCCCAGCAACGACCGCCGCCGGCGACGGCGGGACGGCCACGACCGCTGCGGGAGGCGGAGGCGTTGGTGGTGATGGCGGTGCCGGTGGCGGCGGTGGCGGAGGCACGCCGGGCGGAGGAACAACCGCCACGACCGCGACCACCGCCGTCCCGAACGCGGCGCAAGGCGAGATCAAGGATCTCGTCGGGAGGTGGGTGTCGGTGCTCGGTCCTGTCCAGGCGGTCCCGGCAGGCGCCACCGAGGATCAGCAGCGAGCGTTGCTGGCGCGTGATTTCAACGTCTCGCCCGCTGACCTCATCCTCACGTTCTCGAATCGTGACACCGCCATCCAAGGCAGCGACCCCCGCGTGCCGAGGATCGCCGGCGCCCCAGCAGGGACGCGCTTCTTCTACGTCCAGCAGCCGAACGAGCTGACGGCCGGCAACTTCTGCGGGCAGGACATTCGGTGCAACCCGGCGTTCATCGAGGGCGCCCCGACGGCAGCGGAGGGGACCTCTGTGGCGAGGCTCGACCGGCTGCCGTTGACGGCGCGACTCACCGAGATCGACGAACTGCTCGCGTCCGCACGCGAGAGCTACCCCGAGGTCTACGTCCTCGACGGGAGGACGCGCGAGCAGTTCGGCGACAACGAGCTGGTCGTGTTCGCCAGCGGGTTTGTCGACGAACAGGCCGCGAGCGACTTCTGCGCCGCTCGTGGCCTCACGCCTGCGACGTGCGCGCCAATCGTGCTCGCACCCGAGCCCTGACAGCTACTTCTCGAACACGATCTCGGAGATCTCCACCGTCTGGTTCACGGCGTCCTCGTCGTAGACCCCGACGATCCTCACCACCAGCCGCTCGATGTCGTCGTGCTCGAACGCCACCGGCGCCAGCTCGCCGGTGTCCTCCAGCGCCACGTACGTGCACTGTTCATCATCCACCTGCAGCTCGAGCACCCGCGGACGCAGGTACTGCGTCCGCGGGTCGTCGGGCCGCCCGGCAAGGATCTCCAGCCGGGCAACGTCCGGAGGATCCTCGAAGTCGAACACGAGCTCGGTGTCGGTCATCGGCGCCGGCTGGCACTCGGCACCGTCCTCGGGGAGCTCCTCGAAGCCTGAACCGGCCGGCAGCCACTGCGTGGCCCACGCCGTGTTGGACTTGCGGTCGACGACGTTCTCCGCGCCCTGGAACTCGAACGCGACCGGAGCGCCAGTGGGGTCGGTCGGCGGCGATGTGACCTCGTCTGCGGACACGTCGATCGCCGGGTGACGGTTTCCGCCGAGATACTCCCGGACCTTGCCCGTCACGGTCCCCCTCCACGGGCCGAGGAACGCCAGCAGCCCGCCCAGCAGCAGCACCACGCCACCCGTGCGGAACAGCAACGTGCGCGAGGACAGGCCGCCGCGGGCGAGACCCTGGGCGCGGTGCAGCGCCGTCGTCCCGTCGACGGTCCCCGCCTGCGTCTTCGCCCGGCGGAAGAGCCGCTTCCACCACGGCACGCGCCGGGGTCGCGGTGTCGTCGCGGCGTCGACCGCACCGGTCAGCGAGACGCCACAGTGACGGCAGAAGAACCGCTCCGGCCCGTTCGGTGTGCCGCACTGGCGGCACGCGATGTCGCCGGCGCGCGCGCCGCCGTCGACCCAGATCGGCTCCGTCGGGGCGACACGATCGGGCGCATCCGGCAGCACGGCGTCGATCCCCCCACCCGCGGCGACC
Organism: Ilumatobacteraceae bacterium; assembly: GCA_044867195.1. GTDB lineage: Bacteria > Actinomycetota > Acidimicrobiia > Acidimicrobiales > Ilumatobacteraceae > JALZMG01. Next base: position 18,419 of record JBIOUO010000174.1, read on the forward strand.
GGCGCCGGCGGCGTCGCATCGAACCCCGACCACGGGGCCGGCTCAGCAGCGCCCGCCGCAGCGCGCGGCGCCGGCTCGGTCGCCCATCGCGACGCCTCCGACTCCCGAGCCGCCGGAGGTGGCGGCGGCAGCGAGCCCGACGATCCCGCCGTCCCGACCGTCGACTGGACGGCGCCGGGGCCGCTGGGGTCAGAAACGTGCTCACCGTCGAACTCGAGGTACGCGCCACAGACGCAGAACTCTGTGCCGTCAGGGTGGCGCCGGCTGCACTTGCGGCAGACGATCATCGCGCCACTGTCCTCGCCGGCACGTTAGGCATCGGCGACCGCCAGCGCCTCGCACGTGCGCACGACCCCCTGGGCGACCTCCCGCGCGTCGCGCACGAGCAGCGGGTCCTCGGCGACCGAGCGCCACCTGCCGATGGCGCCGATCGCCGCCCCGCGCACGTCCTCGATGCTCGCCTCGGGCGGCAGGCCCAGGCGCACACGGGCCTCGGGGCCCTCGTCGCCGAGCAGCCGTTGGGCCTCGAGGCGGTCGTGGCCCAACCGGACGGTCCCGGCGCGAAGCTGCGACAGCAGCCTGATCTCCACCAGCTCGTGGGCGGCCTGCTCGATGTCCCGGACGCGGTCGCGCACCATCCGTCCCTCGCGACCGCCATGCAAACCGGCCAACGCCCAGATCGTCGCCAGTGTCGAGCGTGCCTTGAGCACCGACGCTCGCGCCGAGAACTGCCCGCCGAGGATCCGCCGCAGGTCCATGATGCCGCTGCGCTGCTCCAGCTCTATCGCCAGCTCACCGGTCGAGCTGACCCGGCCGGCGGCGATCAGCTCGATGGCCAGGCGCACGCCGAACAGCCCGACGCGGTCGAGCAGCCGGCGCCGTGTCGCCTCGTCAGGTCCACGGTCGAGGGGGATCGCGCAGAACCGATCGGCAGACAGCAGCAGGTCGGTCGTCCGTGCCGGACCGAGCGACGCGACGTCTCGCATGGCCGACGCCTCGTCCTCACGCAACGTGCAGGCGGCCTGGGCGATCAGCCCGGCCACCGGCACGACGGCCTGGCACAGCGAGTGCACGCGGGGATCATGGCGATAGCGCATGGCGACCTTCTCGGCGGCCGCCATCGCATTGGTGCGCGAGGAGCCGATCTCGTCGGCACGCGAGATGACGGCGATCGAGTTGACCGCCGCACCGGTGATCGTGATGCTGTCCTTGAAGGCCTCGAGAAACGAGAGGTCGGTCGGGTGGAGGTGGCGGAGCAGGTAGATGACCGCGTCGGCCTCGCCGGGCCCCTGCTCGTCGCTGGCGAGGTAGCGCTGCGAGCGCATGGAGATGTCGTCGGAGATGGATGCCAGCCCCGGCGTGTCGATGAGTGTCGTGTCGCGCAGGCGGTCGGTGGGCCACTCGACGTCGACGTACTGCAGGTCGTCGGCGCGGTAGCCACCGAGGTCGATCTCCAGCTCGTCTTCGGTGCGGCGGAAGCGAAGCTCGCCGGATGCCCCGTCCCACGGGACGCCGGTGACGCGGTAGACGTGGCTGTTGCGGTACCAGGTGACCACCTTGGTGCACTCCCGGGCATCGGTGGGGGCCACCTTCTCCCCGACCAGCGCGTTGAGCAGCGTCGACTTGCCGGCCTTGACCTTGCCGGCGATGGCCACGCGCAGCGGCGCGTCGATGCGTGCCCGCAGCTGGGCCAGCCGCGGGCCATGGGCGGGACCGAGGACCGGCTCGACCTTGACCAGCAGGTCGGCGACGGACGCGAGCAGTGGCGTGGTCACGCGACTCCCGGTCCCACCGCGACGAGCCGTGCAGCGGCCGATTTGACCTGCTCGACCGCCACGGCGGCCTCGTCCAACGATGCCGATCCGGCGTCCGCGCCCTCGACCGCGATGCGCCGGCGCGCCTGCTCGGCCGCCTCGCGCGCCTGCTGCAGCGTGCGCTCGAGACGCTCGGCGCGCTCGGCGTAGTGGTCGCGCAGCTCGCGGTGGATGCGCTTGATGGAGTCGCGGGAGTCCTTGTAGATCACGAAGCCGACCTCGTCGAGGTAGCGGTTCGACATCCGCTTGAGTTCCACGCGACGCGCGTTGCGCCGTCGGTCGCGGTCGTCGATGTACGTCTTGCGCGCCATCAGCCCGGCGATCGGGATCGTGATCACCGGCAGCAGCAGCCCGAACGACCCGGCGAGCAATCCGAACAACGAGGATGTCAACACCATCCCGCTGCTGTAGCCCTGCGACGTGGTCACCAGTCGCCGGAACACGCCGTCCTTCATCGTCGACGGATCGTTGGTGATGCTCAGGCCGGTCAGGCGATCGGGCACCTCG
>JBIOUO010000175.1:0-3185 GCA_044867195.1 Ilumatobacteraceae bacterium
CCCAACTCGTCGGCGAAAGCGCGGCCGTGATCGGGCAGGAGGCAGAGCAGGGGAGGTTCGCTGAGCACAGCGCCGCGCAGCAGGTGCGCATGGCGCCGCGCCACATCGAGGGCGACCACCGCACCGCCGCTCGATCCGACCAGTAGGCACGGGGCAAGGCCCAGCGCGACGATCAGCGCGGCCGCATCGTCGGCATGACGCGCGGCGGTGATCGGCGCGGGGCCGCGTTGACTGCGGCTGTGGCCGCGGCGGTCGTAGCGCACGCACGTGAAGCGATCAGAGAACCGTGCGGCCTGGGCGGTCCAGACGTCGGCGTGGCCGCACATGCCGTGCACGAACAGCACCGCCGGGCCCTGCCCGCTGCGCTCGTAGTGGATCGTGGTCTGGTCGAGCTTGATCGTCGCCATCGCGGCCTCCTCGTCGGGTCTGCTCATCGCGAGTGTCAGCTCGTCGAGCCCCGGCGAGCAATCGGGCGTTCACCCCATGCCGGTCATGGCGAGAGCAGCCCGTGCTCCAACGCGAACAGCGTGGCGCCGGCGCGGGTCGAGACGCCGGCCTTGGCGTAAATGTGCTCGATGTGGCGGCCCACCGTCTTGGCCGAGATCCCCAACGCGGACGCCACCTGCTTGTTCACCCGGCCACGGGCGATTAGGCGCAGCACCTCGACCTCGCGGTCGGTGAGCCCGGAGGGATGGACCACCGGCGCCGGCGAGCCTGCCTCGCCGGCGGCGGCCAGCACGGCGTCCACCTCCATCCGCCCGAAGCGGCCGGCGGCCACCTCGCCCGAGAGTTGCGACGCTGCCGCCCCGGCGGTCAGCGCCGGGCGGTGCGGCCGGTCCTCGGTCATCGCGTGGAACGCGTCGGCGGCGGCGAGCAGGCGAGCGCCCATGTCGAGCTGCGTGTCCGCTGCCCCCCGGTGGTAGCCGCTGCCGTCGGCGCGCTCGTGATGACGGCTGGCCACCTCGGCCAGTGGGGCCAGCGCGGCACAGCGGCGCAGGACGCGATCCGTGAGGTAGGGATGGAGCCTGACCCGCTCCCACTGCGCGACGCTCAGCGGACCCGGCCGATCCCAGATCCCGCTGGCCACGCCGACCCGCCCGACGTCGTGGACCAGCGCCGCCCGACCGAGCGTCGCCTGGTCGGTCGGCGGCGCACCGGCGGCCGCGGCGGCGGCGGCGACCAGCGCGCTGACCCCGGGGGAGTGCCCGCGCAGCCATGGCGACTTCAAGTCGGTGAAGTCGGCGATCGCCGCCAACGCCCCGTCGAGCCCGTCCCGCGGGATCGTGACGACGGGCGCCGGCTCGGCCGCCAGGATCGCCGCGCACGGATCGTCGCCGAGCTCGCCGAGCCAGCGCTCTCCACCTTCGACGACGGCGTCGACCACAGCCGGGTCGTAGGCATGCCCGCGGCGATGCGTCAGCACGTCGACCGCCGCCGGCCACCCCGCCGCACGCGCCCACAGCTCGGCGTCCCGGGCGACGGTCACGATCCGCACGGCCATCGGCACCTCCTCGCCCTCGAGCCCAGCCGGATGGCCCTTGCCGTCCCAGCGCTCGTAGGCGTGGGCAAGGGCCCGGCACACCGGATCGCCCATCCCGAGGCGGGCCGCCAGACGTGCTCCGACCTCGCAGTGCTGCGCCAGGCTGCGCTGCACCGACCCCGGATCCGTCAGCGCCCGTACCACTCGTGCGACGCGTCGATGCGCCGGCTGGTCCTCTGCCAAGTGGCGCACGAAGTAGCGCGTTCCCTCGCCCGGCTGGGCCATGAGCATCGGCGCCATCACGGCGTTGAACGCCACGTCGTCGCCGCCCGCCAGCACCGCCGTCTCCGAGGCGTCCGACGTGCAACCGACGAACCGCAGCAAGGCCACGAAGTACACCGACGACCGAGTCTCAGCCGCAAGACCGAGCTGTTCCGCCGCCGCCAGCGACAGCCAGCATGTCCGCAGTCCGTGCTCCAGCGGTTGACCAGTGCCCAGATCGGTCGCCAGCGACAACGCCACCGTCACCTCGGCCAACCGTGCACGCTCGCTGTCGTAGGCCACCGCAGCAATCTTGCAGCCCGCCACGCGAGCCGCTGACGCCTGCCGTATCGCGGCCGTCGAGCGATCTGCGACCGGACCGGTGTCAGGCCATACGATGCAGCCCGTGACCTGGCGGCACGGGGTGACCCCGCGTGGCTGACAGTGCCTACCTCACCGCCGAAGCCCGCGCTCGGGTGGCGATCGACCGCCAGCTGGAGGCCTGTGGGTGGGTGGTGCAGGGCCGCTCGGCGATGAACCTGTACGCCGGGCAGGGCGTGGCGGTGCGGGAGTTCATCATGGCCATCGGGCACGGGCGGGCCGACTACTTGCTATTCGTCGATCAACTGGCGGTCGGGGCGGTGGAGGCGAAGCCGTCGGGCACGCCGCTGGCGGGTGTCGAGCCGCAATCGGTGAAGTACTCGACCGGGCTGCCCGCCGACTTGCCGGCGTTGGTGTCGCCGTTGCCGTTCCTCTACGAGGCGACCGGTCACGAGACGATGTTCACCGACGGGTTCGATCCGCATCCGCGCAGCCGGCCGGTGTTCGCGTTCCATCGCCCGGAGACGCTGGCTCGCTGGTTGCGGCAGTGGCGAAACGACGCCGACAGTGGGGCACTGCGGGCCCGACTCCACCGGCTCGACACGGTGCCGAGCGACGGGTTGCGGCGCATCCAGGTGGAGGCGATCGGCAACATCGAGGCATCGATGCGGGCGAACCGGCCGCGGGCGCTGGCCCAGATGGCGACCGGGTCGGGCAAGACGTTCATGGTCGCCAATCTCGCCTACCGCCTGGTCCGCCAGGCCGACGCCGAGCGGGTGCTGTTCCTGGTCGACCGGGCCAACCTGGGTCGCCAGACGCTGCGCGAGTTCCAGCAGTTCGCCACTCCTGGCGACGGGCGCAAGTTCACCGATCTGTACAACGTCCAGTGGCTGACGTCGAACCGCATCGACCCGGCGGCGCGGGTGGTGATCACGACGGTGCAGCGGCTGTACTCGATGCTGCGCGGCGAGGACGACCTCGCGCCCGATGTGGACGAGCTGTCGGGGTCGGAGATCGAACCGGACCGCCCGGTCGAGGTCGTCTATAACCCCGACATCCCGATCGAGACGTTCGACGTGGTGATCGTCGATGAGTGCCACCGCTCGATCTACGGGGTGTGGCG
>JBIOUO010000176.1:0-12311 GCA_044867195.1 Ilumatobacteraceae bacterium
TCGTGATCGTCGGCGCCAGCCTGGCCGGCGCCAAGGCGGCCGAAGGTGCCCGTGGCGCCGGCTTCGACGGGCGGCTCGTACTGGTCGGCGACGAGCAGGAACTGCCGTACGAGCGACCCCCGCTGTCCAAGGCGGTGCTGCGCGGCGAGGCCGCACCCGAGACGACACGCGTCCACGACGACGGCTTCTATGCCACGCACGACATCGAGCTGCTGACGGGACGCACCGTCGAAGCCCTCGACCCCGACGCCCGCCGGGTCCGTCTCGACGGCGACGAGCACCTGGCGTTCACCACCGCGGTGGTGGCGACCGGCGCCGCGCCCCGTCGGCTCGAGATTCCCGGATCCGATCTCGCCAGTGTCCACTACCTCCGCACTCTCGACGACTCGCGCCGGCTCGGCGCCGCCATCCGCGACGCCCACCGAGTCGCGGTGATCGGCGCCGGCTGGATCGGCTCGGAGGTCGCCGCGTCTGCTCGACAGATGGGCGCAGAGGTCGTGCTCATCGATCCCGCCCCGACACCGCTGCACCGAGTGCTCGGCGAGCAGATCGGCGATGTGTTTGGTCGCCTGCACCAGGACCACGGCGTGCAGCTCCGGCTGCGCACCGGTGTCGACGAGCTGCGCGGCACCGACACCGTCGAGCAGGTCGTGCTCAGCGACGGCGAAGTCGAAGCCGCTGACGTCGTCGTCATCGGCGTCGGCGTCACACCGCGGGTCGAGCTGGCGATCGCAGCCGGCTTGAAGGTCGACAACGGCATCGTCGTCGACGAGCACCTCCAGTCGAGCGTGCCCGGCGTGTACGCGGCAGGCGACGTCGCTTCCGCCTGGCACCCCCACTACGGCCGCCATCTGCGAGTCGAGCACTGGGCCAACGCCCTCAATCAAGGCCTCACCGCCGGCGCCAACGCTTCCGGCGGCACCGAGCTGTACACGCGGCTGCCCTACTTCTTCTCCGATCAGTACGACCTCGGTCTGGAGTACGTCGGCCACAGCGACCCCACCGACGCGGTCGTCGTTCGCGGCAGCGTTGCTGACCGCGAGTTCATCGCCTTCTGGCACCGCGCCGGGATCGTCACCGCAGCCATGAACGTCAACGTCTCGGACGTCGTCGAGGACTTGAAAGCAATCGTGGCCGGCGGGCGGCCGCTTGAACCCGGCCGTCTCGCCGATCCCGCCGTCGCCCTCGCCTGAACCGCCACACGCGCGCTGACCGGAAGGAATCGTGATGACCAAGCTGCAGCGTCTGTACATGGAGTACGGCCAGAGCGCCTGGCTCGACAACCTAACCCGCAGCTACCTGCGAGACGGCACGCTCGCCCGGATGGTCGGCGACGGGATCCGCGGGGTCACGGCCAACCCGACGATCTTCGCCAACGCCATCGCCGGGTCCCGCGAGTACGCCGAGCAGTTCTCAGCCCTGCTGGCGGCGGGCTGCTCGGTGGAGGAGGCGTACTGGGAGCTGGTCGTCACCGACACCATCGATGCCCTTGCCGTCCTGCGGCCGGTGTTCGACGCCAGCGGCGGGACCGACGGGTTCGTCTCGGTCGAGGTCGCTCCCGACCTGGCCCACGACACCGCGGCCACGATCTCCGCCGCCCGCCACCTTCACACCCGCATCGACGAGCCCAACCTCCTGGTCAAGATCCCGGCGACCGCTGAGGGCGTGCCCGCCATCCGGGCGATGATCGCCGAGGGTCGCAGCATCAACATCACCCTGATCTTCTCCGTGGCCCGCTACGCCGAGGTCATCGAGGCCTACCTGTCCGGGATCGAGACACTCGCCGCCGCCGGCGGGGACCCGTCGACGGTGCGCAGCGTCGCCTCCTTCTTCGTCAGCCGCGTCGACCGCGAGGTCGACGGTCGCCTCGAAGTGATCGGCGGGCCTGCGGCGCTCGCGCTGCGCGGCCGCGCCGCCGTCGCCCAGGCGAAGCTCGCCTACCGGCTCTTCCGCGAGCGATTCTCCGGCCCACGCTGGGAGCGCCTCGCCCTGCTTGGCGCGCACCGCCAGCGCCCGCTGTGGGCGTCGACGTCGACAAAGAACCCGTCGTACCCCGACACCCTCTACGTCGACAGCCTCATCGGGCCCGGCACCGTCAACACGCTGCCCGAGACGACGATCATCCAGTTCGAGCACCATGGGACGCTGGCCCGCACGATCGACACGGACGTCGACGAGGCCGACGACATCATGCGTCGCCTCGCCGACCTCGGCGTCGACATGAACGACGTCGGCCGCACCTTGGAGAGCCAAGGTGTCGCCGGCTTCCACGAGTCGTCCCGACAGGTGCTCGCCGCCCTCGCCACCGAGGCCAGTCACTCGGCCGCATCCTGAATCGCCGTGTTCCCGGGACGCACTGTGCTGCTCGCCGCCGCGATGCTCGCCGGCAGTGTCTGGATTGGGAGCCTGTTTGCTTGGCGATCGTCTCCAACGCGGCAAGCAAGGTGCTCGACAGCGGAGCGAGGATCGCGCTGTTCCGACGGGTGGGGTACGTTGCCGCGGGTGCCGGCCGGAGGCCGGCTCGTTGTACTCAGCGCAAAGGCTTCGCCTGTCCGCTGAAGCACTACTGGCCGTAGAACAGGCGCTCGACGACTCGGCGGGCGCGGCGGGTGACTCGCCGGTAGTCCTCCCGCAGACGCGACGGTGTCGTGTCGAGCGAGCGGGCCAGCCAGAGCAGCTGCGTCGACTCCTGGGGCGGTAGCGCATCTCCGGGACCGCTGGCGACGAGGAACAGCCGGTTGCGCGTGGCCTCGCAGAACCGGTACGCGGAACCGAGCACCTCACCGTCCGCCCGATCGAGCACGCCGCCCGCAACGAGCATGTCGAGGGCCGTCATCGTCGACGGCGCGCGCAGCCCTGATTGCAGTTGCAACAGCTGCACGGTCCACTCGACGTCCGACAGCGACCCACGACCGAGCTTCAGGTGGAACGCCGGATCTTCTCCCGGTGGGATCCGTTCCCGCTCGATGCGCGCTTTCATCCGGCGGATCGCGCGGACGTCGTCGGCGGACAGGCCGGTGTCCCACACGAACTCGTCCCGCAACGCCATGAAGCGCGCCGCCACGTCAGCGTCGCCGGCCACGTGACGGGCGCGCAGCATCGCCTGGCGCTCCCAGACGTCGGCCCACCGGCGGAAGTAGGTGGCGTAGGCGTCCACGGATCGGGCGACCGGTCCCTGCTTGCCCTCGGGGCGCAGCGCGAGGTCGATGTTCCAGATCCGCTCGGCCGGTGTCGGCCCGTCGACGAAGCGACGGAGGTCCATCGCCAGCCGAGTCGCCTCCTCGAAGCCCGCCGCGGTCGCCCGGTCGTAGACGAACACGACATCGAGGTCGCTGGCGTACGACAGCTCCATCCCCCCGAAGCGCCCGAGGGCGATGACCGCGAAGGGCAGGTCCGACCCGAACGCGACGAGGGCCGCCTCCAGGCTGACCTCGGCGATCGCCGTGATACCGGCGCCGACATCCGCGACGGGAGTGTCGTGGAGCACGTCGCGCCCGATCACACCGAGTAGGTGACGGTCCTTCCACCGGCGCAGAGCCCGTTGCCGATCCTCGAGCTCATCGCGCCACCCGATCGCCAGGGCCGCCGACTCGACGAGCTCACGGCGTTCGCGGGTGGCCAGCTGAGCAGGGTCAGGCAGCCGGGCCACCAGGTCCGGATTCCGCTGCAAGGTGTCCGCCGCGAGGCGCGTGGTCCCGACCAGGTGGCAGAGCTGGCGCGCCGCTGCCGGCGACTCACGAAACGCCCGTGTGAGCTCGGTCGACCGGCCGGGGTCGTTGAACAGGTTGCGGACGTTGAGCAACCCAAGGTCGGGATCGGGGCTCTCCGACAGCCACCCGAGGAGCAGCGGCAGCATCTGCTGCATGAGGCGCGAGGTCCGCGTGAAGCCACGTGTCAGCTCGCGGACCGCCGCCTTCGTGCGCTGCCCGTCGGAGAAGCCGAATGCGCGCAAGCGGGCCTCGACGGCCCCGGGTCGGCGCAGCAGCTCCTCGTCGCCCGCGGCGAACGCCTCGAGAAGGGGGCGGAAGTAGAGACTCTCGTGGATCGCTCGCACCCTGCTCTGGTGGCGGGCGAGCGTGGCATCGAGCTGCTCGACGGCGCTGCGGACGGCGGTGTCGCGGAAGCCCAACGTGCGGGCGATCCGGTCGCGTTCAGCGTCGGCGGCAGGCATCGCGTACACCTGGGTGTCGTGGCGCAACTGGAGGCGATGTTCGAGCCGCCGAAGGAAGCGGTAAGCGTCGGCCAGCTGGCGGGCATCATCCTCGTCGACATAGCCAGCTGCAGCGAGCTCGCCGAGGGCGGTCAGCGTCGTCGGCGACCGCAGGTCGGGATCGAGCCGCCCGTGCACGAGTTGAAGCAACTGGACGGCGAACTCGATGTCACGGATGCCACCACGGCCGCGCTTCACCTCGCGGTCGGTGAGCCCACGGCGGGCGAGGTCGACCTCGCTCCTGGCCTTCAGGTGGCGCATCGCCCGCAGGTCGTCGACGGTGAAGATCCGTGACCACAGCTTGTGGGTGGCAGCCTCGTCGAAGCTGCTGCCGAGCTGGGCGTCGCCGGCGACGGCCCGCGCCTTGAGCAGGGCCTGGAACTCCCACGGCTCCGCCCATCGCTCCCAATAGGCCTCGAACGAGGCGAGCGAGCGCACCAGCGGGCCGGCTCGGCCTTCGGGCCGCAGGTTGGCGTCGACCCGGAAGCATCGACGGGCGACCTCCACGAGGCGGCGGGCGATCTTCTCGAGCGCGGAGTGATCACCCTCCCCGACGAACATCAGATCGATGTCGCTGGCGTAGTTTAGCTCGTCGCCGCCGAGCTTGCCGACGCCGATCACAGCGAGTCGCGGCCCCTCTGCGGCCACGAGACCGTGGGCGCCGGTGAGCACGTCGGTGGCCAGCGCCGAGATCGCGGCGACAGTCACCTCGAGCGGATCGATCCCGAGGAGGTCGCGTGCCGCGATCCGGAGTTGCTCGAGCTGCTTCCAGCGGTGCAGCTGCTCGGCGCTCGCAGCTGTGAACGCCGGGCGCTCGTCGAGTGCAGCCAGGACCGCCAACGCATCGCGATCGGTCTGCAGCACGCGGGACAGCGATGGGCTTGCTCCGGTGACGGCGACGACGGCGGCGAGGAGGTGGGGATCGTCAGCCAGCTGCTGGGACGCCTCGGGTTGCACCGTCACGAGTCGCTCCAGGGCGACTCGGCTCGCCGCGGGCGACGAGGAACGCTCGATCGCCTCGTCCACGTGCCTCAGACCCACCATTGGAGTGTTTCACCCGTTGGAGTGTTTCGGCGGGGGCCTTCCCTGGCGAAACACTCCGTCGGCGCAAACACTCCATCGGCGCAAGCACTCCAACGAGCATGAGCCTCAGGGCGGCAGCCCTAGCACGGTCGCCAGGGCGTCGAGGTACGGCGCGGGGTCGCCGTCGATCGCTTCGCCGTACAACTTGACCTTCGGCTCGGTGCCACTCGGGCGGACCTGGACCCGGACGCCGCCCTCCAGCACGAGGCGCAGCAGGTTCGCTTCCGGGTACGACCGCACGTCGGCCACCGCCGCCCCGTGCAACGCCGCGGGCGGTGCCGCCTGCAACGCGCGCACCCGCTCGACGGCGACGTCAGGCGCCATCCGCAGCGCCCGCTCGGCGACGACATGGCGCCCGTAGCGGGCGGCGATGTCGTCCAACCGCTCCTCGATCGTGGTGCCCTCCTCGGCGGCGACGGCGGCGATCTCGGCCATCAGCACGGCGGCCGAGATGCCGTCCTTGTCGAGCGGGCGGCGGGCGACGAGGTAGCCCAGCGCCTGCTCGTAGGCGAACACCAGCCGCAGCGCCGGACGCTCGAGCACGGCACGGGCGATCCACTTGAACCCGGTGAACGTCTCGGCGAAGTGGACGCCGTGGTCGGCGGCCATCGTCGCCAGCAGCGACGACGACACCAGCGTCGTCACCACCAGCCGGTCCTCGCCCGTCGTGTGGGTGAGGATGTGGTCGGCCAGCAGCCACCCGATCTCGTCGCCGCCGAGCCGCCGCCACCCGCCGCTGGCGACCGGGATCGCCGCCCCGAGGCGGTCGGCATCCGGATCGTTCGCCAGTGCGAGTTGCGCCCGCTGCTCGACGGCGAGGGCGATCACGAGATCCATCGCCCCCGGCTCCTCCGGGTTGGGGAACGCCACGGTCGGGAACGCCGGGTCGGGCGCCGCCTGGGCGGCCACGACGAACGGCCGCTGCAGCCCGGCGACCTCGAATGCCCGCTGCGCGGTCTCCCCGCCGACCCCGTGCATCGGCGTGTAGGCGATCGCCACGCCGGTGGCCGCCGGGCGCAGCCGCACGGTGCGCACCATGTCGACGTAACCGTCGAGGAAGGACTCGTCGAGCACACGGATCAGGGGGTCGTCCGGCGCCGCCAGGGCGACGGTCGTCGCGTCGACGGCGGCGATGCGGGTGGCGATCGCGCTGTCGTGGGGCGGGACGATCTGCGCGCCGTCGCCGAGGTAGACCTTGTAGCCGTTGTCGGCCGGCGGGTTGTGCGACGCCGTCACCATCACCCCGCCGGCGCAGGCCAGCTCGGTGATCGCCCACGCCAGCACCGGCGTCGGCAGCGGCGCGGGGAGCAGGTGCACCGGCACGCCGGCGGCGGCGATCACCCGCGCCGTGTCGGCGGCGAAGACGTCGCTCTTGCGCCGGGCGTCGTACCCGACCACCACGCCTCGCGCGGTGGTGGATCCGTCCGTCGCCAGCAGATGGTCGGCGAGACCGCGCGCCGCCTGGCGCACGACGAGGCGGTTCATGCGCAGCGGGCCGGCGCCGACCGCCGCCCGCAGGCCGGCGGTGCCGAACGTCAGCGAGCCGGCGAAGCGCGCCGCCAGCTCGCCGGGTGCACCGTCGAGGAGGGCGGCGAGCTCGGCCCGGATGTCGTCGTCAGGCTCGGCGGCAAGCCAGCGCTGCGCCGTCTCGCGCAGTTCGGCGCCGCTCACGACAGCAGCGTGCGCAGCTCGACCAGTGGGCGCGGTCCGACGTGGCTGATCACCTCAGCCGCGGCGATCGACCCGAGCCGGCCGCATTCGTCGAGCGGCCATCCACGCGTGTATCCGAACAGGAACCCCGACGAGTAGAGGTCGCCGGCACCAGTGGTGTCGAGCACTCGATGGACAGGCTCCGGGTGCACGGCGATCACGTCGCCGGCGGTGACGATGAACGAGCCCTCCTTGCCGGCCGTGACGGCGGCCAGCTCGCACTCCTCGCGAACCCGCTCGATCGCCTCCTCGAGCGTGGACACCTCGTACAGCGAACGCAGCTCGGCGCTGTTGCCGAACAGGATGTCGACGTCCTCCCGGACGAGGGCGACGAAGTCGTCACGGTGGCGGTCGACGCAGAACGAGTCGGACAGCGTGAGCGAGACCTTGCGCCCGGCGGCGTGGGCGACGGTGGCGGCGCGGCGGAACGCCTTCTTGGCGTCGTCGCGGTCGAACAGGTAGCCCTCCATGTACAGCACCGCGCTGTCGGTGATCGTCTCCTCGTCGAGGTCGTCGGAGCAGAGCAGCTCGGCCACGCCGAGGTAGGTGTTCATCGTGCGCTGGGCGTCCGGCGTGACGACGATGATCGAGCGGCCCGTCGGTGTGTCCACCTCCGGACTGCCGGGTCGGAAGGCGACACCGACGGCGTTGAGGTCGTGGGCGAAGACGCGCCCGAGGTCGTCGTCGGACACCTTGCCGATGTAGGCGGCACGCCCGCCCAAGCTGGCCACGCCGCACATCGTGTTCGCCGCCGAGCCGCCACTCATCTCCACCGCCGTGCCAAGGGCGTGGTACAGCTCGACGGCGCGGCCGGTCTCGACGAGCTGCATCGAGCCCTTGACCAACCCGTGCTCGCGGAGGAACGGGTCGCCGGCATGGGCGATGACGTCGACGAGCGCGTTGCCGATCCCGACGACGTCGAAGCGCGGTCCCGGCACGGGCCGCAACTGTACAAGCGGTGGATGGCCGAGGACCCTCGTTCACGCCCGCCCGGCGCCGGTACGGTGGGCCGGTGACCGCGACGCAGGAGACGCCCACGCTCGACCCCTACCGGCTGCCGCGGGGCGCCGTGCCGACGCGCTACGACGTCGAGCTGGCACCCGATCTCGCGGCGGCCACGTTCGGCGGCCACGTCGAGATCGCCGTCGACGTGCGCGAGCCGGTCCCCGAGCTGGTGCTCAACGCCATCGAGCTCGACATCGCCGCCGTGCGGGTCGACGGCAGCGACGTGCAATGGCACCTCGAGCCGGTGACCGAGCGCCTGTTCGTGTGCCCCGCCGGGGGGCTCGAGCCGGGCACGGTGTCGCTCGCCATCTCCTTCACCGGCACGCTCAACGACAAGCTGCGCGGCTTCTACCGCAGCACGTTCCGCGACGACGACGGCACCGAGCACGTGATCGCGACGACGCAGATGGAGTCGACCGACTGCCGGCGGGCGTTCCCGTGCTGGGACGAACCGGACTTCAAGGCGGTGTTCGGGATCACGCTCGTCATCGACCCGGCGCTCCTCGCGGTCTCCAACGGCCCCGAGATCGAGCGCACCGACAGGTCCGACGGCACGGTTTCCATCCGCTTCGCCGACACGATGGTGATGAGCACGTACCTCGTGGCGTTCGTCGTCGGGCCGCTCGAGGCCACCGACCCCGTCGACGTCGACGGCATCCCGCTGCGCGTCATCCACGTTCCCGGCAAGGGTCACCTCAGCGGGTTCGCCCTCGAGGTGGGTGCGTTCTGCCTGCGCTGGTTCCAGCAGTACTACGGCATCGCCTACCCCGGCGACAAGGTCGATCTCGTCGCCTTGCCCGACTTCGCCGCCGGGGCGATGGAGAACCTCGGCTGCATCACGTTCCGCGAGACCGCGCTGCTCATCGACCCCACGACGTCGACGGTCGACGAGCAGATGCGCATCGCCGACGTCGTCGCCCACGAGCTGGCCCACATGTGGTTCGGCGACCTGGTCACGATGCGCTGGTGGAACGGCATCTGGTTGAACGAGGCGTTTGCCACGTTCATGGAGCTGATCGCGTGCGACGCCTACCGTCCCGACTGGCATCGCTGGACGCTGTTCGGGCTCGAGCGCTCGGCGGCCTTCGAGACCGACTCGCTGGCCAGCACCCGTTCGGTCGAGTACCCGGTGCGCTCGCCGGAGGAGTGCGAGGGCATGTTCGACGTCCTGACCTACGACAAGGGGGGCGCGCTGCTGCGGATGCTCGAGCAGTTCCTCGGTCCCGACCGGTTCCGGGCCGGCGTCAGCCACTACCTCGACACGCACGCCTACGGCAACACGGAGACCAACGACCTGTGGGACGCCATCGAGGCGACCACCGGCGAGCCGGTGCGGCGGATGATGGACTCGTGGATCTGGCAGCCCGGCTTCCCGCTCGTGTCAGCGGAGATGGCCGGCGGCGAGCTGGTCATGCGCCAGCAGCGGTTCGCGTTCACGCCGGACGCGACCGCGCCGCCGTCGGGCGACGGCGCGGCCACCCGCTGGCTGGTGCCCGTCCATACACGGGTGGGCAGCGAGCCGCTGACCGTGCTGCTCGACAACGTCGAGGCACGCACACCGGTGCCGGACCCGTCGGCGCCGGTGATCGTCAACGCCGGTGGCCACGGCTTCTATCGGGTCGCCTACAGCGACGAGCTGCGGGCCCGGCTGTCGAGCGATGTGCTGGCGTCGCTCGACACACTGGAGCGCTACAACCTGGTGGACGACGCGTGGAACGACGTCGTCGCCGGGCGCCTCGCGGCAGCCGACTACCTCGTCTTCGTCGAGGGCTTCAGCGCCGACCGCGATCTCGCCATCTGGCAGTCGATCGTCGGCGCGCTGCGCGGGCTCGGGCGGTTGCTCGACGACGGCACGTACCCGGCGTTGCAGGCCCGCGTCCACCGGCTGCTCGCTCCCGTGGTCGCCGACCTCGGGGTGCCAGTCGAGGGTGAGGACGACCTGCGCGGCAAGCTGCGCGGTCTGCTCACTGCGGCCTTCGCCATCCAGGGCGACGACAAGGCGACTCGGGCGCGGGCGGTCGAGCTCTACGACACCGCCGAGCGATCACCGGGGTCCGTCGACCCGGAACTGGTGGCCGCGGCCACCGCGATCGTCGCCGCCACCGGTGACGAGCCGATGTACGAGCGGCTGCTCGCCGGGTACCGGGCCGCGGTCACACCGCAGGAGCAGCTACGCCACCTCAACGCGCTGGCCGACTTCGACTCGCCGGAGTTGATGCGGCGCACGTGCGAGCTGGCGATGAGCCCGGACGTGAAGACGCAGAACGCTCCGTTCCTGCTCAACCTGTGCGTCGCCAACCGCCGCCACGGCCGCCAGGCGTGGGCGTTCGTGCGGGACCACTGGGACGAGGCCAATGCCGCGTTCCCCACCAACACGATCGTGCGGATGGTGAGCTCGGTGCGGTTGCTCAACGATCCGGTGGTGGCCAAGGACGTCCAGTCGTTCTTCGCCGAGCACCCGATCGAGCAGGCCGGCAAGATGCTCGATCAGATCCTCGAGCGCCAGCGAGTCAACGTCGCGTTGCGCGCACGTGAGCGGGAGCGCCTCGCCGCGGCGTTGTGACCGCCCGGCTGGCGTCCGTCGCGCGGGACCTTCGGCCCTAATCGCTCGCCGGTCCTCCGGCCGATGCTGGACGCGTGGCAAGTCAGCAGCTGCTGCGGCCGTCACGACCTGCGGTACAGCGTCCGTCGCCGGCCAGTTCCCTCGATCTTCCGCCGCACCAGCCCGTATTGCGCCACAGCCGGATCGCCGCCACGACCGCGATTGCCGGTGCGGCCCTGGCCCTGCTCGCCGGGCGCGACGGTTCCATTGGATGGCAGCTCGTCCGCATGCTCGCGGTGGCGGCCGTCACGATCGCCGTGCTCGCCGTCGAGACACGTGCCAGCGACGGATGGTGCGGCTTCGCCGCCGCCTCGAGTGGACTCGGCTCCCTCGCCGTGGGCGTCGGGTTCATGCCGTATGTCGTCAAGGAGGGTTGGTCGCTGGAGAGCTTCGCCGGGACGGTCGCGCTCGTCGCCGGTGTGGTGCTGGTCGCCGCGGGCACGGTCGTCGGGGTTCGCGGTCGGCGCGCGATCTGGAAGGTGGCAGCTGGCGCCGGCATCGTCGTGGTCGCGGCTGCCGTCACGTTCGTCGTCGCCCCGGCTGTCGCGGCCACGAACGTGCCGCGGCCCGAGATCGGGTCGACGCCGGCTGACCGGGGCCTCGCCTACGAGTCCGTCACGCTGACGACCGACGACGGCGTGCGGCTGGCCGGCTGGTATCTGCCGTCCACCAACCGCGCCGCGGTCGTGCTCCTACATGGCGCGGGATCGACCCGGTCGAACGTCCTCGACCAGGCCGCCGTGCTCGCGCGCAACGGCTTCGGCGTGCTCATGATCGACGCGCGCGGTCATGGTGAGAGCGGTGGACGGGCCATGGACTTCGGCTGGCAGGGCGACGCCGACATCGCTGCGGCGACCCGCTATCTGGCCCAGCGCCCGGACGTCGACCCGGCTCGCATCGGTGCGGTCGGCATGTCGATGGGTGGCGAGGAGGCGATCGGGGCCAGCGCCACCAACGAGCTGATCCAGGCCGTGGTCGCCGAGGGCGCGACCAGACGCAGCGCTGCCGACGAGGCCTGGCTGTCGGACGAGTTCGGCTTCCGCGGCCTGTTCCAAGAGCAGATCGAGCAGCTCCAGGACTGGATGACCGACGCCCTCACCAGCGCGTCGGTCCCCACGTCGCTGCGGTCCGCCGTCGAGGCGTCAGGCGACACCCGGTACCTGCTGATCACGGCTGCCAATGTCGCCGACGAGCCTCGAGCCGCGGAGTACATCACCGCCGGCGCACCCGAGCGGGTCGACACGTGGACGGTGCCCGGCGCCGGGCACACAGCAGGTCTGCGGACCCAGCCCGAGGAGTGGGAGGCGCGGGTGGTCACCTTCCTCACCGAGTCCCTCGCAACGTGAACCGCAGAAGCGCTACGGCCACGCTCGCGATTCTTCGGAGTCTGGGGCACGTTGAGCGTGCGCCGGCGTGGTCGAGAATCGGCTCCTGGGCTCACCGCCGCTACACTCTCTCGGTCCGCGGGGCTGTAGCTCAGTTGGTAGAGCGCGACAATCGCACTGTCGAGGCCAGGGGTTCGATTCCCCTCAGCTCCACCGCCGAGGTCTTCACCGATCTCTCGAGGACATCTTCACCGAAGGGTGTCACAGTGGTCGCCGTGGGTGGCGTGTGGCGGCGGTGGTTGTTGGTCGGGCGCGGTTGATGTCGCTGTGGTGGTGACTGGCTCGGGGGTGCGGGGTGTCAGGGTGGTGAGTTGGC
>JBIOUO010000177.1:0-5253 GCA_044867195.1 Ilumatobacteraceae bacterium
CACCAAGGTCGCATTGCTCGGCGGGCTGGCTGTCGTGTGCGCGAGCCGCCCGATCCTCGATCGCCTGCTCCCCGAGCCGGGGACATCGGCCGACGCGCTCGTCCGGTTGGCGACCGGTGAGCGCCGGCCCGGCGCCGTCCAGGGCGTGGTGCTGCGCGCCGGTGTGTTCGTCGTCCTGACTGCCGTGCTCGGTGCCGCCATCGTCGGCGCCGGCACTCCGGCGCGCGGGCATGTCGCCCCGGCAGCGACCGACGTGCTGGGCCGCGTGTCCGCCGACGTGGATCCGGCGTCGTTCCCGTCGATCTCCGTCGATCAGGACGTGCTCGACTGGAATCACGAGATCAGCGGCCCGGGCGCCCGCGAGATCGTCCTCACGCTCGCCGAGAACCTGCAGCTCGAGTCCGATGCGCTGCGGCGCGCCGACCCGAGGATCCTCGAAGCCGTCGACCACGGCGACCGGCTCGACGAGATGACGGCGCGGCTGCGCGGCGACGTCGCCAACGGCACGACCGTCGTCGAGCGCTACGAGATCGACGACGTGAACGTCACCTTGGTCGTCCCCTTCGGTCGCCAAGAGGGCCTGAGCCTCGGCCTCCAGTCGCACGGCACGATGACCACCGAGACGTACAGCGACGGACAGCTGCAAGGGCGAGCATCGTCCCCGTTCGCCAAGACGTTCGTGATGCGCCGCGCCACCGGCGCCCGGTGGCTCAACGTCGCCGTCCTGCCGATCGAATCCTGAAGCGACGGGCCGTCACGCGCCGTCACGCGCCCTGCGACCACCGGTGCGGCGACGCGTCGCCACGCACGATCGTCACCCGCTCGCCCGCTTCGATCGTCATCCACGGGCCGACGTCGCCGTCGGGCCACGTCACGCGCACTTCGGCCTCGGTCGCCGACCCGATCCCGCTGTGCAGCCAGCCGAGCTGCCCGCCGGCGTGACCACCACCGACGGTGACCTCGCGCGCGTTCGTGCCCGCGCCGGCTCGCATCTCGACCCATGCGCCGATGGCGTCGACGTTCGGAGCCGGCTGCTCGAGGCGAACGGCGATCCAGTTCCCCATCGCCTCCGGATGCGCGGCGTCGCCGGCGTCGACGTTGCGCCACAGCGTGACGTTCGCCCGCCGGTTGACGATCACCACGTCGAGCAGGCCGTCGAGGTTGAGGTCGACGACGGCGGCCCCTCGCGCCCGCTCGTAGCTGACGATGCCGGCCACCTCGGCGCCCTCGACGAACGTGCCGTCGGGCTGGCCGATCAGCAGGTTGGTCGGGTCGCGGCTCGCCTGGTCGACCTGGGCGTCGACGTTGCCCTTCGTCACGAGCAGGTCGGCGAGACCGTCGTTGTTGACGTCGGCGAACTCCGGGTGCCACGCCGTCGACGGCAGGACGTCGCCGCCGGTGAACGGCCGCTGCGCGGTGACGCCGCGCTCCAGGGCGAGGTCGCGGTAGTCGGGGCGCGCCGCGCCGTCGGCCAGCGTCTGCAGCTTGTTGTCGCCCTGGCTGGTGAGGAACACTTCGGGCAGCCCGTCGCCGGTGAGGTCCTGGCTGGCGATGCCCATCCCCCAGATCTGCAACGGCTGCCAGCCGTCGCCCTCGGTGTACGCCACCGGTGGATCGCCGGGGGCGATGCGCCACAACTGCTCCTCGCCGTCGACGTAGTAGTGCCGGTCGTTGGAGACGCGCAGGTCGCGCCGCCCGGAGTGGCTCCAGTCGCTGAACAGCATCGACAGCGTGCAGTAGCCAGGCGTGAGCGCGGCGGGAGTCCCGTAGCGCGAGCCGGAGGTGTCCGGCCGTACCAGCCAGCTGTCGTCGCAACGATCCCCGTCTGGCACGAGGTAGCGCCCGAAGGCGAGCGTCGGCAGCGCGTTCGTGGTTTCCCACGTCGCGCTGAACGCCGTTGTCCAGCCTGGCTCGACGTCGAGGCCGAGCTGCGCGCCGGCATCCTCGAAGCGGCAACCGCCGAGCCCGCGCAGCACGGCGTCACCTTCCCGCCGCAGCACGACGAGATCGAGTTGCCCGTCGCTGTCGATGTCGACGGGATACCCGCCGGTGACCGCGGTGAGGTCGGTGACCGGCGACGGGATCGACGTGAAGCGCAGCGCGCCGGCGGTCGCGCTGTCGTTGTGGTACAACGCAGCCGGCTCGCTCCCACCGGCGAGGAACAGCTCGTCACGGCCGTCGCCGTCGCAGTCGAACGCGGCGACGCCGCCGCCGACGAAGTACTCGAAGTCGCCGCTGTAACGGTGGGCGATGCCCGAGGCGACAGTGTCGTCGACGAAGCGCGGCGCGTGCGCGCTCGACGCGCCACCACGTGCGCAGGCCGGCACGACGGTCAGCAATCCCGCCACGGCGGCGGGCAGCAGCCGGCGTGGACATCGAGACACGGCGGGATTGAACCACACCGGCGGTCGCCACCGGTCGTCAGCCACGCTCCGATGACCATGGCGCAGGAGGGGTGACGGTTATAGTTCGAGCTGGGCGGACGCCGTGCAGTTGCGATGTCTGCCGGCCCATAAGCAAGGGGAGAACAGATGCGACTTGGACGGTTTGCTGCAGTCGCCGGCGTAGGTGTGGCCATTGTCTTGGCTTCCGCATGCGGCGACGATGACGACGACGGCGGCGCAGCCGCCAGCACCACTGCGGGTGGCGCAGCCACGCCAGCGACAGCTGCCGGCGCCACGACCGGAACGGGCGCGACGACGGGAACCGGCGGTGCTGCCGGTGAGTGTGTCGTCGGCGTCTCGTGGAACAACTATCAGGAAGAGCGCTGGGCGAAGTGGGACGAGCCGGCAATCAAGGCGGCGATCGAGGCGGGCGGTGGCTCGTACATCTCCAACGACGCCAAGTCGTCGGCGGAGACGCAGGCCAGCAACGTCGAGAACCTGATCTCGCAAGGCGCCAACGTGCTGATCATCCTCGCCCAGGACGGCACCGCCATCAAGCCGTCCGTGGCGAGCGCGGTCGAGAACGGCGTGCCCGTCATTGCCTACGACCGCCTGATCGAAGACCCCGCGGCGCTGTACCTCACGTTCGACAACATCGAGGTCGGACGGATGGAGGCGCAGGAGGTGTTCAAGGCAGTGCCGTCGGGCAACTACGTGATCATCAAGGGCAACAAGGCCGACGCCAACGCCGACTTCCTCCGCCAAGGCTACGAGGACGTCATCGGCGACGCGGTGAAGGCGGGCGATATCACCATCGTCGGTGAGACCTACACCGACAACTGGGACCCGTCGAAGGCGCAGACCGAGATGGAGCAGTTCCTCACGGCCAGCAACAACGACGTCCAAGCCGTGCTGGCGGAGAACGACGGCATGGCCGGCGGCGTGGTAGCCGCGCTGCAGGCGCAGGGGCTCGCCGGCCAGGTCCCGGTGTCCGGTCAGGACGGCGACCAGCCAGCACTCAACCGCATCGCCCTCGGCACCCAGACCGTCGACGTGTGGAAGGACTCGCGCCAGCTCGGCACGGCAGCTGGCGAGGCGGCGATCCAGCTCTGCAAGGACGGCGATATCACCAAAGTCACGGGCGTGAAGCCGTTCACCACGGGCGGCGGCGTCGAGATGACGTCGATCCTGCTGACTCCTCAGCCGATCACCAAGGACAACCTCGACGTCGTGATCGACGCCGGGTGGACCACCAAGGACAACGTCTGCAACGGCGTGCCGGCCGGCTCGGTGGCGGCCTGCGGCTGACGCTCGAGCGGTAGCAACACGCGGGTGCTCCCGTCCGGACGTGCCGGGCGGGAGCACGTGGTATTCGACATCAGACATCCAGAGGGGGCAGCGATGGCCACGGTGGAGGTACCGGAGCACGCTTCGGCGGTGACGAGCACGACGTCGCCGCCCGGCAGGTCGTGGCGCGGAGCGCTGTCGTCAACCGAGCTCGACACGCGCCTGCTGGGCATGATCGTCGCCCTCGCCGCGATCTGGATCACGTTCAATGTCCTGTCCGGTGGTGACTTCCTCACCGCCCGCAACCTGTGGAACCTCTCGGTGCAAAGCGCCTCGATCGCCGTGATGGCGACCGGGATGGTGCTGATCATCGTCTCCCGCAACATCGACCTCTCGGTCGGCTCGCTGCTCGGGTTCCTCGGCTACGCGATGGCGCTCGTCCAGACCGATGGCATCTTCGCCTTCTTCGGCCTCGACGTGACCGCATCCGGGATCCGCAACCAGTCGTACGTCTGGATCGTCGCCCTGCTGTTCGGGCTCGCACTCGGGGCGCTGGTCGGCGCGGCGCAGGGCTTCATCATCGCCTACGTCGGCGTCCCGGCGTTCATCGTCACACTCGGGGGGTTCCTCGTGTGGCGCGGCGCCATCTTCCGCATGGGCGACAAGCAGGGCCAGTCGCTCTCGCCGCTCGACGACACGTTCCAGCTGCTCGGCGGCGGTGCCAAGGGTTCGCTCGGCGAGTGGCGAAGCTGGCTGCTGGTCCTCCTCGCGTGCGTAGGCATCGTGCTCAGCATCCTCCTCGCCCGCCGGCGCCGGCAGCGCTACCAGCTCGGTGTGCGCCCGATGTGGGTCGAGATCACGCTCGGCGTCGTCGGGTGCTTGGCCGTGATCGCTGCGGTCGGGTTGGTCGCCAACCAGTACGACTCACCGGTGACCGGCAAGCCGACGGGCATCGCCTACCCGGTGGTGCTGCTGATCGGCGTGACACTGCTGATGACCTACCTTGCCCGGCGCCGACGCTTCGGCCGCTACGTCTACGCCTACGGCGGCAACCCGGAGGCGGCCGAGCTCGGCGGCATCAACACGCGGCGCACGGTGATGCTCACGTTCGTGCTGATGGGTGTGCTGTGCGCGGTGAGCGCAGCCATCCAGACGGCTCGCCTGAACGCCGCGGTGACCAACCTCGGCGTGCAGAACGAGCTCGACGTGATCGCCGCGGCGGTGATCGGTGGCACCTCGTTCGCCGGTGGCATCGGGACGATCCCGGGCGCCGTGCTCGGGGCGATCGTCATGCAGTCACTGCGCTCGGGCATGGTGCTGCTGAGGATCGATTCCCCGTCGCAGGACATCGTCGTCGGCGTGGTCCTGGTGACCGCGGTGGCCATCGATTCCACGCTCCGGCAAGGGCGCAAGACGTGGGCGTTGGGCGCCCTCGTCACCGGGCTGATCGTGTCGATCGTGATCATCCAGTCAGGCCGGGCCTGATCGAGGGGGTGACCAGGATGACCGAGACCGCAACCGCCCAGACGTCGTCCGCCACAACGGGTGTCCCGCTCGTCGAGCTGCGCGACATCGAGGTCGC
>JBIOUO010000178.1:0-14930 GCA_044867195.1 Ilumatobacteraceae bacterium
ATCGGTCGGCGGCGGGGGCTCCGGCGGAGCCTCTGCCCCCGCACCCCCGCCCGCGGCACCACTGACCCACGCGCCCCTCGCCAAGACTCGGCGTTTTAGCCGCCTGTCGCCTTCACGAGGGTGCCGAGGTAGAGCTCGATCACCAGGGGATCGGTGAGCAGGTGGCGCCCTGTGCCGGTGTAGGCGTTGCGGCCTTGGTCGAGCACGTAGCCGCGGTCGCACACCTGGAGGCAGCGGCGGGCGTTCTGCTCGACCATCAGGATCGCCACGCCGGTGGCGTTGATCGCCTTGCACTGCACGAACACCTGGTCCTGCAGGACCGGTGACAGCCCCGCCGATGGCTCATCGAGCAGCAGCACGCGCGGCGCCAGCATCAGCGCCCGTCCCATCGCCACCATCTGCCGCTCGCCGCCCGACAGCGAGCCGGCGCGCACCGCTGCCCGCTCCCCGAGGCGAGGGAACAGCCCCACGACGTACTCGAAGCGCTCGGCGAACACCCCCGGCTTCAGGAAGCAGCCCATCTCCAGGTTCTCCGTCACGGTCAGCGACGGGAACACGTTGCGCGTCTGAGGCACGTAGCCGACGCCCCGCTCGATCAGCTTGTGCGCCTTGGTACCGGTGATGTCGTGTCCGTCGAGACTGACGGTCCCGCTGCGTACGTGGCACAGCCCCAGCACGGCCTTCAGCAGCGTGCTCTTGCCGGCGCCGTTGGGCCCGATGATGCCGACGAACTCGCCTTCCTCGACCACCAGGTCGCAACCATTGAGGATGTTCACCTCGGGGATGTAGCCGGCGACGAGCTCGTCGACCTCGAGCACTGCCATCAGCCATCCTCCTCGTCGGCGAACAGGGCCTTGCCCTGGTGGGCGCCGAGGTAGGCGTCGATCACGGCAGCGTCGCCCGTGATGTCGTCGGGCGTGCCTTCTGCGATCACCCGGCCCTCGGCCATCACCACCACCCAGTCGCTGATGTCGTGGACCATGTCCATGTCGTGCTCGACGAACAGCACGGTCATGCCGTGCTCGCGCAGGTCCTTGATGTGGACGTTGAGCACCTGCTTGAGCGCCGGGTTGACGCCTGCCATCGGCTCGTCGAGCATCACCAGCCGGGGGTTGGTCATCAGGGCGCGGGCCATCTCCAGCAGCTTGCGCTGCCCACCCGACAGCGTGCCGGCGTACTCGTCGCGCATGTGGGCGAGTCGGAACTGAGCCAGCAGCCGTTCAGCCTGGGCCTCGATCTCGCTCTCCTGCTTGCGCCACACCCACGGCAGCAGCCCGTTCCACCATTTCTCACCGCGCTGGTCCGTCGCCCCGAGCTTCATGTTCTCGATCACCGGCAGCTTGGTCAGGCTCTTCGTCAGCTGGAACGTGCGCACCATGCCGTAGCGGGCGGCGCGGTGGGCCGGCACGCCGCTCATCGCGTGGCCGTCGAAGTGCCACTCGCCACGGTCCGGCTTCTCGAAGCCTGACAGCAGGTTGAAGAACGTCGTCTTGCCCGCGCCGTTGGGACCAATCAGCGCGGTGATCGAGCCCCGCTGCACCTCGAGGTGGTCGACGTCGACGGCGATCACGCCGCCGTAGCGCCGGGCCACGCCGTCGGCCACGAGGATGGCATCGGGCTTCGACGAGCCGGGCGTCCGCTCGACCGGCTCGAGCGCCCGCCGCGCCTGCTCGGCGTACTCCCTCTGCGGGGGCGCGTCGACGGCGGCGACAGGCGCCGCCGCCTCGTGCTCGGTCGGGATCTCGTCAGCGGGCATCGAGGGCCATCTCCTTGCGATTCCCGAGGATGCCCTGGGGGCGGAAGATCATCAAGAGCATCAGCGCCAGGCCGACCAGCGCAAGGCGGATCTGGCCGATCTGGGTGACGTTCTCGATGACGGTGATGCCGCCGACCTTCCAGATGCCGTCGCTGCCCGCCAGCTGGTTGAGGAAGTTGTCCGTGAACGCGAGCAGCGCCCAGAACACCATCGGCCCGAGGATCGAGCCGGTGACCTTGGCCAATCCGCCGAGGACGAGCGCGGTGAGGATGTAGAACGTCAGGTCACGGCCGTAGTTGTCGGGCTGTACCGACCCGCGGTCGAGCGCTCGAACGCACCCGGCCAGCATGCCCATCACGCCGCCGATGACGAGCGCCTGCATCTTGTACGAGTAGACGCCCTTGCCGAGACTGCGCACGGCATCCTCGTCCTCGCGGATCGCCTTCAGCACACGGCCCCACGGGCTGCGCATCAGCAGCCACACGATCACGGCGAGCACCGCCACCAGCGCCCAGCCGAGCGACAGCGTCCACAGCGTGTAGCCGCTGTAGCGCACACGATCCAGGACGACCAGCATGAGCGCCAACGCGACCGCCGCCGCGATCACGCCGGTCGCCACGCGCCGGTTGCGGTCGGCGCCCGCCAGCGAGCGGGAACCGGCGGCGAGGACGCCGATGCCGGTGGCCAGGCCGACCCACAGCACGAGCAGCACCCACAAGGCGAGGCCGTCGTTCTGGAACGGCCCGAGGCCGTAGGCGCGCGACGGGTCGAATGGGCTCAGCCGTCGGTACACAGCCGAGAAGTCGGAGATCCCATCGGCACCGCCGAAGACGTCCTTGTAGGTCTGCGAGCGCACGAAGAGCCGTACCACCTCGGCAATCGAGATGGTCACGATCGCCAGGTAGTCGGCGCGCAGCCGCAGCGTCGGCACGCCCATGATCAGGGCCAGCACGATGGCGAAGACGAACCCGAACAGGAAGCCCCACCACATCGAGATGTCGAAGTAGAACGTCGACATCCCCAGGCCGTAGGCGCCACATGCCAGGAACGCGGCCTGGCCGAAGTTGAGCAGACCGGTGAAGCCGAACTGCACGTTGAGCCCGATGGCGGCGATGGCGAAGTAGATGGCGTCGATGCCGAAGAAGGCCCGCAGTGTGTTGTCGATGATGTTCGACCAGTCCATGTCGCCTCCTCCCCGACCCGCGCCTCAGCCGACCCGCTGCCGTTGGCCCATGATGCCCTGCGGGCGCACCAGCAGCACGAGGATCAGCACGACCAGCGCGGGCACCGTCTTCAACTCCGTTGGCACCCCGAACAGCGTGCTCACCTCGACGAGCACGCCGATGATGAGGCCGCCGATGAGGGCGCCGTACGCCGACCCGAGGCCACCGAGCGTGACACCGGCGAACATCAGGAACAGCAGGCTGGTCCCCATGTCGGCGCTGACCCCCTCGTCGAGGCCGCGGAACACGCCTCCGAGCGCGGCCAGCGCGGCGCCGGCGATCCACACCAGGCGGATGATGAACGCGGTGTCGATGCCGGTCGCGGACGCCAGCTCGCCATTGTCGCTGACCGCCCGAGTGGCCTTGCCGATGCGAGTCCGCTGCAGCGCGAGGGCGACGGCGATGACCACGACGAGCGACAGCATCGTGACGATGAAGTCGCGAGGCGTGATGGCGACAGGACCAAGGTCCCAGGCCAGCTGCTGATTGTACGCCCGCAGGAACCGGTAGCCACCGCCGAACTGGAACAGGTAGATGTTGCGCAGCAAGATGCCGAGGCCGACCGTCACGACCATCTGCGACACCAGGCCCATGCCGCGGCGGCGGAGCGGGGCGAACAAACCCTCGTTGAGGACGTAGCCGAAGAGCCCGCCGAGAGCTACGGCGATCGTCGTGCCGATCGTCAGCGGGAGCCCGATCGTCTCGCTGAACAGGTAGACCATCATCCCCCCGAACGTCACCAGCTCGCCGTGGGCGAAGTTGGTCAGGCCGGTCGTGCCGAAGATCAGCGACAGCCCGACGGACGTGATGGCGATGATCAGCCCGAGGCGGATGCCGTCGACGGTGCGCTGGGCGAGCTTCTCGAAGAACGACAGCGACTGCCGCGCCGACTCGCCGGAGATGAAGTTGAGGAGCCGTATGTTGGTCGTGAAGCTGCCCTCGTTGAGCTGGAACTCGGTCGGCCCGTTGATCTCCACGCCATCGGGCAGCGTGTCCTCCTGGAGCGTGACCGTGTAGTCGGCACGCTCTGGCACGCAGATCAGCGCGCTCCCGGTGTCGTCGGTCGCCTGGCGCCCGACCTCGGCGCCGCCGGCGTCCGTCACGACGATCTCGACGTCGGGGATCGGCTCGCGAACCGTCTTGCCGCCTTCGTCGGACTGGCTCGACACCCGCGCCCGCACGCCCGGTCCTTCGCACGTTGCCTGCGCGGCCGCGTCGCGACTGGCGCCGGCGGCGGCAAGCGCCGCGGCGAGAGCGACGAGTGTGAGCACCCGCCGGGTAGTCAGCACGCCCCTGACTCCTCCCGTTGCATGTGAAGCGAGAGGGTAACGCACCGTGACGATCGGCGCGAGCGTCCGGTTGTCAGGACGTGGCGAGCACGTCCGCTTGGCCGGCGGCCGGGCGGCGATCGCGGGTGTCGGTCGTGGCCGTCGACAGCACGAGCCAGACGGTGGTCGCCCAGAGCCCCGTCGCCCCGGCGACGTGAAGGCCGACCAGTAGCGCCGGCACGTCGCTGAAGTACTGGATGTACCCGATCGCGGCTTGGAGCAGGGCGACGAACACCCACGACGACAGCACGCCGCCCAGCACGGCGCGCTCGTCGGCGCGTCGCTGCAGGCGCACGAGCAGCGCGACCGCGAGCACGATGGCGACGATCACGAGCGTGCCGTGGAGGCGGGCTGCAGACGTGATGTCGACATCGAAGCGCCGGACGTCCTCATCGCCGGCGTGCGGGCCGGCGCCAGTGACGACGGTGCCCGCCACGATCGCCATGCCGGTGGCGGCGGCGATCGACCACACCAAGCGACGCGTCCGGAGCGACACCGCGGGGTGGCGGGCCGCGCCGTCCGGCTCGCCGGCCCGCCGGACGAGCACGACGGCTGTGGCCACCAGCGCCATCGAGACAAGCATGTGCCCTTGCACGGCCAGCGGGTGGAGGTCGACGAGGACCGTGATCCCGCCGAGCACGACCTGGGCGATCACACCGCCGACGAGTCCGAGCGACAGCCAGGTCAGGTCGCGCCGGCGCGGCGTCCGCCACAGCGAGCCGAGCACCGCAGCGATGACAGCGACGGCAACGGCGCCGGTGAACAGGCGGTTGACCTGCTCGATCGCCGCATGGTGCGAGGAGACGTCGATCAGGCTGGACGAGTTGCAGTTCGGCCAGTCGTCGCAACCGAGGCCCGAGCCGGTGAGGCGTACGGCCGCGCCGGTGACGACGATGGCGATCAGCAGACCAAGGGCGGTGGCGGTGATCGCTCGATAGCGCGCCGGCGAGATGCGCACGGCGGCGACGCTACCGACCCGCCCAGGACGCGCGGTTGCCGCGCACCGAGCGGCGAGCCTTCTGGGAGGCGTCAGTCTCGGATTCGAGACTGACGCGCCCCAGAATGCCGAGTGAGACCACGGCCACCCAGTTGTGCGCCGGCGCGCGGCCTCGGCCTGCCGGGGCGGCGTCACGTGTGGCGGATCGACATCCCGCCGTCGACGGGCACGATCGCCCCGTTGAGGAAGCTCGCCGCCGGCAGGCACATGCTGAGCGTCATCTGGGCCACCTCCTCCGGGTCGCCATAGCGGCGCAACGGCACCCGCCGGCGGGCATACGTCTGCTTGTCCTCCTCGGAGATCGGCTCGGTCATGCCGGTGCGGATCGGTCCCGGGCAGATGCAGTTGACCGTGATCCCGTGGCGTCCGAGCTCGACGGCGAAGCTCTTGGTGAGCCCGACGACACCGGCCTTGGTGGCGGTGTAGGCGACCATCCCGGCCGTCGTGACGATCGCCTCGGTGGAGGCGATGTTCACCACCCGCCCCGCCCCGGCGGCGCGGAAGTGCGGTACGGCGAGGCGCACGAGGTGGGCGTGGGCCGTGAGGTTGACGGCGACGGTCCGTTCCCAGTTCAACTCGAACTCGTCCTCGTCCTGCTCGGTGAACGTCGGCAGCGCGACGCCGGCGTTGTTGACGAGGATGTCGAGCCCGCCGCACGCCGCCACCACGGTGTCGACGAGGCGGTGCAGCTGGCCGAGGTCGGCGACGTCGGTCACCACGCCGATCGCCGCGTCGGGTCCGTGAGCCTCCCGGATCTCGCCGACCACCGCGTCGACGCCTTCCTGATGGAGGTCGACTACGGCGACCCGTGCACCCTCGTCGGCGAACACGTGGGCGGTGGCTCGACCCATCCCGCTGGCGGCGCCCGTGACCAGGGCGCGCTGGCCGTCGATCGATCGGGACAAGGAAGTCAGGCGCACCATCGGGCGGACCCTACGGGCCGGGCGCGCCGAACGCCGGATCGGGCCGCCGCCGTGACCGGGACTGCCATCCCGGTCGCGGCGTCGCAGCTTCCTCCCCAGGGCTCGCGAGCTTGCGCACGGCCCTGGCGAACGGTGCTGCGGCCCCGCCCCGGGGCGCGCCGAGGCACGATCCCCGGAGCGAAGCCGCCCGCCCGCCAACTGTTACCCGAGGGTAACACCGGACGTGACGTTCCGCAATGGCGGGCGGCCGGAGCGTCCATTTCGCGACGCGGCAGGCGTCAGATCTGATGCGTGCGTAAGTCGGCAATGCTGTCGTAGTCAGCGTCCTGCGTGAGTACTGGCACTCCTGCAGTGAGGGCGGTCGCCGCGATCCACGAATCGTTGACCGGGATCTTCCGTCCCGCGGCGCGCAGCCTCGAGATCAGCACCGCCCATGTGTTGGCTACCGCGTCGTCAACCGGGATCGGCTCGAGGAGGCGAGCGAGGTCATACGTAGCGAGCCGCCGGTCCAACTCTGGGGCCTCATGGGCGCGCGCCATCATCACTCCGAGACGCAACTCGCCCAGCGTGATCACCGACACGGCGAGGTCGAACTCGTCGAGGGCGGAGGGCGGGATGCGGCCGGCGTCGATGCCGATGAAGACGCTCGTGTCAGCGAGCGCGAGCGCCATACCGCTCCCAGGGATCACGCATATCGTCGGTGGTTGAGTCATCGGCGATATCGGCAGCGAACCGTGCCGCGAACTCGGGGTCGACACCCATGCGTGGACGGCGGGCGGCCTGTTCGACGAAGTGCCGCAGCGGCAAGGAGCGGGGTCGACACGTGACCATCGGCCCGATCATCGCCACCGGATGACCGCGTTGCTCGATGACCAGCTTGGCACCTTGCCGAACGCGTCTGATCACGTCGCCGTAGTTGTTCCGCAGCTCGCGCAGCGAGATCGTCTCGACGACGTCATGGACCATGGCTACGAGTGAAGCAGCACCGCTCTGATCACGGCCTCACCTCGTAGAACGCGTTGACGGCGTGCTTCACGGGCAGTTTGGCGAAGCGGGTGAAACCTGCCTCGCGGGCCATCGCCTCGGCCCGGCCGGGCGGCAGGCCGAGCGTGCCCAGGCCGGCGCCGCCCGGTCTCGACAGCGCGGACGACATGCACGACATCACGCTGATGCCGTACATCAGCGTGGCCATCGGGTTCTTCGTCACATTCTCCTCGAATGTGTCGAGCGCCTTGATGTCGACCAGCAGCCACGTGCCGTCGTCGCGTAGGGCGGTCCGGATGGCGCCGATCACGCCTTGCGGGTCGGTCATGTCGTGGATGCAGTCGAACGTGGTGACCAGATCGAGTGATCCGTCGGCGGGCAGCGGCTCGACTCGCGGGTCACGGAACGCGGCGTTGGTGAGGCTGGACTCGCGGAGGCGCTCGCCAGCTCTGGCGAGGGCGTGCTGCGAGATGTCGTAGCCGGTGAACCGGCTCGCCGGGAATGCCTCCGCCATCAGGAGCACCGCGCCCCCCGCGCCGCAGCCGATGTCGGCGGCCGAGCCGCCCGCCGTCAGCTTGTCGACGACGCCGTCGAGCGCCGGCAGCACCGTCGGCACCAGGTGGGCGCGGTTCCACGGCTCGAAGCTGCGCTCGATGCCCACCGCTCCCTCCGGTCCGTGGCTGTCGAAGTCGTGACCGATACCGGTGCGGAAGCTCTCGGGCAGCCGCCGCATCGCATCCATCGTCTGCGGCAGGCGGTGGAACATCCCCATCCCGAACGCCTCGTGGTCGGGTCTGGCGAGCACCGCTGCCGCCTCCGCCGTGACCGAGAAGCGGTCCGGCCCGCCGCCGTCTCGATCGGCGTGCACGATTCCGGCCGCGGCCTGGTTGTACGCCCACTCGCGCACCCAGCGCTCGTCGAGCGACGTCGCCGCGGCGAGCTGCTCGGACGTCATCGGCGCGGCGGCGCCGGCCAGCGCCCGGTACAGCCCGAGCCGATCCCCGAGGTGGATCATCGCCGACGTCACCGCGCCCTCGAGCTTGGTGAACACGAGGAACTGGTACTGCTTGACGAGATCGGGATCGAGCGCGGCCACGACAGGACGCTACGGCGTCTCGCGGGGTGACCCGAACTGGGCGCGTTCGCTGCCATCGCCCGTTCTGGGCGCGCTGGCTGCCCGGTGTTGGCAGGCTGCGCACCCAGATTGCCGGATGGCAGAGATTGCGCCCAGATTGGGCCCCGATCAGCGTGTGCGGTCGGCGGCGGGCAGATGCTCGACGTCGGAGAGCGCGGTCAGGCTGAACGTGTAGCCGTCGCCGACCGGGATCGCCTCGAGGCGGCTGATCGACGCGTGGCGCAGCACCATTCGCTCCCACTCCCACGGCGTCGGCGGCAGCCCGAGCAGGTGACAGATGACGATCGTGTTCGTGCCGGCGTGGGCGATCAGCGCGATCCGCCGCCCCGGCTCGGCGATGTGCCACACCGGCAGCTCGCACTCCACCCGGTGCACGCCGCGCTCCTGGAGGAACTTCTCGCACCCGAGGCGGATGCGGTCGACGAACTGGCGGATGTCCTCGCCGCCGGCGAGGCCGCGCCACCGGTCGGCCGGCGCCCGGCTGCTCAGCTCCCGATAGGCCTCGGCCGCTCGCTCGGCGGGGGTGCCGTGCCACTTCGGGTCGCGGATCTCCTCCAGCCACATGTCGATGTCCTCGTCGCGGCCGAGCGTGTCGAGCACCGGCGTGGCCGTCTGGCGAGCCCGCAGCAGCGGCGAGACCCGCACTTCGTCGAGCTGCTGTCCAGCCATCACCTCGGCCAGCGCCGCGGCTTGGCGCTGGCCGAGCTCGGTCAGCGGCGGGTCCTCGACGTTGAGCCCCTCGCGCACCCACTCCGGCTGGGCATGACGGATGAGCACCAGCTCCACTCGGAAAGCCTAGGTCTACAGTCCCACCGGTGAGCGAGCACGCAGTGCGAGCGAACGATTCGGCCCGGTCTTTCGCTCATTGGTGCCCTGAGAGGGTCGAACATGCATCGTCGTCGGGAGGATGAGAGGCTGCACCAATGAGCGGCTGGTATCCGGACCCGACGGGCCGCTTCGAGTACCGCTACCACAACGACCGGCACTGGACCGCCGACGTGTCGAGCGGCGGCCGGCGCTTCGTCGACCCGCTAGGCGCGGCGCCGGGACCATTGCCCCCACCCGCACCGGGCGCGGTGACCGCCCAGGGACCGGCGCCGGCACACCGCAACGGGATCGCCATCGCCGGGATGGTGTGCGGCATCGTCGCCGCCGTCTCGGCCTGGATCCCGTTCATTGGCATCGTCGGGCTGGCCGCCGGCGTGATCGGCCTGGCGCTGTCGATCGTCGGCCTCAGCCGCTCGCGCCCGACCGGACACCGCCGCGGACCGGCGATTGCCGGCATCGTCACCAGCTCGGTCGGCATCGTCATGGGCGTGCTCGGGATCGTGCTCTCGGTCGCCCTGTTCCGGGCGGTCGAGCGCTTCGAGGACCCCGGCCCATACGACGCTCAGCTCTCCAGCTGCACGGTCGAGGACGGGATGATCGTGGCGCGTGGCGAGATCGAGAACCAGAGCTCGCGCCAGCGCGACTACACCGTCCTGGTCGAGCTCGTTCCCGGACAGCGCGACCGCGTGGCCGTCGACGACGTGCCGGCCGGCGGCAGCGGCCCATTCACGGTTCGCGGCGACAGCGGTCGCTTCGGCGCCCCCGACACGTCGCGCTGCCGCATCGTGTCCGTCGACGGCCCCGTCCCGTTCGGCCTCGATCCCAGCCTGTTCGAGTAGCGGACTCGGTTCTGTGTGAGCGATCATGCACGTTTCGTGACTGATCGCTCACGCAGAGCGTCGACACCCATCGCTGTCGCCCGCATCCACGCTGCGTAGAGGCGGGCGTACGTGCCGCCAGCGGCGACGAGCTCCTCGTGCGAGCCGTCCTCGACGAGGCGCCCGTCGTCGAGCACCAAGACGCGGTCGGCGCGCGCCGCCGTCGACAAGCGGTGGGCGATGGCGATCGTCGTGCGCCCCTCGGCGAGGTGGTCGAGGGCGCGAGAGATGCGCACTTCGGTCAGCGCGTCGACCGAGGACGTCGCTTCGTCGAGCACCAGCACGTCGGGGTCGGCGACGCCGGCACGCAGCAGGGCGACGAGCTGGCGCTCCCCTGCCGACAGCTGCCCACCGCGCTCGCCGACGGACGTCAGGATGCCGTCGGGCAGGGCGTCGATCCAGTCGCCGACGTCGAGGCGGGCGACGACCTCGTCGATCTCCGGTAGCGACGTCCCGGGTCGGGCGAAGCCGATGTTGGCGGCGATCGATGCGTCGAACAAGAACGGCTCCTGGGAGACCACGACGAGCCGCCGCCGCAGGTCCTCGTTGGCGACGGCGTGCAGCGGCACCCCGCCGAGGCGGATCTCCCCGACCGTCGGATCGGCGAAGCGGGCGATCAGCCGGCCGAGCGTGGTCTTGCCAGAACCGGTCGCGCCGACCAGGGCGATCTGCTGGCCGGCTGGTATCTGCACGGTGACGTCGCGCAGCACGGCGGCATCGACCTCTGCGGCCAGGCCCCGCGACGGATACGCGAACGTCACCTCGCGCACGTCGATGTCGAGCGGGCCGGGCGGCAGCGGGCGGGGGTCGGCCGGTGGTGGCGGACCGACAGGGAGGTCGAGCACCCCGACCACGCGCCGCAGGCCGGCGACTGCGGTCTGAGTCTGGTCGAGGATCTCGGTGAACTCGGCGATCGGCTCGAGGAACCGGTAGGTCAGGAACACGAAGCCGACCATCGCTCCGGCCGTCAGGCCGCTCGCCGGGCCGAGGGCGACCCCGACGACGATCACCGCGGCGATCGTCAGGACGGAGAACACCTCGCCCGAGGGGAACAGGAATGCGCCGATCACTCGCGCCCGGATCTGCGCTGTCTGGCGTTGCTCGATGGCGTCACCGGTGGCCGCGCCGAGCGTAGAACCGGCGTCGTAGGCGTGGATCGTCGCCGACCCGGTGACCACCTCGGTGATCGCCGCGAGCATCTCGCCGTTGCGCGCCCGCGACTCGTCGTAGGCCCGGACGAGGTGGCGCTGCACCACCCGCAGCACGATCGCCAGCGGAGCCGCCACGGCGAACGCGACCAGCGCGAGCACCCAGTCGTAGGCGAGCATCACGGCGCCGACGAGGACCATCAGCGGGCCGTCGAGGAGCCAGGCGAGCCCGCCCCATTGGAAGAACTCGGCGAGCGTCTCGATGTCGCTGGTGACCCGTGCGACCAATGCGCCGCGTCGCTCCTCGTTGTGGTCGGCGAGGCTGATGCGGTGGATGTGGGCGATCAATCGGGCGCGCAGCACGTACAGCGCCTGCTCGCTGCGCCGCCCGAGCCGCACGACCGCCGCCCGCTGGGCGACCGCAGCGATGACGAGCGCCACCGCGGCGATCGCCGAGAACACCGCCACCAGTCCCAGGCGCACGCCGTCCTCGTCCATGATGCCCTTGTCGATCGCCTGCTGCAGGAGGATCGGTACCACGATCCGCCCGGTCGCACCGATCGCCCCGAGGAACCACGTGAGCGCCAACCCCTGGCGCAGCACGGGCGCCTCCTGCAGGCCGCGATTGATCGTGCGGATGCCGGCGAAGCGCCCGACCTGCTCATCCACCGCCGCCACCTCCCCCGCCTCCACCGCTCGCGCCACCTCCACCGCCGGCAACCAGCGTCGCCGTGTCGCCGTCCCACGCCCGGCGGTCGGTCTCGAAGGCCTCGACGAGCGCCCGGTAGCCGGGGCGCCGCGCCAGCAGGTCGTCGTGGCGGCCGTGGTCGACGACCTCGCCCCCGCGCAGGAACACGACGTCGTCGGCGAGGGCGATCGTCGACGGTCGGGAGGCGACCATCACCACCGTCGTGCCGGCGAGCGCCCCGCGCAGGTTGGCGAGCACGGCGGCCTCCGTCGCCGGATCGAGCGCAGAGGTCGTGTCGTCGAGCACCAGCAGCGCCGGTCGGCGCACGAGCGCCCGGGCGAGCGCGATGCGCTGGCGCTGGCCGCCGCTCAGGCTGACGCCGCGCTCACCGACCACCGTGTCGAGGCCGTGGGGCGTCTCGGCCACGAACGTGTCGGCGCGGGCGAGGCGCAGCGCTCGCCACAGCTCGTCGGCGCCGACATCGGCGCCGAGCGCGAGGTTGTGGCGGATCGAGGCGGCGAACATGAACGCCTCCTGGAGCACGATCGCCCGCTCCCCCGGGCCGATGGCGACGGTCCCCGAGCTCGGCGCCAGCAGGCCGCCGACGATCTCCACCAGCGTGCTCTTGCCGGCGCCGGTCGGTCCGACGACGGCGACGACGCGCCCGCGCTCGACGTCGAGCGACACGTCGTGCAGCGCGGCGCGGGCCTCGCCCTCGAACGCGAAGCCGACGCCGTCGAGTGTGACGCCGTGGCCCGGCGCCGCAGCGCGGATCGCCGATCGTGGGTCGGGCTCGATCGGCTCGTCGAGGACCTCGCGCACGCGCCGCCAGCCGGCCAGCGAGTGCGGCAGCTCGGAGAGCGCGTAGCCGATCAGCCGCAACGGGAACACGAGCA
This sequence comes from Ilumatobacteraceae bacterium, assembly GCA_044867195.1. Lineage (GTDB taxonomy): Bacteria > Actinomycetota > Acidimicrobiia > Acidimicrobiales > Ilumatobacteraceae > JALZMG01. The sequence goes on from JBIOUO010000178.1 coordinate 12,785, forward strand.
GCGTGAAGAGGTACACGGAGCTGGTGAGCTCGCCGACGGTGATCGCCTCGCTGCGCACCTGCGCTGCGCCGACCAGGACGAGGACGACGTTGGTCAACGACGGCAGCACGTCGAGCATCGCCTCGAACGTCCCGCGCAGGCGGACGGCGCTCACCCGCGCCGTGCGCAGGCGGCCGGCCAGCTCGGCCAGGCGCTCGGTCTCGCGGGCCTCGGCCCCGTATGCCTTCACGAGCTGGACACCGTCGAAGCTCTCGTTGACGCCCGCCGACAGCGCGCCGAGGTGCAGCTGGGCGGCCGCGTAGTACGTCTCCACCCGGCGCTGGTAGACGACGTTGAGCACGATCAGCAGCGGGAACGCGGCGACGGCAACGGCGCCGAGCACGATGTCCGTCGCCAGCAGCACCGCCGCCGAGACGACGATCAGGAGCACGGTGCCGAGGGCGAACGGGACCGCGGCGAGTACGGAGACCGCGGCGTCCGCGTCGACGCCCGCCCGCGCGACCAAGTCGCCGTCGGGCCGGCGGGCATGCCATGGCACCGGCTGGCGCACGAGCCGGTCGACGACGTCGCGAGCGAGCGTGCCGGCGACGCGCCACTGCGTCACGCCGGCCATCGTTCGGCGCACGACGACGGAGGCCGCCCGCAGCAGCCCGATCCCGACGATCAGCCCGACGCCCGTCGCCACGGCGCCGACGCCGACCGTGCCCTCCTCGAACCGGGGCACGATGACATGGTCGGTGACCCACCGCACGGCGAGGCTGGACGCCACGGTGCACAGGGCGAAAACAGCGGCGCCGCAGACGGCGAGCGCGAACGGCCGGGGATGCAGGGCGATCATCGATCGCACCATCCCGACGCCCTCCCGCGCGCGGCGGAAGCGTCGCGACATCGATCGGGCATCCACGACCGGCCTTTCTACCCAGCCGATGCCGCCGTCCCGGCGTGGGTTCGGTGGTCAGACGTCTCGCTCCGAGGGGTCTCGGTAGGGTTCGGGTGTGGATCCGATCGACCTCGCTCTGCTGGTCGTGCGGCTCGTGTTCGGCCTGTTCCTCGCCGCCCACGGCTACAACAAGGTCTTCGGCGGCGGCGGCCTCGCCGGCACGGCCCGCTGGTTCGGCTCGATCGGGATGCGCTGGCCGGACGTGCAGGCGCGGGTCGCGGCAGCGACGGAGATGGGCGCCGGCGTGCTGTTCGCCGCCGGGCTGCTGACGCCGCTCGCCGCGGCCGGGATGATCGGCGTGATGACCGTCGCCTCGTACGCCGCCCATCGCGGGAACTTCTTCGTGTTCAAGGAGGGCTGGGAGTACACGGTCTCGATCGCCGTCGCGGCGTGGGGCGTGGCGACGATCGGGCCAGGCGACATCAGCGTCGACCATGCCATCGGGCTCGACTGGACGGCGTGGGACGGCTGGATCGGGGCCGTCATCGCCGGCGTCGTTGGCGTCGGTGGGGCGGTGCTGCAGCTCGCCGTCTGCTACCGGCCGCAGCCGGCGCCGGCTGGCGCGGCGGGATGACGGTGGCTTCGCCGCCGGCCGGCGGCGCGGTGGTCGACGACGCCGATGTGGGGCGGCCGAGCCCGTGGCGCTGGGTGGTGCTCGCCGCCGTGCTCGGTCTGGCGGCGTTCTGGGTGTGGGCGCTGTTCTTCGCCTCCAAGGAGTCGGTCAACCGCATCGGCGACCACACCTGGGCGGCACGAGCGGCGGCGATCTGCTCAGCCGCCGACGACCGCCGCCAGGAGCTCGCCGACTTCCGCCGCGTCGACGCCGACGACACGGCGATGCTCGCCGAGCGCGGCGAGATCATCGATCGGGCGACCGACATCGTGGAGCGGATGCTCGACGACATCGTGGCGGTCACGCCGAGCGACCCCAAGGGCCAGGCGCTCGTCCCGCGCTGGGCATCCGACTACCGCGCCTACATCGAGGACCGGCGGGCGTTCGCCGAACGCCTGCGGGCCGGCCACAACGAGGCGTTCGCCGAGACGATGGTCCACGGGATCCCGATCAGCGACAAGCTGGCCGTCTTCGCCGCCGACAACCGGATGCCCGAGTGCGCCCCCCCGACCGACCTCGGCTGAGTCCCCCAATCTGGGCGGGAATCGTCTCACCCTGCGATCTGGGCGGGAATCGTCCCGGAAACCGGAACG
>JBIOUO010000179.1:0-2750 GCA_044867195.1 Ilumatobacteraceae bacterium
CGGCGCACCAGCTCGTCGGCGTCGACGACGTCGCTGGGTCGGACACGGATCGGCTCGACGGACGCCGCATCAGGACCCAGGCGCTGGAGCAGCGCCCGCACGCCGGTGACGATGACGGCCGGCAGGCGTTCCGGATCGCGCAGGCGCCACAGCACCTCCATCCGCTGGCCCATCGTCTCGACCGACGGGCTCACCCGCTCGAACGGCAGCGTCTCCCACGCCGGGAACACGGCCACCCGGTCGGGCGCCAGGAACTGCACGAGGTCGTCGCCCAGCTGAGCGGCCATCGTGCCCGTCGGGCAGGCCACGACAAGCGGTCGCCGGCTGGACAGTGACGCCAGCGCGGCGATCGCGATCGGGCGGGCGACCTCGACGACCGCCAGCCGAGCCGCCGGCTCACCGAGGGCGCGCGTGAGCGCCGGCTCGTCGCGCAGCAGCGGGGGGAGCTGGGCCAAGCAGGGCAATCGCACGGGGCGTTGACGCTACCGACGACCGGTCCGAGCCCGTTGGAGTGTTTCCGCCGTTGGAGTGTTTCCGCCGGGGAAGCCCCCCGGCAAACACTCCAATGAGGCAAACACTCCAATGGTCAGGGGAATGTCGGGTCGCGGCGGGCGGGGTGGAGGGCGAGGAGGCGGCGGGCGCGGGCGATGTCGACGGCGCGGGACGGCTCCAGCGGCTGGCAGGCCGGGCACCACACGCTGATCCGCCGCCACGGGGATTCCCGCTCGCTCAGGCCGTCGAGCCGGCTGCCGCACAGCGGGCAGGGGCGGCCGGGACGCCCGTAGATCCAGTGCTCGGCGAGGTGCAGCCGGCGGCCGGTCGTGTTCTGCGGGCCGAGGGCGGCGTTGGTCCGGATGACGGCGGTGCCGAGCGCGACTAGGGCGTCCAGGCCGTCCACCGTCCCGACCGGCTGGCGCGGCGACACGCCGGCGAGGAACGGCAGCTCGACGGCGTAGACGTTGCCGAATCCGGCCACGTTGCGCTGATCGAGCAGCGCACCGGCGAGCGGCAGGCTCGCGTCGCCGGCGGCGATCCGGGCGGCGACAGCGCCGAGGTCGGGCGGCTCCGGGCCGCACAAGTCGGGGCCGAGGTGGCCGACGATCCGGTCCTCGTGCGCCGTTGCCACGACCCCGATCACCGGGACGTCCACGCCGGTCAAGCGCCCGTCGTCCATCCACAGCTCGACCCGCCGCCGCCACGCCGCCTCGCTCGCCGCCGGGCCGACGCGGAACGCCCCGTCCATCCCGAGGTGGGCGAACAACGTCCGCCCGTCGTCGAAGCGGATCAGCAGGTGCTTGCCGTGGGCGTCGGCTTGCTCGAGCACCGCGCCGGCGAGGTCCAGGCCGACGAGCCGGGGATCGCGGGTGACGCAGCGCTGGCAGCGCTGGCCGGCGAAGCGGCGGTTGATCCGCTCGGCCAGCCGGCGGATGGAGTCACCCTCCGGCATCCCGGACGTTGTAGCGGCGCATCGCCGCGTCGGCACCCTCGGTGACGATCACCTCGACCGCGTCGGCAGCCTCCTGCACGGCGACGTCGTAGAGATCGCGCTGCTTCGTGGGCATCCGGCCCAAGACGTGGTCGGCGCCGCGCTCCTTACCTCCCGGCGGTTTGCCGACGCCGATCCGGATGCGCAGGAAGTCGTGCGTGCCGAGATGCGCCGCCACGCTGCGCAGCCCGTTGTGCCCGGCTAGGCCGCCGCCCACCTTGACCCGAACGGTGGTCGGCTGCAGGTCGAGCTCGTCGTGGACGATCACGATCCGGCTCGGGTCGTCGATGCCGTAGCGGCGGGCGAGAGCACGCACCGCCTGCCCGGACTCGTTGACGTAGGTCAGCGGGAACGCCAGCACCGCCCGCGGCGCGTCGGGTCCCTCGCCCACGCGCGACTCGGCGACCAGCGCGTTGTCGCGCCCGGAGCGCAGCTTGTCGCCCCGCCGTGCCGCCAGCAGCTCGACGACCTCTTGACCCAGGTTGTGGCGGGTCCGCACGAACTCCTTGCCGGGGTTGCCCAGCCCGACGATCAACCAGTCGAACGGCGTCCCCCGACCGCGCCGCACCGTTCGCTCGCTCGGGAACTCGCTCGGCTCACATCACTCGGTGGAGTCGCCGCCGGAAGCGGCCTCACCGCCCGCGGCCTCGGCGGCCGGAGCCTCACCAGCCTCGGCGGCGGCCTCACGCTCCTGCTCTTCGGCCAGCTCGGCGTCCGCCGCCTCGATCTCGGCCATCTCCGCACGCATCGTCAGCACGGTGACGACCGGGCTGTCGGGCTCGCCGGTCGCCGTGACACCTTCGGGCATCGGGATGTCGGCGAGGCGGATCACGGTGTCCATCTCCATCGCCGAGATGTCGACGACGAACTCCGGCGGGATGCTGCGCGGCGTCGTGACGACCTCGATCGTGTCGACGGCCGGGTCGACGAGGCCGCCACCCTGGATGACTGCGGTCGCCTCGCCCTCGAGGCGCAACGGGACAGCGACCGTGATCGCCTCATCGAGGTTGACCTGGATGAAATCGACGTGGGTCACGCTGCGGCGCACTGGATGGCGCTGCAGCTCCTTGACGATGGCCGGATAGACGGTGCCGTCGACCGTGAGGTCGAGCACAGTGTTCAGGCCGGCGGCACCGGACAGCGCGTGGCGCAGGTCGCGGCGACCGACGGCGACCGGCACCGGCGTCATGCCGTGGCCGTACAGCACCGCCGGGATCTGCCCGTCGGCGCGCATCCGACGGGCCGCGGCGCTGCCCGTCGGGCG
>JBIOUO010000180.1:0-5442 GCA_044867195.1 Ilumatobacteraceae bacterium
AGACCGCCGATGGGCCGGGCGACCGGCCACAGGTGAGGGTGAAACGGTGCGGTAAGAGCGCACCAGCGTCCGGGGTGACTCGGGCGGCTCGGCAAACCCCACCCGGAGCAAGGCCGAGCAGGAGGCATGGGCGGCCCGCCCGCCCCGTGCCGCGAGGCACGGGGCACCTCCGGGTAGGCCGCGCAGATGGATGGCCACCCGTCGCCGTGAGGCGACGACAGGATCCCGCTTATAGGTCGGCTCACCGTCATCTAAACCTCTGAACAGGACTTTTGCCTACTTCCGAGTGCTCCGAAACCCCATCGTGCACAAACGTGCACAAAAAATCTGGGGACTCCGAAGTTACGACGGGTTGTGGAGGGTTCACCGTGCGTGACTCCCGTTGGTCGATCGTCGATTGGGATTGCGGTTTTTTTGGTCCGATGCCTTTCGGATCGTTACGACGGTCGCTGTGTGTGTGTTCGTCGCTGAGAGTAGGAACGACATAGAGTCACGGATCGCGACGGGGGCGGTCGACGTGTCAGGTTCCGCGACGAGGGAGGTCCCCAGGTGAGGAAGGTGCTTCGACTGCTGCCTGCGGTCGCAATCGTGCTGACAGCGAGCGCATGTGGTGGCGATGACGACTCCGCTGAATCGGAAGCGTCTGCCGAGTCGGCGGACGAAGCGCCATCGACGGAGGAAGTTGCAGTTGAAACGACGGCGGCGTCAGCGGTCGAGAGCACCGAGGCGCCAACCACCGCCGCCACGACCACAACCGAGGCGCCGACGACCACTGCTGTCCCGACGACCCCTGCTCCTACAGCTCCGCCTACTACGGCAGCCCCGTTGCTGTATCAGGGCTCAGGCGACTCGATACAGCCAGTCGAACCATCGAGCCAGGCGAGGCTGGCCACCATTTCGTACGGCGGCGATGGGAACTTCGCGGTTGTGGCGATGGACGCCAACCTCGAACCGCTGGGCCTACTCGTCAACGAGATCGGCTCGTACCAAGGCACGGTGCTGCTCGCGGACGCAACGGTCAATCTCGAAATTACTGCATCGGGTGGGTGGACCGTCACGGTGCTGCCTTTGGAGAGCGCCCGCTCATGGATAGAAGGCGGGATCACAGGGCAAGGGGATGACGTGGTGTTCTACATCGGCTCGACGACCGCAGCGGCGATCACGCATGACGGGGAGTCCAACTTCGCCGTCATCGCCCACGGTGCGAGCGATCGGGACCTTCTCGTGAACGAGATCGGTCCCTACAACGGCACCGTCCGACTGCCTGGTCCATCGTTCGTCGAAATCACCGCGGATGGAGCGTGGAGCATCACAGCAACCTGATTCCGGACGTGCGCGCGGTTCAGACCGTCCGCGCGCTTGCGCTCGTCCGTACCGTGGAGGTGATGGCGAAGCCCCCCTACCGCTACGCTCACGAACGGGCGCGCGCTGTGCTGTTGGCGGACGAGCCGCCGTGCGTGCACTGCGGGGAGCGGGTGGCGGCGGTCGCGGATCATCAACCGCCGTTGAGTCAGCATCGGCACATCGAGGGGTCGCGGTGCTGCACGCGGGTGCCGTCGTGCCGTCCGTGCTCGGATCGTCAGGGCGGCAGGCTCGGGCGTCGCCGGTTCGCGACGTGGCGGGGAAACAGCGTGACGTGGTAGCGGATTCCCTGCCGCCCCGGTCGGCACGCCGCGCCAGGTGATCGCCAACCCGACCGCCGGGAAACTGCTCGACCCCATCGCCCGATCGCTGGCGCGGTGAAGCTCCACCCGTGGCAGCGCTACGTCTCGAACACGAGCCTTGAGCTGTGCGAGCGCCCTGGCGCGCTCCCGGCGCACACCCGGCGACGGTTGATCTACGACCTATAAGCGGGATAGCGGGGAAGCCATTCTCAGGGGTTCTCACTGTTCCTCAAAACACGCTCTGACCAGGTGAAATGTTGCTCACCCGTTCTCAGGATTTCCCTCGGTTTCGCAGAGCTTTGTGCACGTTTGTGCACGACGCGCCCCACATGTGGAGCACCCGGGTCGACAGCAGGTACCGCTCCGCTCCCCACGCCGCAAACGACGCCGCGACGAGCAGGTCAGCTCCCATCGCGGACCGGTTGAAGCGCCAGCGGTCGCCCGAGCGTTGAGGCTGCGCCGACTCGACGGCCCGGGTGAGTCGGGGGTCGCGGGCGTGCCCGAGACGACCGGTTGCGACCAGCTCCACGAACGATGCCGCCGCGTGCACCACGTCGGTGCTCGACGCCTGGAACACCTCGAACCCGCCCGCTCGATCGGCCCGACGAGATGCCCGAGGGGTCCGTGCGCATCGATGGCGCACGCGGCGGCTCACCGTCGCTCGGCCCATCTACCAGGACTTTCGACCTGTGGACAACCCAAACCGAGGCTCCGCAGTCACTATTCGATCAATCACGCTCGCCATCAGGCGGCCCGTCCGTCATCGTCGATGCTCACGCCAACGCGGCCGAGATGAACCTCAGCCGCCGCATGATCGATGAGCCCTACACCGACGCGCCCAGCCGCGTCAGCCACGACGAGGCCGCGGCGGCCACCAGCCATGTCGGAGCCCGCGGCTACGTCTACGACGACGACCGGCTCGGCCGCGTCCACAGCGCCGGACACGTCCTCAGCTTCACGTAGTGCGCAGAGCGAGGCCGCCGATTCGTTGGTAGGGAAGCCGACAGGACGTCCGCCGAGCTGCGGTGAGTCGCTACTGTCCCGCGGCGTGAGCGATCCCGACATCCCTGAGCGCCTGGCCCGCATCGAGTTCCGCGCCGACCGGCTCGAAGAGGGACTGTCGACGCTGGCCGGCGTCGTCCGTGACCTCACCGGTGTCGTCGCCCGCAACACCGCCGACATCGCCGAGCTGTCCGCCGACATCCGCCGCCTCTTCGACGGCATGTCTGATCACCTGCGCGACCATCCCTGACGTTCGGGTCTTTCGGCGCCTCGACTGCACAGGACGTCGTCCGCGGCTGTCTCTCCCCGAGCCGGCCAGGACCCATTTCCGGCCACCTGGCGTGGTGTGCGGGCGGTGGCCGGCGGGTGGCGCAAAATGGGCGGGATGGAGCCGATCGGGTCCGATCGTGCGCCGTGGGAGCGTCAGCGCGGCGAGTCAGCCAAGGCGTACACGGCGTTCCGCCGGTTCCGTGATCTCGGCCCGTCGCGGTCGCTGGCCGGCTGCCGGTCGATCGAGCGGCGCTGCTCGTACCGGTGGCGGTGGGCGCCACGGGCCGCAGCGTGGGACGACGAGGCGTGGCGCCGGCTCGACGCGTTGGCGCTCGCCGCTGTCGCCGAGCCCGAGCCTGCCGTCGCTGTCGTCGACGACGCGGACGTACTCGACCTCGACGGTGCGTTGGCGTCGATCGCTCGCGGGCTGCGCGAGTCCGCCTGATACGTGCAGCCGGCTGCGACCGGCCGGTTGCGCGTGCAACTACCATCGCTGGGCGGTGACGTCGGCGCTCTACCGGGGCGAGCACCGCGCGGCGACCGCATGGCGCCTCGGGTGTCGCTGTGATCGCTGTCGGGCCGGGCTGCGACGGCAGGCGAAGGTCTGGCGGGCGACGAGGGTGGTGCGCCGTGGCGGCGATCCGGCGACGCATGTGGCGGCGGCGAAGGTGCGCCGCCGGATCATCGAGCTGGAGGCGGCCGGCTGGACACGATCTCGGATCGCTGCGGCGGCCGGGGTGGCGCCGGTGACGGTGACGAGGGTGGCGAAGCGGACGACCCGCTGGTGCTCGCGCATCGTGGCCAGCGGCGTGCTCGGCCTCCAGCCATGACCGTCGTCGCCGTGCCAGGTGATCGGAATCCGATCACCTCGTCGTGGCTCGAGCTGGCGGCGTGCCGTTCTGGAGATCGGCGCTGTGGTTCTCGACCAACCCGTTCGAGCGGGCGATCGCCGTGAGCGTCTGCCGACGCTGCAGCGTCCGCGGCCCGTGTCTGGCCGAGGCGCTCCAGCTCGAGGGGGAACGGCTACGCCTACGGCGTGCCACCGGCGACCAGCGGCGCCAGCTCACCCAACGTCGCGTCGTTGGCGGCTCGGCCGTGCTGATGCCGCCGCAGCGGTCGATGAAGCTGCGGGCGGCGACGTACGCCCTCTCGGTGTCGACCTCGAGGGACGCCATGAGCCCGACCTTGGCGTCGTGCACGTTGACGCCGTTTTCCTCGAACTCGGTCGTGATGTCGGTCGACTCGTCGTCGCTGCGGCGCAGCACGATCCGGCCCGCCTCGACGATCGTCTCGCATCCGTCGCCGCTCATCACGATCCGCCAGGCGAGCTGGTCACGTAGCGCCGTACCGACGGCGCGGAGCTGGTCGAGCTCGGCGCGCAGCTCGTCGATCACGTCGTCGCGTTGCGCTGTCGCTGCCTTGCCGATCGTCGGACCTCCAGTCTCGGGGAGCCCGCCGGCGCAGACGGTAGACACGGTGGCCGAGCGCCGGGGTCAACGACGTGCTCATCGGCGACGCCCGTGCCGCGTCAACAGAGGGATTCCGCAGTCACTATTCGTCGTGAAGTGCGGGGTCACCGTGGGGAGTGCTGAGGAACGTTTCCCCAGCTAGAGGGGCATATTGGGCACCTGTGGACAATGCAGGGAAGGGCCGGCAACGAATCCCGCCTATAGGTCGACTCACCGTCGCCACACGCTGTGAGCAGCGCCGTTGCCCGGCGCCGCGCCGGCGGGCGGCCGCTCAGCCACAATTCCGTCACACCTCGATCCGCCAACGGGCCGATGGCGCGGGTCGACTGGGGATTCGTCACGGCACTCCAGCAACGTGTGATGAAGCGTGCAACACGTCCTCGAGCCAGCGACCTCATGAGCGCCGACGACGATCGCCTCGATCGTCCGCAGGCGATGATCGAGACGCTGGTGACGACCACCACGCAAGTGCACAACGACGTGCTCGAGCTGGCTCGTGAGCGCAACGAGGTCGCCCCTGTCAACGCGGCCGATCACGCCGAGTTCCGGGAGGACATCAAGCGGCTCTACGCGGCGTGGCCGGAGCATCACCGCGACTCGCATGGCGGTCAGCCGTGCGCACCGACGGGGAGCCGGCCGGCCGGCACGGCTCGTGGATGCTCGCCGACGGCTGGCGTGACGAGCGCTCGGCGCGCCGTTGAGACGGTGACTCGGCACCGATGGTCGTGTCGACCGCGCGGTTCGAGGGTGGGCGCCAGCGCCACGGCACTGGCACCCATCCCGTCGGGCAGTTGGTGACGCAACCCGGCTGGTTGCGTTCATCGTCGCGCCAGTTGGCGTTACGGCACGTTGAGGATCGGGTCGCAGGTGCCGACGACCTGGTCGTCCTCGGGCCAGCCGGCAGCCACTCCCGTGCCGCCGTCGCAGTAATCCTGGCCGGGGCCGGGAATGAGCATGTCGGGGCCGCGCTCACCGTAGAGGTGGTCGTCGCCGCCCTCGGCGTAGAGCCAGTCGTGGTAGCCGCGGTCGTCGTTGGG
>JBIOUO010000181.1:0-22571 GCA_044867195.1 Ilumatobacteraceae bacterium
GTCGCGATGGTCGGTGACGGCATCAACGACGCCCCCGCGCTGGCCACTGCCGACATCGGCATCGCCATCGGCTCGGGATCCGACGTCGCCAAGGAGACCGGCGGGCTGATCCTCGTCCGCGACGACGTGCGCGACGTCGCCACCGCCATCCGCCTGTCACGGGCCACGATGGCCAAGATCCACCAGAACCTGTTCTGGGCCTTCGGCTACAACACCGCCGCCATCCCCGTCGCCGCGCTCGGGTTCCTCAACCCGATCATCGCCGCCGCCGCGATGGCGCTCTCCAGCCTCTCGGTGATCACCAACTCGGCGCTGCTCAAGCGCCTCCGACTCGAGAGCCTCGAACGATGAACGCCCACCACACCGCCCGGTCACCGCGACGCATCATGTGGGCCGCGATCGGCGCATCGCTCGGCCTGCTCAGCGTGCTCCTCGCCCTCGGCTGGCACGACCGCGCCTGGACCATCGCCGCCGGAGCGCTTCTGCTCTCGTGCGTCGCGGTGTGCATCTGGGCCACTGTCCAAGGCCGAAACACCGACCGCGAGATCCGCCTGGCCATCGAGCGGCTCGCTGCCACCCGCCGCGACGACGCACGCCGCCGATCACCGCGATCACGTCATCAGTAGAAAGCCCTTCGGACCGCGTTCCCGGGTTGCCCGCGGAGAGACTGCGAGCGTCCTTGTTCCAGCGCCACGCGTCCTGCCGACACACGTACGACATGGTGTCGTAGGCTGTCCGCTGTGTCGGGGATCGACGACTCCGACTCACGCCGGCACTGCGGCGAAGCACGTCGAAGAGGAGACCGACAACATGAAGGCCGTCAGAAGGAAGGGATTGGGCATACTGAGAGTCTGGCTCATCGGCGGGGCGTTCGCGGCGGGTTCCCTCATCGGGATCGGGGTCCGGACGGCTGGGGCCGCCGAGCCGAGCCCCGGAGGCGGGCCCGAGTTCGGGCGGCACGTCGCGGCGATGGCCCACGAGCACGCAGGGCCCGACTTCGGCCAGTGCGTGAGCGCGATGGCCACCGGCGCCGGCTGTCCACACATCCATCAGCCGTAGACGAACGCCAACAATGCTCGGCTCGACGCGGCGGAGGCCTCCAGTTGCCTGGCATCCGCAGCCCAGTTCCGTAGTCCACGCAGATGTGCGCGGTCGCAGTCGCGGCGCACGATCGTGGTGTTCGAAACGTGCTGTGGAAGGAGGGTCGCATGGACGGGCTGCGCGTGATCAAGAGATCGCTGGCGGTCATGGGGGTGTCGCTCGGTTCGCTGCTCGTGGTCGGGATGATCACCGCGCCGGACGACCGGCCTGACGATGCACCCAACCGCTCGACGACTGCAGGAGCGACATCCGGGTACTCGCACGACCTGCTGCAGATCGACGCCAACATGACCCAGCAGATGTCGACGGCGAACGCCAACACGGGAGCGCAGTCCCATCTGCGCGATGGACAGCTGGCCAGGTCGCAGGACCCGAGCTACCTGGCCGCGCTCGAGCAGCATCAGGCTGACATCAACCGGATGCTGGGTCTCGCCAGCCCGTAGTACGACGGCCACCGGTGTTCAGTTCAGGCGGTCGAGCGGATTGTGATCACGCCGGGTCAGCCGGGGCAGAGGCTGCGGATCAGCGGGAGCAGGTGATGGCTCTGGGCTACACCGACGATCGTCACGGCGGCGATGCCGGTGACATTGAGCAGCGTCCACAATCGAGCGCGGTGCAGGCGCGGCGGGTGCAGGAGGGCCTCGACCCGCCCGGCAACTCCGAGGCCGGCTACCGCGGTGGCGACAATCGGTGTTGGCGCCTGGGACAGCGCGACCGTTGCGACCGTCCTCGCCACCGCGGCCCGCTCGCAACACGAGGCCGCGACCGCCGCTTCGTCGGCCCAGCGCTCGAGGCTGAAGCGCAGGCGGCGCTGCAGCAAGCGCAACGGTGGGAGGAGCGCAACGGCCAGCTCACTGACGTGCACGTAGCGGTCATGCCGGAATCGGGCATGAGCCCGTTCGTGATTGACCACGATCGCCAGCTCCTTGCGGTCCAGCTGGTCGACGAGGGCCGTGGACACGATGATCTGACCGCCTGGGCCCGGCATCGTGTAGGCGTAGAGCTCGTCACTCTCGACCACCTGCACGCCATGTGACCGCTCATGGTGGAACCGACGCCACCCCCGGCGCACCGAGCTTGCTCGGACCAGGCCGACGGTCACGAACGCGACAGCGATCAGGCCGAGCCATCGCGGCACGTCCGGGTGCAGCCCGAGCGCGTCGTTGCACCATGCCAAGGCGCCGCCGAACAGCGGCAGATGGGCGACGAAGCTGAGCGCGACGATGAGGGCGACGGGGACGACTGCGAGCACGCCGACGACGATCGTGGCAAGCAGGAGCCGAGCGGCCACTGCCGGGGGAACCCGGCGATGGCAGCCCATGGCCAGCAAGGCCGCAGCGGCGACGACGATCGACGGGACGACGACTTCGCCCGACATCAGCCGGCCGCGTCCTCGATCGCCTGGCGCAGCAGGGCAGCGTCGCGTTTGGACAGGCTGTCGACGAACCCGCTCAACGCGCCCGCGCGGTCACGCGCGCTGGCCAGCGCCTCGCCCATGCGACGGGCGGTGTACTGGCTCTCGCTGAGCCGGGTCCGATAGGCGAAGGCCCGGCCGCGCTGGCTGCGGCTGACGAGTTGCTTGTCGTGCAACCGGCCCAACACCGTCATCACCGTGGTGTACGCCAGCCCACCTCCCAACGCCTCGCGCACCTCGGCCGGCGTCATCGGACGACCCGCGCTCCACAGCACGCGCAGCACGTCCGATTCCAACGCACCGTCCGGTCGCCGAGTCAATCGTCTCCTCCTCGAACGCGGATGCTATCCGTGGTCGCGTCCGCGGCTCAGCGACCGACCGCGGTTACTACGATATGTAGTTGACCGCCCGAACCTCTCCCCCCGGAAGGACCCATGAAGCGCCTCCCCACCCTCGCCCTGCTCGCCATCGTCCCCGTCGCCGTCGTGGCCTGCGGTGGCGACGACGACGCAGCGTCCGTGACGACCCTCGCGGCGACCTCGACGATCACCACCGGCAGCGCCGCCGGCGCCTTCAACCAGGCTGACGTGACCTTCGCCCAACGGATGATCCCGCATCACCAGCAGGCAGTGGCGATGGCCGACATCGCCCTCGACCCGACCGTCCAAGCCAGCCCTGACGTCGTCGCCCTCGCCACCCAGATCAAGGCCGCCCAGGACCCGGAAATCGAACAGATGACCGGCTGGTTGCGGGCGTGGGGCCAGCCGGCCCCGACCGCGATGGGCGGAGCCACGATGGGCAGCATCGGCGACATGGAACTGGGCGACATGGAGATGGGCGGGATGATGAGCGACGACGAGATGGGCGCGCTCGGCGCGGCCCGAGGTGGCGACTTCGACCGGCTGTGGATGACATCGATGATCCGCCATCACCAGGGCGCCATCGAGATGGCCACCATCGAGCAGCGCGACGGCCAGGCACCAGAGGCCGTCGACCTCGCCGGGCGGATCATCACCGCGCAACAGGCCGAGATCGACGAGATGAACGAGTTGCTCGCGGCAACCGGTTGACCGGCGTCACCTGCCCTGCCGCAATATAGATGACGGTTGCGTTGCAGCGCCGTCGGCCGGGCTACTACAGTGCGTCGGACATCGGCTCGGTGAGCGGGCCGCCCGTGGAACCATCCGAGCAAGCGAGCACGCCATCAGCCTCTCCGCCCGTTCCCCGCGTCCGAAGTCGCGGCTGGCCCGCCCCGTCGCTGCAGCCAGCGGCGCGGTGCTGGTCGTCACGACGCTGGTCGGACCAGCGGCCCACGCGCAGCCCGACGAGGAAGCCGCCGCAGCGGCGGCCCGCGAGATCGCCGCCGCCCAGGACCGGGCCAACAAGGCGGCCGAGGAGTACCTGCTCGCCGAGTCCCAGCTGGAAGTACTCGAAGACCAGGCAGCCCAGCTCGCCGCGGAGCAGAGCGAGTTGCAGGCCACGGTGGACGCCCTGCGCGCCCAGGTCGAACAGGCGGCCGTGCAGCGGTTCATGTCGTCGGGGTCGGGCGGCATCCCGATCCTCACCGGCTACCAGCAGCCGCTCGACCAGCTGCGGGCCGAGGTGCTCAGCAACGTCGCCGGTGCCACGTCGGCGGACATGTTCGACCAGTACGACGTCGCCAAAGGCGCGCTCGACGACAAGGCGGCTGCGCTCGACGACACGCGAGAGCAGGTCGAGGACCAGCGCCAGCACTTCGACGAGTTGAGCAAAACGATGGTCCAAGAGGTGGAGCGGCTGAAGGCGGCCGAGGCCAAGCGTCTGGAGGACGAGCGGGTCCGCTTGGCGCTCGAGGCGCAACGCCGTGAGGAGCAGCGCCGGGCCGAGGAACAGCGCCGCCAGCTGGAAGCGCAGCAGGCCGCCGAGCGCCAACGGGCCGCCGAGGAGCAGCAACGCGCCCAGCAGGCGATGGCTGCATTCGCGGCCGCGAACCCCCCAGCGGCACCCAGCGCGGCCGCGGGCGACGGCGGCCTGCCCGCCGCCCCGGCCCCGGACGGTGCCACCACCGACGAGTCCGCGCCGGCCGGAGCCGGATCCGACCTGGTGTGCCCAGTCGCCGGTACGCGCGCCTACGCGGACACCTACGGTGCGCCCCGCTCCGGCGGCCGCCGCCATCAGGGCGTCGACCTCATCTCGCCAGGTGGCACGCCGCTCGTCGCCGTCACGTCCGGTTCGGTCCAGTTCAAGCAGAACTCTCTCGGCGGCAACGCCGTCTGGCTCACCGGCGACAACGGCACCAAGTACTACTACGCCCACCTCAGCGCCTACGAGGGCTCCAGTCGGCAGGTCAGCCAGGGCGAGGTGATCGGCTACGTCGGCGCCACCGGCAACACGACCGTCAACCACCTCCACTTCGAGGTCCACCCAGGCGGAGGGGCGGCGGTCAACCCGACCCCCTACGTACGCAACGCCGGATGCTGACTCACCGCCACGATCAGCCTCGGCGCCGAGCCGCCGCCGTCGCTGCCGTGCTCGTCATCGCAGCGTTCGCGGTGCCCGCGACCGGTGGGGCCTCACCGATCGACAACCAGCGGAACAAGGTCGCCGCGCTCACCGACGAGCTGGAAGCACTCGAAGAGCGGTCGGACGTCCTCGCCGAGGATTACCTCGCCGCGACTGTCAAGCTGACCGACCTCGAGGCCGAAGTCGCCGCCGGCGAGCAGCGCGTCGCCGACAAGGCCTCCGCCGTCGAGGCGCTGCGCGGCGAGCTCGCCGCGATGGCCGTGCGCACGTTCACCGGTTCCGGTCCCGAACCCCTCAGCCCGCTGTTCGTCGACCTCTCCGAGACGACCGCGGCGCTGCAGCGTGAGCAGCTCGCTCGCGTCGCCCGCAACACCGGTACGGCCACGACCGACGAGCTCGACGCCGCCGTCGCCGAGCTCGAGGACGAACGCGACGCGCTCGCCGCCGGCCGCGACGACGTCGCCGAGCAGATCGACCAGCTCGCCGACGCCCGGGCAGCCAACGACGCCCAGAAAGCCGAATACCACCAAGCCCGCGCCGAGGCCGAAGCCAAGCTCGGCGACCTCATCCATCAGGAGGAGGAACGCCGCGCCCGGGAGTCGTTCGAGCGGCTGCAAACTCAGGCCGCAGCTGCCCAGGCCGCATCCGAGCAGGCGTCGGCCAGGCAAGCCGGCAATCTCCAGCAGGCCGCCCCGCAATCCCAGCCTGCTCGTGCCGCGTCCGAGGCACAGCGATCCCCGGCCACTCGTGCCGCGGCCGCGCCGAGCACGCCGGACCCACCAGCCCAGCCGAGCATTCCACCGGCGTCGTCGCGCGCCGGCACCGCGATCAACGCGGCGATGACCCAGCTCGGTGTCCCATGGGTGTTCGCGATGGCCACACCCGGCGTCGGGTTCGACTGCTCCGGGCTCACGTCGTGGGCCTGGGCCCAAGCCGGGGTGTCGCTCCCGCATCAGTCGCGGATGCAGTTCGACACATTGCCGCACGTGCCGATCGAAGCCGCCGAACCCGGCGACCTGATCTTCTACTACTCACCTATCAGCCACGTCGGCATCTACCTCGGCGGCGGCAAGCTCGTCCACGCCCCCAACAGCGGCAGCGTGGTCAATGTCGCCACCGTCAACTGGAGCAAGGTCGCCGGCGTCGGTCGGCCGGGCTGAACCTACCCCGCTCATCCGCCTCGAGCCACGCCGCGCACGCCGCCGCGCAGGCCCGGCACACCTCGGCGCAGACGCCGTATGGACGTGGTGCCCGGCGTGCGAGGCGCACACCTCGGCGCATGCCGCGCACATCGATCGGCAGGCCTCGACGACCGGCCGCGCCACACCTCCCGCCTCGCGCAGCTGCCCTGTGAGCAGCAGTGCCGTGGCCGACGTTGCTGTCCGTGAGGCACAAGAGACCGCTCGGGCGATCGTTGTCGATGCGTCCCCGCTGTAGCCGGCGTCGGACCGCCCTCTCTAGGGGCGGCATGCAGTTCGCCGGGTCATGGATGGCGCATGCCCGAGCTGCGCCCTGGAGGCGGACGGGCACCTCTGCGCAGACTCGCGCTGAGATCTGACCTCTAGGGGTCGTCGGCCGTGAGCGCCACCAACCGGGCGAGATGTCGGTGCGCATCGCGGCCACGCGGAGCACAGCGGTGGGGGTGGCGATCATCATCGCCGAGCCCTCCGAGAACGACCGATAATGCGCGCGCCGTAATCCGCTCGTCGAGCCTGCACACCTGCTCTACTTCGGCCCGATTCGTGGCGCTCGTAACGTTCGGCCGGGGTGCGGACCGATGGTGAGGACTGCACTTGACGATGCCGGCCGAGGGCGCTGCTCACGCTGCCTACTGCGATCACGTGCGGTCAGCTCATATCGCGCAGCCATGGATGGTCGGGGTACATCCTGGTGACCGTGGTGCGCAGCCACGATCGCGCGTTCTCGGCGAGCAGCGGCCATGTTGCATTGAAGTCGAGATCATCCTTGGGTGTCCGCCACTTGGCCTTGTGTGCCAGGACGATCTCGGCCCGGGCGAATCGCACGCCGTTGTCATCGACCCACGTCACGTCGCTCAGTGCCATCGCCACCGTTGGGTCGTGTCGCCACACCCAGCGCCCGTCGGCGACGACGAAGTCGACCTCCCACGGCGACAGCGCATTGCGTCGGACCCACAGCTGCTGTGCCTCTGCGGGCACGTCGACGCGCCTGTCGAGCACTGGGGTCAGCGCTCCAGCGGCGTTCGCCCAGACGTGGGACTCAGCGGCCAGGATCGACAGTAGCCTGGCGGTGTCGGTACGGAGAACGGCGACGTCGATGTCTTCGTGGTCCCTCCGCACGCCGGTGAAGCGTTCGATCGCCTGGCCGCCAACGATCCACCATGGCGCCTGGAAGTCAGTCAGCAGCTTGACAACGCCACTGACGTCGAGCGGCGACCACGGGCCCTACCACCGCGCGAACTCCGCGTCATCCACACCGCCAGCATCACACCGACGGTCGTCTCGTCCGCGCGGCGATCGCCGGCCACCTGCACCTCAAGCTGATCGCAGCGTCGTCCGACGACCCGCAAGGCGCGACCAATGCCCGTTCGGCTGCCCTGCCGACCGGATCCGATTCATCCCGCGCCGAGACGAACGTCAGCCGCGGCGGTCCGTGCACGTTGGCGTCCAGCGCTGAGAGGCCGCGAGAGACGCGCAGTCGCGAGCGGACGAGCGCGCCCGAGTCGTTCGGTACCCGCTCGTGCTGGCGAGTCGGCACCCGTAGCAATCTGTCGCGTCGAGCAGAATCCAGAACTGGTCAGCGGCGCCGCGCCGGAATTGTCGTTCGTGCCGCTCATCCACGATGGCATGAGCTCGGTGCTCGCTGACGCGAGCACGGCCGGCAGGAATCGACGTGCTGGCCGCCGCCGGCGCCGTCGGCACCGAGCGAGAGCATTCGTTCGATCGGGCGCTGCGCGTACTCGCCGGCGCGCTGGCCGCGGACATCGTCGTGACGCACCGATGTATTGGCCGATGTTCGAGAGCTTTGCGCGGAGCCCTGGCTCGCGACCGGGCGCCCTCAAGGTCATCCTTCAACCCTAAGCAACAGCTCCCATCTGACGCTCCTCACGTGCACGGCGACGTCGGCCGGAGGCGTTCGCGGCCTTGTTTCGAGAAGCCGCACACCATCGAGCTCGAACGCCGGCCCTATGTGTGGACGCGTCGACGTCCATTCGTTCGGAGATGAGCGCTGGCTTACTGCGCGTGACCGGATGTGAGCGATCGCGATGGGCCCCCACGGCGGACGGTCTGATAGCGATGCCAATGGGTGCGGCCGTCCGCCCTCTCGACCATTGACGATGCGCGACCCGACCACTATGTTTGCCAATGCGGGCGACCCTTCCTGGGTGGTCACGTGCGCGCAGACGCCATCACTTGAGGGAGAGCTTCGTGAAGTACGTCGTCATCAGTCACCTCGTCCCTGGCATCGACAACCAGCTACAGGGCTTCAAGATCTTCTCCGAGGTCGGTCCGCCTCCGGGGGCAGAGGCCGTTTGGGCCGGCGTCGACGGCAAGACGATCATTGTGGTCATCGATGAGCCCAACCTGGAGCAAACGCTGACGTACGGGCCGTTCTTCCAAGATGTCACCGTCATCCCGGTTGTCGACCTTGACGATGCGTATGTGCAGACACTACAGACAGCTCACGAACATTGGGGCGCTAACCCCCAAGTTTGACCTTCGCCAGTCTCCGCAGGGACCGGGGCCCGTCCCGCCGTCGCGACGACGACTGGCGCCGCCGGGAGGTTGTGGACGCACGTCGCCCTGTCTGAACAGACCGTCGATAACACATCGCGCCTGGAACCCTCGAACCCCGGCTCGATGGCGCGCTCAGCGCACCTCATGGACCTCGCTCGCTGGACACCAGGGTCGGGACGGATCCGTCGAATGCGTCGCGCTCCGCGACCGTCTCACCGAGTGCTGCGCACCGCCTTGGTGATGTGCCCAGACGTTCAAGCGCCTGTGCCACCCGTGAACGTCGAGACGATGATCGCCGCCGTTGCCGCTTTCCCTGCGAGGTACCGCCCGCTTGAGCGGGTGGTGACAGAGCCGATGTGCCATAACACCGACTCGACCCCCAGACCGGAGACGGGACGTCGTGCCAGCCGGCGTCCGCTGACACGCCGAGTATCGCGGTCGGCCTCGCCCTGTACCTCCGGGTCGTCGGCACTGGTCCGCTCGGCGCGGGCTGTCCGGGAACCGCGTCCGGATAAGCCGCAGCGCCGCGTCACCGAACGCCGGGTCGACGACGCCCGAACGCGCCGTCAAGAGGTCAGTGCTTGCTGGCGCTAGCGTTCCGATCGGCGTTCCGCGTCGTCGCCGGAGACCCACGCCGCCTGGAGAGCTTCATAACGTGTCGCCATAATCACGCCCTGGACGACAATCGAACCAGGTGATAACGGCCCGTGTCGAAGCGCTCGTAATCCCTCGCTCGTTGGTCGACAGCGTGCGCCTCGGCGCCGCCGGGTGAGTTCGACATGGTGTTCAGCGATCGGTTTGCCGACGCCGTGACGTCAACCGCCCGGACGGGCCGACCGCGCTGGTGACGGTGCGACCGGGCCGTCGCCGAACGCGGCGACGATCGGGCGGGTCGCGAACCTCATCGAGTCGGGGCGTGGCGGAGGCGCGAGACTGGAGCCGTGAGCGCCGCACCAACGCTCGTCATCGACGGCCGTGAGATCGATCTGGCGCGCCTCGCCGAGATCTGCAGGCGCTTCGGAGTCGTCGAGCTCGCTGCGTTCGGGTCGACAGCTCGAGACGAGGCGACACCAGACAGCGACGTCGACCTGCTGTACGTGATGGCGCCCGACCGACGTCTGGGGTTCGCCATCGACCGACTGGAGGACGAGCTCGCGGACCTGTTCGGCCGCAAGGTTGATCTCGTGTCGAAGGCGTCGTTGCACCGGCTATTGCGGGATGAGGTGCTCTCCGAGGCGCGCACCCTGTATGCAGCGTGATCGGCTGATCCTCGCCGAGATCATCGGCTCGATCGAGCGGATCCTTGAGTTGAGCGCTGGTCGTTCGTCGTCCGACATCGACCTCGACCGGGACCGACGCGACGCGCTGCTGTGGAACTTCACCGTGCTCGGCGAAGCGGTCGGGCAGGTTTCCGGTGAGACCAAGCGTGCTCACTCTGCGGTGGACTGGGTTGCCCCGGTGCGCCTGCGCAACCGCATCGTGCATGGGTACTGGTCGATTGATGTCGACGTGCTGATGGCGACCGCTCACGATGATCTTCCGTCGTTCCTCGTCGCCGTCGGGGCGATCGAGTTGCCACCGCCACATCCGAATGACGACTGAGCACGAGGCGCCCTCGACCCGGCGGTTCAGCCCTGGGGGCCATCTCCGATGGGCGCCGACGGAGGACGTCGCAAGGCGCCGATAACGCGCACGCCGTAACCCGCTCGTCCCAAACGGACGTTGTCGAGGCCGGCCCTTTCGCGCGGGCGGTACGACGCGGCACGTCCGACGCCGCGGACGTGGTATCACCGTGCACGGGCCCGAGCAGGAAGTGAGCCCATGCGCACCACGTTTGATCTTCGCAAGCTGCCGGACGGAGCCACGCTGCGCTCGGTCACGGCTACCCCGGCCGACGTTGCGGGCCGCCGGGCACTGCGAGTTGAGCTGGAAGATGCGGTTACGTATGACGGCAAGACCGGCGTCGACTACGTCGACATGCCGACCTTCGCGATCATCCCCGCCGGCTTCGAGAACGGCGCCATCGAGGTCGACGTACTGAGCCGGTTGAACGGCAAGGGGCCAGCGGACGCTCGAGCCTTTGCCGGCCTCGCCTACCGCATCACGGACGCCGGCAACCGCTTCGAGGCCGTGTACCTTCGCCCGCTCAACGGATGGAAGACCAACCCGCCGAGCCCCCGCAACGAGCGCGCCATCCAGTACTTCGCCTATCCCGACTGGAAGTTCGACCGGCTGCGTGAGATGTATCCAGACGGACGCTTCGAAGCAGGGGCGAACATCGGCCCAGACGAATGGACGTCGTTGAGGATCGACATCGTCGATACCCGCCTGACCGTGACCGTCAATCACATCCAGCGGATGTTGTTGACGCAAACCAAGGCGGCACCGGTTGCCGGCGACGTCGGCCTCTTCGTCGACATCGGCAGCGAGTCCTTCTTCTCCAACCTCGTCATCACAGCAAGTTGAGCCGCCACGAGTATGAAAATGCGGTCGACGCCAGCATCAGGCTGCGGCGCGTCCCGGGCCCGATGAAGGTGTGGTCCTCACCCGCCGCGACCTGCAACGTGTGCTACTCGACCTTCGAGCGCTCATCGACGGCACCGACCCGCTCGAGGCCAACCGCGCTCATGCCATCACCATCACACAGGCACTCGAACGCGGCAAGGGAGGGCAATGATGGCCAAGCCGAAGACGATCCAATGGCTCGAGGACCAGACCGGACAGACCATCGACTACGTCCCTGAGGCCCCACCGGTTCAGGAACGGCACCTGTCGGTACGTCTCACCGATGAGCTCGCAGACGGGCTCGGCGATCTGGCAGCCGAACGGAACCTGTCGATCTCGCAACTCGTGCGTGAGCTGCTCAGCGACGCCGTCGCGCAAGGGCAGACGGTGGCATCGTTGGACGCCCGCGCCCTCGCGGACCGCCTCGATGCCGACATCGCTGAGGTCAAGCGCCGCCTCGCCGGCTGACCAACACCGAATGACTCGTCGGCACCTCAACGCCGATCGGTGCTCCGAACCGAACGACGGCCCCACGCCGGCGATGCGTGCATCGCGGTCGTCCCCGCCACGCCGCTGAACTCGCTCATATCGTCGCGCCCGCTGCACTCGAAGGCGCGTTCCCGAGCGGGCATCAGGTCGCGTCAAGCTCAAGTCACGAATGTCGCCGAGCGATGCGCCGGAACAGCCATTCGGTGCATCGCGTCGCCGCCCGAGGCGCGGCACCGCGTTGCTGTCGCGCGCGTCGCCTACCGGTCCAGACGCGCCGCACATCGGTGATCTGCGCGTCTCGGACGAGCACACGCTTGTCGGGGCGCCGGGGAACGCGACAGGAACGCTCAAGCCGCACGGATTCGCTAGGGTGCAACGCCCAACGCGTCGTTGCTGGGGATGAGGGAGCAATGCGATGCCGCTGCCGCCGGTGCTGGCTGGCCCGATCGTCCGCCGCGTGGCGGGGGACGAAGTCGCTGTCTGGATGGCGCTGCGCGACCCGGCGACGGTCGAGCTGAGCGTATGGGCCGGGCCGCAGCGGTCCACCGGTCCGGCGACGGTCGAGAGCGGGACGCCCGCCGTCGCCCAGGGCTCGATGCCGACCAAGCGCTTCGGCGCTCAGTTCCACGTCGCTGTCGTCGTAGCCAAGGCCAGTGCGGTCATCGTCCCCGGCGCCATCCACAGCTACGACGTCGTCGTCGCCGGGAAGGGCCTCCAGGACTTCGGCCTGCTGAGGGACGAGGAGCCGTCGGATGAGGCCACCGCCGACGAGCGCCCGCTGCGCCTCGCTCTCGGCTACGAGCTCGACCGGCTGCCGAGCTTCGTCACGCCGGCGCCCACGATCCAGGACCTCGTGCTCGTGCAGGGTTCGTGCCGCCGATCGAACGCGGCCGGCCCCGACGCGATGGCGTACCTCGACGACCTGATCGCCGAGCACCGCCTCGACCTGACGCAGCGCCCGCAGCAGCTCTTCCTCACCGGCGATCAGATCTACGCCGACGACCTGGCCGGCTGCATGCTGCCGCAGATCAACGCCATCGGCCGCGAGCTGCTCGGCTTCACCGAGGAGCTCCCGATCGGCGAGCGCGCCGTGCCGGTCACGATCGAGCAGTTCCCGGTGCAGCGGCGGCGCAAGGTCGTGCGCGAGATCGGCCGCTTCTCCACCAACGACGGCCTGCACCACCTGCTGTCCTACGGCGAGCTGCTCGCCATGCACCTGCTCGTATGGAGCCCGCCGCTGTGGCGCAAGCTGGCGACGGTGGACGAGGTCTTCGTGGCGTCGCCAAACGTCGAGGCCAACCACCTGTCGGACTGGGAGACGTACTACGCGCCGAAGGAGGGCGATCCGGACCCCGACGGGCTGACCAAGTGGCGCCGCAAGGACGGGCCCGGGTTCGAGGAGGAGGTCAAGCGGGCCGCGGTCTTCCGGGCCGCGGTGCCGCGCGTCGCGCGTGCGCTGGCGAACACGGCGACGTACATGATCTTCGACGACCATGAGGTCACCGACGACTGGTACCTGTCGCAGTCGTGGCGCTCGCGCGTGCTGACGGCGTCGTTCGGGCGGGCGATCGTCCGCAACGGCTACGCCGCCTATGCCGTCTGCCAGGGGTGGGGCAACGATCCGGCGGCGTTCACCCACGCCGATCAGAACCCGGTGCCGAAGAGCGAGCAGCTGCTCGACACCCTCGTGGCCGTCGGCACCGACGGCGCGTTCGGGGTCACGACGATCGACAAGCTCGACCAGCTGCTCGGCCTCACCAAGCCGTTGATCGACCCCGAGGTCCGCTTCGACTACACGGTCCCCGGTCCGCGCCACCTCGTGCGGGTCCTCGACACCCGCTCGCGCCGGACGTACCGGGGCCGCCTCGGCCCGCCGCAGCTGCTCGGCACGTCCCTCGACGCCCAGCTGCCCCCCGGTCCGCTCGCCGACGGGCGCGAGGTGCTGGTCGTCATCGCCGCCGCGCCGATCCTGATGCCCCACGCCATCGAGGCGCTGGTGCAACCACTGGCGGCGGGGATCGTCGACTTCGCGGCCAACGTCAAGCGCAAGGCCGAGGCCGATCACAACGGCCCGCCGGTCAGCGGGCCGGAGCGGTTCGACGTCGAGAGCTGGGGCGGCGACGAGGAGTCGTTCTTCGCCATCCTGCGCCGCCTCGCCACCTACCAGCGGGTGGTCATCCTCTCGGGTGACGTCCACTTCTCGTCCGGCCTCACGCTCGACTTCTGGTCCGGTCAGGACCCCACGGTCGACTCGCGGATCGTGCAGCTG
This sequence comes from Ilumatobacteraceae bacterium, assembly GCA_044867195.1. GTDB lineage: Bacteria > Actinomycetota > Acidimicrobiia > Acidimicrobiales > Ilumatobacteraceae > JALZMG01. The sequence continues at coordinate 13,997 of JBIOUO010000181.1, forward strand.
ACGAGCTCGCCGGTGCGCAACAGCGCCGCCCAGAACATCCGGGCCGCCATCTTCGCCGCTCGCTTCTCGCAGCAGCTGCTGCGGGGCTTGCCGCTCGACCGGCTCGGCTGGTCCGAGACGTCGTCGATCACCGTGCCGCCCGGTGCGCCGATCTCACCGGCCCGCCGCAGCCGGATGCGGTCGAGCCCGGCGGTGGTGCCGGCCGGGGGGTGGCCGGCGGGCACGACGATCCCCGTCGACAAGCCGCCGGACTTCCGCCTGCGCATCACCGGGATGCGCGACGAGCGCCGCCGCGCCGAGCTCGAGCACCCCGAGCACCTGCAGCCGCCGCTGCCGTCGTTCGACGCCGCCGATCCGCTGACGACGTACCACGAGGTCGCCGGCCGCCACGCCGAGCTGGCCCTCGGCCCGACCGAGTTGTTGCGCCTACTCGTGTTCCGCTCGAACCTCGGCGTCGTGCGCTTCGAGGCCGACGGCGCCAGCCAGTCCGTCGTGCACGAGCTGTACTCGATGGACGCACCCGACTCGACCGAGGGCGGCGCCTACACGATCCATCGCGCCTCGCTGGACCTCACGCCGACGCTCGTCGCACCGGCCCTGGAGGTGGTGGCCGATGCCTGACGCTCCCGCCACGAAGAAGAAGAAGCCGGGGTTCTTCCAGCGTCTGGCGAAGCTCGTCAAGGAGCTCGTGGAGTGGGTCGAGGAGACGTTCTCGGACCCCGAGCTGTCGGCGGAGATCCGCAGCGATCTCGGCCTCGACCCGACGAACCCGGCGACCCCGGCCCTGCCTGACGGCGCCCGCCGGGCGCGCATCGAGGTGTTCGCCGCCAAGGAGGACGTCGACGAGGCGTCGCTGCTGGAGGTCGCCGTCGACCTCAAGGCCGAGATCGACGCGGTCATCGACTTCATCGAGGCGGCGAGGGCCGACCAGGTCGACGCCCGGGTGCTGTTCAGCACGATGTTCAAGCTGTTCGCCGTCGACACGCTGCGCGTGCGCAACCCCGGTGCGTACGCGCTCGTGCGGCTGGCCGGTGTCGTCCTCGACGACGAGGAGTTCCTGCGGCAGCTCGATGCGGCCGCGCTGGTGCAGCTCGTGCGCGGCGAGGGCCCGGCGGCCGACGGCGAGGCATGGGTGCAGCGCCTGTCGATGCTCGGCGGGGTCACGCTGGTAGTGCTGGCCTCGGTGCTCCAGAAGCTCGACGCCGTGATCGACGCCACCTACGGCTGGGATCCCGACCCCGAGGACGAGGGCGAAGCGGCCGCGATCGCGTCGCGGGCGCTGACGGTGACCGTCGACCATTCGAAGCTGGAGACGGTCCGGCCGGCCCTGACGTTGATCCCCGTGCCCCGTGCCCACGGTGGCCCCGGCCTGTACGTCGGCGCCACGGCCGGCGTGTCGCTGCCCGTCACCTCCGGCGACACCACCTACACGTTCGACATCGTCGGCGCCGGCCAGTTCGGCCTGTACTTCGGCGCCGGCGACACGCGCGTGTTCGCGTCGGCGGCACCGAAGATCCGGGTCGGCGCCGAGCCGTACAAGGGTGGGGCGGTCGATCCGGAGGGCAACCCGATCCCGGCACCGCCGATGGACACCCCGGCACTCGTCGTCGGCACGACCGACGGTTCACGGCTCGAGATCGGCCGGCTCGCGTACGGCATCGAGATCTCGGGCGAGGAAGCCGCGTTCCGCCTGACGGTCCGCAACGGCAAGCTCGTCATCGCCCTCGGGAAGGGCGATGCCTTCCTCCGTCAGCTTCCCGGCGGCAACATCGAGGCGCCGTTCGACGTCTCGCTCGTCGGCAGCACGGCCACGGGCGTCCACTTCGAGGGCGGCACGCGACTGCGGGTCAACCTGCCGGTCTCGGCGTCGGTGTTCGGTGTCTTCACCGTCCAGTTCCTCGAGCTGGAGCTGGTGACCGAACCGGCGACCGCGCTCGACATCCGGGGCGGCTTCTCGATGACGCTCGGCCCGTTCGCGGCGTCGATCGATCGGGTCGGCGTCTCCCTCGCCCTCGGGCGGCTCGGCGACGGCATCGAGCACGTCAGTGACTTCGTCCAGTTCGCCCCGCCGCGCGGCATCGGGCTGGTCCTCGATGCCGGCTTCGTCAAGGGCGGCGGGTTCCTCTTCGTCGACGAGGCGCGTGGCGAGTACGCCGGCGCCCTCGAGCTCAAGTTCCTCACCTGGTCGATCAAGGCCATCGGGTTGCTGTCGACGAAGCGGCCCGACGGCAGCGACGGGTGGTCGCTGCTGCTGTTCGTGTTCGGCCAGTTCAACGTGCACCTCGCGTTCGGGATCTTCTGGACGGGCGCCGGCGGGATGATCGGCTTGCACCACCGTTCCGACGTCGACGCCCTGACCGCCGGGATGCGCACGGGCGCGCTCGACGACGTGCTGTTCCCGAAGAACCCGGTCGCCGATGCGCCGCGGATCATCAACCGCTACCGCACGCTGTTCCCCGTCGCCGAGGGCAACTTGCTGATCGGGCCGATGCTCGAGCTGAGCTTCTCCCAGCCGCCGATCGTGTTCGTCCGCCTCGGCGTCATCTTCGACGTGCGCAACGCGCTGTCCGCTGGACCGGCGACGCTGTCGAGGGTCGTGCTGGTCGGCCAGGTGCTGGTGCAGCTGCCGCCGCGCGACACCGGCGTGCCGGCGATCCTGAAGCTGCTGATCGACGTCGTCGGCTACTACGACGGCGGCACCCGCTTCCTACTCGTGCGGGCGCGGCTGCGCAACTCGTTCGTCGGCATCGAGGGGTTCGTCAAGCTCGACCTCGCCGGCGAGCTGCTCGTGGCGGCGCAGTTCGGGCCCAAGCCGGCGTTCATGCTGTCGGCCGGCGGCTTCCACCCCCGCTACCTCGACCTCCCTCCGCGGGTGCCGCGCGACCTCGACAAGCTGCGCGTGTCGTTCAAGCTGGGTCCCGTCTCGCTGGCCGTCGAGCATTACTTCGCGATCACCCCGAACTCGGTCCAGGCCGGTCAGAAGGCGTCGTTGAAGGCCGACTTCAAGGTCGCCTCGATCGAGGCGTCGCTCGGCTGGGACGCCCTGCTCTACCTGTCGCCGCGCTTGTTCTTCATCGTCGACCTCGAGTTCAAGGCCAAGGTCAAGGCGTTCGGCCGGACGCTGGCCTCCGTCACCGTGACGGCGACACTCGAGGGTCCCGACGAGTGGCGCTTCGACGGCAAGTTCAGCTTCTCGATCCTGTGGTGGGACAAGACGGTCCCGTTCCACGAGCACTTCGGAGAGGTCCGCCAGGCCGAGACCGGCACGGCCTCGCTCGGTCAGGCCGTGCAGGCCGAGCTGGGCAACCCCGACAACGTCACCGTCGAGGCGCCGACCGGCGCCAACCCCCTCACGCTGGCGCCCGCGCGGTCGGGCAAGCTGGCACATCCCGTCGGGCGGTTGGCGATCCGCCAGCGGGCGGTGCCGCTGGGCCTGCGGGTGGAGCGGCTCGGGACCCGCGAGCTGGCCGGTGGACCGCAGGTCGCCACGATCGCGACGGTGGCGCTCAACGGCGAAACCCGGACCACGTTCGAGCACACGACCGAGCAGTTCTCCCGCGGCCAGTTCGTGTCGCTGAGCGACGACGAGCGGCTGACCGGGTCGACGTTCGAGACGTTCCCGTCGGGCGTCATCATCGGGTCGGCGGACTACGTGACGGCCGACGCGCTGGCCCGCGACGTGGCCGCGGGGTTCGAGACGGTGCGCCTCGACCCCGAGCCGTCGGGCCTCGTGTCGAAGTGGACGCGGGCGGTGCTGGCGTTCGAGCGGGCGACCGACGAGGGCGTCGTGGCGGCCTCCAGGTTCGGTGCCGCGGCCCGATCCGACCGCGCCGAGGCGGCGCTGCGGATGTCGTCGCCGCTGGCGGCCTCCAACGTCGGTGTCGACGAACCGCCGCTCGCCCTGGTCGGCGCGGCATCGCTCGCCGAGTCGGGCGTCCTGCCGGGAGCGGCGGCGACGACGGTGTCGCTCGCCGAGCAGGTCGCCGCGGCCGCCGGGCTGCGGGTCGTCGAGCGGTTCGAGGTCGTCCGATGAGCACACCCGCCGTGTACCGCTTCCTGCCGTTCACGAGGCGGGGCCTCGTGGCCGAGCTGCGCGACAGCTCGGCGGCGGTCGACGGCCCGCTGCCCCAGCGGGCGTCCATCAAGCTCGACGTGACGCTCGGCGGCGGCCTCGGCAGCGCCTCGACGACGACCGCGCTGGCCGGTCCCGGGGACGTCGTCGGGCTCGACCCGCGCTCGATCGTCCGGCTGACGCCTCGTCGAGATGCCAGCAACGTCGAGCCCAACTACCTGGTCGCCGTCGACTTCGACGAGCCCGACCTGCCGTGGTTGTTGACTCCGGCGGCGGCGGACGCGCAGGGCCGGTTGCGGCCATGGCTGGCGCTCGTCGTCGTGCAGGCGCGTGCCGGCGTGACGATCGGCGTGCCGGCTGGCGCCCCGCTGCCGCAGTTGCGCATCGAGAGCGGCGCGGTCGCCGAACTCGGCGACCTCGCGGGCTCCTGGGCGTGGGCCCACACCCAGCTGATGGTCAGCGAGGGCTCGCGCCTGGAGGCGGCCGGGGCGATGCAGAGCGACCCCGACCGCCACGTCTCGCGCCTGCTGTGCCCGCGACGGCTGCGTGCCGGCGCCCGCTGGTTGGCCTGCCTCGTGCCGGCCTTCGACGCCGGCGTGCAGCGCGGGCTCGGCCTCCCGCCGGTCGCCGACCAGCCGCTCGGCCCGGCGTGGTCGGGCGAGGACGCGATCACCCTGCCGCTGTACTTCCACTGGGAGTTCTCGACCGGACCGGCCGGTGACTTCGAGAGCCTCGCCCGGCGCCTCCAGCCGTTCACGGTCACCGACGCCGGCGACGGAACGCCGACCGTCGGCACCGTGAAGATGCACATCGGCGCGGCCGGCGGACCGGTCGACCTGCCCTCCGGCGACCCGGCGCGGATCGTCGAGATGGACGGTGCCCTGCGCGCCGTCCAGCAGCGCGACGGTCGGCTCGAGGAGATCCCGGCGACGCTGACGACGCCACTCGCCGCGCTGCTCGACGCGATCGCTGACCCGTCGGGCAGCGATCCCGACGACGGCGCGGTCGGGCCGCCGCTGTACGGCGCGTGGGCGGTCAACCGGTTCCAGGTCGGCGACGGCGCCGGGTGGTTCCGTGAGCTCAACCTCGACCCGCGGACCAGGGTCGCCGCCGGGCTCGGGGCCGAGGTCGTGCGCCGCGAGCAGGAGGACCTGATGGCCGCGGCGTGGGAGCAGGTCGGATCGGTGCAGGCCGCCAATGCCCTGCTGTCGCGCGCCGAGCTGTCGATCCAGGCGTCGACCCGGCTGCACCAGCGCACGATCGCCCGCCTCGCCCCTGCCCGCGCCCTCGCCTACGGCGCCCCGCTCGCGGGACGGGCCCCGTTCGGCGAGACCACGGTGCGGGCAGCCATCGCGCCGACATCGTTGCCGGACGCCACGGTCGACCCGGCGTTGCGCCGGCTGCTGGCGCCGACTGGCCGGTTCGTGCGCAAGGCGGCGACGGACCGGTCGGCCGCCGCGGCCATCGGCCGGCGCTTCGTCGACCAGCTGGCGGCCGGCTCGATGGCGGTCGACCCGACCGACTTCGTGCCGGCCGGCGTCGTCCCGCCGTCGGCCGGACCACCTCCTGCGCCGCCGCCCGAGCAGCGCCTCACGTTGAAGGCCGACCTGCGCGCCGTCGGGCTGATCACGTCCCACCACGCCGACCTCGTCCGAGCCAACGGCGCGGTGTTCGTGGACGCCGCACGCGAGGCCGACCCGCTGCTGGAGCTCCGCGCCGCGGCGACCACGCGCGCCGCGCCGGCGGCCGGCTTCGTGCTCGGCAAGGTGGCGGGCGGCGGGATCGGGGTCGAGTTCGTCGACCGCACGATCGCCGGCGACCTCGTCCTGCGCACCGCGGCGACCGAGCGCAACCAGGTGATCCGCAGCGCCCGCCCGCTCGGTCCGGTGGCGGAACGGCGCCCGCGACCCGACGTCGACATCGACCTGCCGAGCGACCGACCGCCGATCACGCGGCCGCCGATCGAGGTGCCCATCTCCACGACGGTCTTCGAGGGGCCGACCGTCACCGTCCCGCCGCTCGTGCGCGACGCGCCGGTGCTGTCCCGGTTCGAGACGGCCATCGCCCAGCTGGGTGAGGTCGGCTCGCTGACCGAGGCGCCACCCGCGAACCAGCTCGTCCCGTACGCCCTCGCCGCGGCGGCGGCGTCGCTGGCCGCCCGCTGCCACCCGTCCGCCGCCCACGTCGCGCGCGTCGCGACGATGGTCAGCTTCGGCGGCATGGCCCTGACCGACCTGCGCGCCGGCGCCGTCCGCGACGGCGTGACCGTCGCCCCGACGTTCGACCGGATCATGGCGTACCCCGAGCTGGCCGTGCCGGGCGCCCGGCTGCTCGCCCGCTACGACCGGACCCGGCTGCTGCCCGGCGTCGATGCCATCCCACCCGACTCCGTCACGCTGCTGGAGACGAACCCCCGCTTCGTCGGCGCATTCCTCGCCGGGATGAACCACGAGCTCAACCGCGAGCTGTTGTGGCGCCGCTACCCCACCGACCAGCGTGGCACGCCAGTGCGGCGGTTCTGGGACCGGCTGGCCGGGCCGGGCGCCACCGACATCGGGCCGATGCACCAGTGGGCGGCCGACCGCTCGCTCGTCGACGTCGCCGGTGGGCAGGCCAGCCTGGTCCTGCTGATCCGCGGCGAGCTGCTGCGGCGCTACCCGAACACCGTCGTGCTGGCCATTCCGGCCAGCGCTCCGGGGACGCCGAGCACCGACGACACGTTGGTCAAGCGAGCGCTCTTCGCCGGTGCCCTCGACCCCGACATCGCCTTCTTCGGCTTCGACCTCGTCGACTCGGATCTGCGCCAGGGTGACGGCTGGTTCTTCGCCATCCAGGAGCAGATCACCGAACCCCGCTTCGGGCTCGACGAGTCGCGGCCGGACGGCGGGCTGACGGCGTGGCGCCAGGCGGCGTGGCCCGACACCGGCATCGCGGCGGCGGCGACGTTCGGCGTCGACGACTTGCAGCGCTTCGCCACCGCCAGCGGGCTGCAGCCGGTGCCGGCCGACGGCGCGGCCGTCGCCGAGGCCCTGTTCCAGCTCCCGGTCCAGGTGCTCGTGCACGCCCGCCACCTCGCCCTCACCGAGGAGGTCTGATGGTCGACCTCGACCTCGCCCGCATCGCCGGACACCGCGTCGAGCGCGGCGTCGCCGGCACCGAGCTGACAGCGCTCGGAGCCGAGCTCGCCGCCCGCCAGGCCGAGCTGGCTCGCCTGCGCGTGACGGCATCGGCCGCCGATGCGGTGGCCGACGCCGAGCGGACGGTCGCCGACCTGGAGCGCCAGCGGGCCGACCTCCGCGTGCGGCGGGACCAGCTGGACGAGCTCGTCGACACGGCGGCGACCGAGCTGGTGGACGGAGTCGAGCTCGAGGCGGCCGTCGAGTCGCTCGTCGGGACGGTGCCGGTGACGCTGCTGCCGGTGCGCATCGAGACACGCTTCGCCGACGGCGGCGCCGCGCTGCACATCCGGATCTTCCCGGACCAGGTGCACCTCGACGCCCACGAGCGGGCGTGCACGGTGGACGAGCGGGCTGGCGCCGAGTGGTACTGGAACGAGCGCTGGCCGGACCTCGACGACGCGGCGCGCGCCGAGCAGGCGTGGGCCACGTTGGCCGGTCGGTTCCGACCCGGTCGGGCGCGCTACCTGCTCGACGCGCTGCGCCCGACGAACCTCGACCGTGCCCCCGGCGAGCCGCCCGCCTTCCCAGCAACGGAGGCGCGAGCCGCCCCGTGGACACGCGCCGTCGAGGCCACCGCCCTCCCGGAGCGCTGGGTGGCGATCGGGTTCCAGGGTCCGAGCGAGGTGTTCCGCATCTGGTCGGACCGCGTGCCCGACCGCCTCGCCGCCGGCCCGTCGCCGGACGACCTCGAGGCGCCGCCGCCCCCGGACCCCGACGCTCGAATCCCGCACGTCCAGGATGCGTTCCGCTGGGCGATCGATCCCGACGCCGCCCGCGTCGCCGGCATGCTGCTCACGGTCCGCGACAGCGACATGGCGTTCGGTCGCCTGGCCGACGGGCTCGCCCGCCTCGTCGTGCTCGGCGTCGACTGGACGCTGACGCCGGAGCAGGGCGCCGACGCCCTGATCGCACTGCTCGCCGGCCACGCCGCGACCGGCGACCTCGCGTTCGTCACGCCCGGCACGCCGACGAACAACACCGGGAGCAACCGGTCGGGCTTCTCGACGGCGCCATCGGAGCAGGTCGCCGCGTGGGCCCCGCCGCTCGCCGGCCCCGATCCCGACATCGTGCTCGACGCCAGCGCCGGCCGCCTCGCGGCGGCCCTCGGCGTCGACCCGACGTCATTGGCCGTCGTGCCCGGCGCCGGCGGCCGGCACCACGCGCTCGCTTCGGCGCTCGTCGACGCGCTGTGGGAGGCGACCGGCGGCTACTACACGTCCGAGCTGCTCGATCCCCACGGCAGCGATGCGACCACCGACCACATCCGCCGGCACGCCGCGACGTCGCTCCACGCCGCCGGGCCGCTGCCGACGATCCGCCTCGG
>JBIOUO010000182.1:0-6184 GCA_044867195.1 Ilumatobacteraceae bacterium
CCGAGCTCGGAAGGCGAAGCGACCAGCTTGGCTGCGAGCCCAGCCCACCGATGCAGCAAGGGCGAGCCCCGCTGCGCAGCGGCGGCGCCGAGCTCGGAAGGCGAAGCGACCAGCTTGGCTGCGAGCCCAGCCCACCGATGCAGCAAGGGCGAGCGCCGCTGCGCAGCGGCGGCGGCGAGCTCGGAAGGCGAAGCGAGCAGCTTGGCTGCGAGCCGAGCCCGAGCAATTAGCCGAGGCGGTCGGTGATCTCGCCGAGCAGGTCGTCGATCGGCACGCGCACCTGCTCGGTGGTGTCGCGGTCGCGGATCGTGACCGCCTTGTCGTCGAGCGAGTCGAAGTCGATCGTGACGGCCAGCGGCGTGCCGATCTCGTCCTGGCGGCGGTAACGGCGGCCGATCGCCTGCGTCTCGTCGTAGTCGACCATGTAGCGCTGACTCAGCGTGCGGCGAACGTCGTGGGCGATCGAGATCAGCGGGTCCTTCCTCAACAGCGGCAGCACGGCGACCTGGTAGGGGGCGAGGCGGGGGTGGAGGCGCAGGACCGTGCGGTCCTCGCCGTTGATGACGTCCTCGTCGTACGCGGCGAGCAGGAACGCGGCCATCGTGCGCGTCGCCCCCGCCGCCGGCTCGACGACGTAGGGGACATAGCGCTCCCCAGTGGTCGGGTCGAAGTAGTCGAGCCGCTCGCCGGAGTGGCGGGCGTGCTGGGTGAGGTCGAAGTCGGTGCGCTGGGCGATGCCCTCGAGCTCGTCGAAGCCCCACGGGAAGCGGTACTCGACGTCCGACGTGCCGGCGGAGTAGTGCGACAGCTCGTCGGCGCCGTGCGGGCGCAGGCGCAGCATGTCGGCGGGGACGCCGTGGCGGACGTACCAGCCGAGGCGCTCGGCGCACCAGTACTCGTACCAGCGGGGACCGTCGGCGGGCGGGACGAAGAACTCGAGCTCCATCTGCTCGAACTCGCGGGTGCGGAAGATCCAGTTCTGCGGCGTGATCTCGTTGCGGAACGACTTGCCGACCTGGGCGATGCCGAAGGGGGGACGCTTGCGGGTCGTCTGCAGCACGTTGGCGAAGTTGACGAACATCCCCTGCGCCGTCTCCGGGCGGAGGTAGGCGACGGCGGCGGAGTCCTCGACGGGGCCGGCGTAGGTCTTGAACATCAGGTTGAACTGGCGGGCCTCGGTGAACGTGCCGTGCTCGCCGCAGGTTGGGCAGGTGTCGGGGTCGTCGAGCTTGTCGAGGCGGAAGCGGTTCTTGCAGTTCGTGCAGTCGACGAGCGGGTCGGAGAAGCTGGCCAGGTGGCCGCTGGCCTCCCAGATCTGCGGCGGGCCGAGCACGGCGGCGTCGATCAGCACGACGTCGTCGCGCTCCTGGACCATCGAGCGGACCCAGGCCTCCTTGACGTTGCGCAGCATCAGCGCGCCGAGCGGGCCGTAGTCGTAGGTGCTGCGGAAGCCGCCGTAGATCTCGGCCGACGGGTACACGAAGCCCCGGCGCTTGCACAGGTTGACGATCTGGTCGAGGTCCGTCGCCGGCATGACGTCCCAGGCTACGGGCCTGGTCGCCCTGTCTCCGGCCCGGTTGCCAACGCGTTTGTGCGCCGGCGCGCGACCAGGGGTGCGCCGTTGCACAAACGCGACTCGTCGACGTCCACCCATCGTCCGGCAGCCGTCTGCGTACCGCGCATGCCATGCAGGCGCGCACCCCGTCGTCAAGATCGCCATTGACATGACGACGTATCGGCTGTTCCGCCACCACGACGACCCTGACTACGAGGCTCTGAACCGTGCGCGAGCGATGGAAGTCCGCCCGGCGGCCCCGGACGGCGTGAAGCCCAAGGACCTCCACCACCATGTCCACGCTCGCCTGGAGCACCTGGAGCAGATCGGCAAGTGCGGCCATCCCGAGATCGGAGCCGTTTGACTGGTGACATCGGAGCCGCACATGGTGCCCGTGAGGCATCGCCTTGCGGCGATTCGTGAACTCCCGATCGTGCGTGACGAGCACCGCGCCCGTCTCCATCGCGTAGATCGTCTGTGCGTCGTCAGACGCACGGCCACGGCCAGCATCGGCGCTGGTCCGCGCATCGTGACCGGCCCGACGCAGTTGGTCGGCGAGCGCGTCGACATCGTGTCCAAGCAGAACCTCACACGTAGTCCCCCGGCGGGCGATCAGGCGCCGCGCGGCAATCAGCTCGCCTCGGCCAGCCGACCGCGAGCCAAGTCGATGTCCCTCGCACTCAGCTCGGGGAATGCTTTGCGGCTCCGATCAGAGCTGGCCCCGGAGCGCAGGTACTCCACGACGGCCTCGACCGGGATCCACGTGCCGGCGAAGACCTCCTTGTGACCGACCGCGCCACGGCGGCGCTCAACCGCGCCTGTGGCAGCTCGGTCACGGCCGGTGTGGGCACTGAACCAATCGACGCCACCGACAACACGCCGAGCAAGTTCGTCACGTGACCGGCCTCTGGGATACAGGCGGCGGGAGCGGTGCCGACCCGGATCCCAGCGGCGCGCCCGTTGGTGCCGGTGTGATGGCCGGCACGCCCGAGCCCCACTTCGGGTAGGTGTCGGTCATCAGCAGCGCATAGGCATTGAGCTGCAGCACGAACCGGACGACGCGGAGAATGAATTCGAACATGCCGCGGGGGTGCTTGCCGGTGAACAGGATGGCGAACCAGGAAACGACCACGACCGCGAGCAGGGCGATCCCCAGCACAATGGCGATGAGCAGCGCCGGGACGATCCAGATGAACCGGAGACCGTTGGTCAGCCGGTTCGCCGGCTCCTCGTAGTCGAGCTCGAACGCCATCGGCACCTTCGACTGGTCGGTGCCGAACGCGGGGTACTCGTCGAACAGCAGGTACTCGTAGGACGTCACGCGGGCGGCGTATCCGATCCACGCCCGCTGGAGATCCCACAGCCCGCTGTTGCGCTTGCCGGTGAACACGACGATGAACCACTGGATGACGCTGAGGATCTCGGCGAGGTACCCCCAGACCTGCATCACGATGACGTGGGGGATCGCGAGGATCATCCGGAACGCAGTCGTCAACCGGTTGCGGGACTCCGTGTAGCGGACGTCGGCGGTCAGTTCGGCCATGCCCGGAAGCTATCGGCCGCCCACGGCGGGTGCGCGGACCGCGATCTGTTGTGCCGCCGGTGCCAATCGAGTCGCCTCTCCGTTCTGTGTCACAACATCTGCGATCGACCGCAGATGTTGTGACACAGAAGCGGGCTGGAAGACGTCAGACGAGGCCGAGCTCGCGCACCGCGTCGCGCTCCTCGGCCAGCTCGGCGGCCGAGGCGGCGATCTTCTGGCGGCTGTAGTCGTCGATGTCGAGGCCGTCGACGATCGAGTACGTGCCGCCGGAGCAGGTCGCCGGGAAGCTGGAGATCAGCCCTTCCGGCACGCCGTAGCTACCGTCGCTCGGGACCGCCATCGACACCCAATCGCCGTCGGGCGTGCCGAGGGTCCACGAGCGGATGTGATCCATCGCGGCGCTGGCGGCAGAAGCCGCCGACGACGAGCCGCGCGCCGCGATGATCGCCGCCCCCCGCTTGGCGACGGTCGGGATGAACGTGCCGTCCACCCACTCGTGGTCGCCGACCGCCTCGTAGGCGTTGCGCCCGCCGACCTCGCAGTGGAACAGGTCCGGGTACTGCGTCGTCGAGTGGTTCCCCCAGATCGTCATCTTCCGCACGTCGGTCACCGGCGTCCCCAGCTTCTGCGCGATCTGGCTGATCGCACGGTTGTGGTCGAGCCGAGTCATCGCGTGGAACCGCCCGGGATCGAGGTCCTTGGCGTTGGACATCGCGATCAGCGCGTTGGTGTTCGCCGGGTTGCCGACCACGAGCACCTTGACGTCGCGCGACGCGCTGCGCGAGAGCGCCTCGCCCTGGGGCTTGAAGATCCCGCCGTTGGCCGACAGCAGGTCGGAGCGCTCCATGCCCTGCTTGCGCGGCATCGCCCCGACCAGCAGGGCGACGTCGGCGTCGCCGAACGCGGTGTCGGCGTCGTCGGTGCACACGATGCTGGTGAGCAACGGGAAGGCGCAGTCGTCGAGCTCCATCTTCACGCCCTCCAGCGCGCCCAGCGCCGGCGTGATCTCCAGCAGCTGCAGGGCGACTGGCGTGTCGGGACCGAGCATCGTGCCGGACGCGATGCGAAACAGGATGCTATAGCCGATCTGGCCGGCGGCGCCGGTCACGGCGACCCGGACGGGCGAGGAAGCTGTCATGGCGCCGAGCGTACGCGCGCCCGCGAGCCCTCAGATCCCGATCATCGAGGCGATCAGCTGGACGTAGTAGTCCTGCCCGGCTTGGCGCAGGTGGATGCCGTCCTCGTAGAAGCAGTCGCCGGGACACTGGCTGGCGAGTCCATCCCAGTACAGGACGGACACGTTGGGGAACTGCGCTGGGAGCGCGATCAACTTGGCGTTGTTGTCGGCGATGTATCCCCGCGGCGCGTAGTTCGTCAGGACGAGGACCTTCGGCACTCCCGACAGGGCGGTGAAGAACTGGTTGATCGTGTCGTCGCTGAGGCTGCCGTTGGTGCCGAGGTGGACGATCACGGTCTGGCTGAGCTGCCCGATGTCGCGCAGCTGCTGGACGACCGGGATCATCGACTTCATCTGCCGGCTCACCTCGGCGGACACGAAGATGCCCTTGGCGCTCAGCTCGTCCGCCGCGCCGAGCATCACCGAGTCGCCGATGGCCATGATCGCCGGCGGCGGAGCCGTGGTCGGAGGTGCCGTCGGCACCGGCGTGGTCGGCGGCGCGGTCGGCGCGGCGGTCGTGACGGCGACCGGCGAGCGGGACACTGTCGTCGTCGCGGTCGGGCCTGACGGATTGGTGGGCGGCGGCGTGGTGACCGGCGGCGCTTCTGGATCGGCGGTGGTCGACGTCGCCAGCAGGTCGTTGATGTCCGACACCGCGCCGGATGCCTCTTGGAGCGAGGCGGCGATCTCGTTCGGCTTCAACTGCGCCGTGGCGAGCGTGGCGACGGCGAAGACGGACACCCCGACGACGGCCGCGCCGACGCCGGCGATGACCCGCCGTGGTACGGGATCCCGCGACGCCTGCAGCCGGCGCCACCAGCGCCCGACCTGGCGGCGCCGGACCGGCGTCTCGATGAAGCGGAACGAGATCTCCGTGACCACCAGCGCCAGCGCGACGGCCGTCACGAACTGGGCGACGGAGAGGGGGCGGCCCGACACGCGACGCATCATCTGGTAGATCGGCCAGTGGAACAGGTACAGCCCGTAGCTGCGCACGCCGATCCACACCAGCAGCGGGATACCGAGCACGCGCCCGGCGTGCGAGCCACGATGGGTGACCGCGGCGATCAGCAGCAGGCTGGCCAGCCCGGTGAGGAAGAAGCCGCCGCGGAACAGCCACGGGTCGGCCCCGTCGGGCGTCACGACGTGGAGGTACCAGCACAGCAGGGCGAGTCCGGCGAAGCCGACGATGGCGGCGACATCGAGCAGCCGGCCGCGTTGACCGACCGGCCCGCGACGGACCGCGATCGGGCGCCATACCATGGCGAACGCGCCGCCGAGCAGCAGACCGGTCAGCCGCGTCGGTGTCGATAGGTACAGGAAGTCCGTCTTCGAGATGCAGCGGCCAGCGACCTGCCAGTAGGCCTCGGGAGTCGACGCGCAGCTCTCGATGGCGCCCGGGTGGTACGCCAGCGCGGTGACGACCGTGATCACCACGGCGGCGAGGAACAGCCAGCGTGCCAGGTCGGGCAGGTTGCGCCGGCCGAGGCGGAGCAGGGCGATCATGACCAGCGGCCACAGGAGGTAGAACTGCTCCTCCACCGCCAGGCTCCATAGGTGGCGCAGGGGGGCGAAGTCACCCGCCGCGGTGTAGCCCTGGCCGACCCAGATCTGGTACCAGTTCGACACATAGGCCAGCGCCGCCAGCACGTCGCCGCGCAACTGGCCCAGCGCTTCACGGCGGAACAGCGCGGTGTACACCGTGACGCCGAACAGCACGGTGAACAGCGCCGGCAGCAGTCGCCGCGCCCGGCGGGCCCAGAACCCGCCGAGGTCGACGCACCCGCTGCGCTCGTGCTCGCCGATCAGCAGCAGCGTGATCAGGTAGCCGGAGATGACGAAGAACACCTCGACACCCAAGAACCCGCCCGCCAGCCACGACGGGTTGGCGTGGTACACCATCACCGCC
>JBIOUO010000183.1:0-18544 GCA_044867195.1 Ilumatobacteraceae bacterium
GTGTGGCCAGATATCGAGCGACTCGCTGCTGTCCGGACACCGGGCGCATCGCGGCGTGGACGATGCCGCCGCCGTCGCTGGTGACGACGATCCCCGGCGCCAGCAGCTCGAGCAGGGAGTCGACGCCTGCACCGAGCCCGACCGCCAGGAACCGGTAGGCGACCTCCTCGGCGTGGGCCCGCTCGGCCGGTGTGCGACGCGCGGGCACTGTGACGTGGCGTCTCGCGCGGTGCAGCGCCTGGCGGCAGGCGTCCTCGGAACGCCCGACAGCCTCGGACACCAGCTCGTACGGATGCTCGAGCACGTCGTGGAGGACGAACACCGCCCGCTCGATCGGCGTGAGGCGCTCGAGCAGGACGAGGAACCCCATCGTCAAGGTCTCCAGCCGCTCGACGTCGATCGCCGGATCGTGGCCGGTCACAATCGGCTCCGGCAGCCATTCACCCGGGTAGTCGACTCGTTGCAGGCGCGCCGAGCGCAGCACGTCGAGTGCCCGTCGCGTTGTCACTGTGACCAGCCACCCCTCGGGCTCGCGGATCGCCTCGTGGTCGGCGTTCAGCCATCGCTCGGCGACGTCCCCGACGACGTCCTCCGCTTCGGCCCGGCTGCCCAGCATCCGGTAGGCCAGACCGACGAGCCGGGGGCGGGCAGTCTCGAACGCGTCGACATCCGAGTACGCCACGCGGGTCAGCCCCTCACCACGTACTCGGACGGCTCGGCATACTCGGATGGTGCCATCACTGCGCGCGCGGCGCGCGCTCCGCTGAGGATCGAGGCGTCGGCGAGCATGCCGGCCGGACCGACCCAGTCGCCGGCGACGGCCAGTCCGGCCACGCCTGCGACGTCAGGCGCGGGTCGCCCGGCGAGCCCGGCAGTGGCGGTGCGGGCGTGGTCGCCGCTGACGACCGAGCGGGGCGCGTACCGAGCCTCGACGACGTGGTCGCGCCACTCCGGCTGGTGGGCATCGAGCACCGACTCCAGCAGCCCGCGTTGCTCGAGCCCCTCCTCGCCGCGACGGAGGTAGCGACCAACCTGGACGACCGCCCCATCGGTCGGCGCGATGTCGGCGACATCGCTGGGGACCGTCACGTAGATCGGCTGGTCGATCCCGAGCAGGTTGGGGAAGCGCGACGCCGGCAGCGGGCGCAACGCCACGTCGAGATGGGCCATGCGGACCGGCACGGCAGCGTCGGCCACCGCGGTGAGCCCCGTCGCGGCCGCGCCCGTGAGCAGCTTGGCTGCGCGGCGCGGGTCGTTCACAGCGAGGACGACCCCGCCGACGGGCAGCTCGCGGCCATCGGCGAGCCGCACGCACGCCACGCGGTCGTCGTGCTCGACCCGCTCGACCGGAGCGCCGGTGACGATGGTGCCCCCGTTGGCTCGGATCACCCCGGCCAGCCCGTCGACGAGGCTCGACCAGCCGCCGTCGAGGTAGAGCACGCCATGCATCGCGGTCCGCAGCTGCGCCGTCGCCGCTCCAGCGTCGAGCAGCCCGAGATCCGCGCTGTACGTCGCCGTGCGCAACACCGACGCCAGCACCGCACGACCGGCTTCGTCGTCGGTCACGCTGGCGATCCAATCGTCCGCCGGCCGTCCGGCCCACTCGGCGGCGGCGGAGGCGCCGAGACCAGCGAGCGCCCTCGTCACGCGGACCCGGTCGCGGACCTCCCGCCGCAGGTAGCGCAATGCCGGCTGCACGCCGCCGGCCACGAGCACGCCCGCTCGGTGGAGGCGCGGCCGGCGCCCGCGGACCGTCACGCCGAGGCGCCGCAGGACGTCGAGCCCGCCGCCCGTGCGGTACAGCGCGTGCGGCCCGAGGTTGATGTCGAACCCGTGGCGGTGCCGGCTGCGGGCCCGGCCGCCGAGGTGGTCGGCGGCTTCGAGGACGGTCACCGCCCGTCCGCCCCGGGCGACGGTGGCCGCCGCGGTCAGCCCGGCGAGGCCGCCGCCGACCACGATCGTGAGATCTCGCGTCTGCTCCATGTGATGGAGACGATCGACGGACCCACCTTGTGACGCGTCGCAGCTCTGTGGGAGGGAACAGACGCGATTCGGGTCTGTTCCCTCCCACAGAACGGGAAGTCACGCCGGCGTGCCAGCAGCGACCGGCTCGGGCGGGACGTCCGAGCGGGCGACGATCGTCTCGCGCGAGCGGTCGATCGCGCTGAGCACATGGCTGGCGAGGAGCACCGCCACGAGCAGCACGATCCACGGGGCGTCACCGACCGCGACGTACCACGTCCGGCCGGTGCGCAGCTCGACCTCGTGACGGATCACGGCCTGCTCGCTGACCGCGGTGCGGTCGATCACGTCGCCGTTCGGGGTGACGAACGCCGAGAACCCGGTCGGCGCGACCTGCACGACCCAGCGGCCGGTCTCGATCGCCCGCAGCCGGCTCGACGCGATCTGCTGGGTCTGGAGGATCGTGCCGGTGTAGCTCGCCCCGTTGGTCGGGTTGAGCAGCACCTGCCCGCCGTGTCCGACGCCGTCACGCGCCCTGCCGCCGAAGAAGACCTCCCAGGAGATGGCGACCGCCATCGGGGTCCCATCCGGCAGATCGATCACCGCCGGCCCGGTGCCGGCGACGGCGTTGGTGTGCACCTGGTCGACGGGCGCGCCGATCGCCTCCAGAAAGCCGCGCAGCGGCACGTACTCGCCGAACGGGACGCGGCGCACCTTGTCGTAACGGCTCGTCACCTCGCCAGCCGGCGTGACCACGACTTGGGCGTTGGTGATGCGGCCGTCTCCGCCTGGGACGTCCTCGGTGATGCCGACGGCGAACGGGACGCCCAGGCGGGCTGCCTCGGCGGCGACGGCGCTGCGGGCGTCGCTGGTGGCGAACTCGGTGACGTCGATCGTGTTCTCCGGCCACAGCACGAGGTCGAGCGACGAGTCGGGGGCGATGGTCCGTGTCGTCGCCAGCTGGCGGTCGGTGACGAGCGAGCTCGGCACGTCGAGTGCGCTCGTGCCCTGCTCCCCGCCGCCCTGGACGGCGGCGACGTCGACCATCCGGCCGGTGCCGTGGGCCTGCGGCGCGACGAGTGCGAGGAACAGCACGACGACGACAGCGGCGATCCCGCCGAACGCCGGCCAATTGGTGCGGCGTTGGGGAACGGTCTCGATGATCGCCCCGATCGCGAAGCCGATCTGCAAGACGACCCACGTCAGCAGGATCGCCCCGCCGACGCGGACGACGACGATCAGCGGGCCAGCGGCCTGGCTGATCGCCAGCGTGGCGAGCGGCACGCCGCCGAACGGGAACGAGAACCGCACCGCCTCGACGAGGGTGTGCGCGGCCGGGCGACCGAGCACGCGCCAGCGCCCGGTCGGCGAGGCCAGCTCGGCCAGTCCGTGCATCGCGGCGAAGATCAGGCTGCTGGCGATGTAGCCGGGCACGGTGAGCTGCCACATCCAGCCGACGCCCATCGCCAGCCAGCCGAAGCCGAACAGGAAGCCCCGCCACCACCGGGCCGCCCGTCCCGGCTCGGGCCCGAGCGCCAGCTCGAACGCGACGACGCCGACGAACGCCAGCGCCCACCAGCCCCACGGCGGCAGCGACAGGGCGACGAGGAACCCGCCGCCGAGCGCCAGGGCCAGCTTGGCCAGCCGCTCGCTCATCCCGCGCCGTCCCCTCGATCTGGGCGGGGATCGTCTCGGTTTCCGAGACGGATCCCGCCCAGATCGCCGGTTGGGACGATTCCCGCCCAGATCGTGGGGTACCCGGTCGACATCGCCTCAGAGTGTGCCAGCGCTCAGCGGTGGCCGACGGTCGAGCCGGCGCCCAAGTGCTCGACGACCCGCTGAGCCGTGCGCTCGGCCTGCTCGACGCACGCCGGGATGCCGATGCCCTCGTAGCTGGCGCCCGTCACGAACACACCTGCCGGCAGCACGCCGGCGAGGTGCGCCAGCCACTGCCGGTGGTGCGGGCGGTACTGCGGGAACGACGCCGGCCAGCGCGAGATGCGCACCGCCGTCGGCGCGAGGTGGAGATCGAGGTGGCGCCCGACCTCGCGCGTGGCGTGATCGACCATCGCGTCGTCGTCAAGGTCATCGACCGCCAAGCCGTCGCGCCCGAGTGAGACCCGCACGACTTCCCCGGTGCCGCCGCGCCAGTGAGCCCACTTCTGTGATCCGAACGACGCCGCGGTGACCCGGTCCTGCACCGGCTTGGGCACGAGGTACCCGCTGCGGCCGCGGAGCCGCTCGGGCCACTCGGGCACGGCGAGCGTGACGATGACGACGGCGGCGTGGTCCATCATCGCCAGCAGCCGGGCGGCCTCCGGCGCCGCGGGCCGGAGCAACGGTGCGGTCGGCGCGGCGGGCGTGGCGAGCACGACCGCGTCGGCACGGTCGCCGTCGACCCGCCAGGCGGCGCCGTCGGCGGCGAGCGTGGTGACCGGTTGCCCGCAGCGGATCGTCACGCCGCGTGCCCGGGCGTCGGCGGCGACGGCGTCCACGAGCGCCCCCATCCCGCCGAGCGGAGCGTGGAACAGCGGCCCGCTCGACGGTGGGCCGGCGACGCGCAGCGACCGAGCGCTGCGCAGCAGGCTCCGTCCCCGTCCGGCCAGCGCGGCGAGTTGGGGAACCATGGCCAAGCTGAAGCGGTCGGTGTCGGCGGCGTAGATGCTGCCGACGAGCGCGTCGACCAGGCGCTCGTGGACCTCGTCGCCGAAGCGCCAGCGGATCAGCGCGCCGAGCGAGTCGTGCGGATCGCGTGCCGGCAGCAGCGGCTCGAGCGTGGCACGCGCTCGCCCGCGCCACGACAGCAGGTCGCTGCGGGCGAGGCGCAGGATGTCAGCCGGCACGCCGAGCAGCAGCCCGTCGGGGATCGGGTGCAGCCGCTCGAACCAGATCGCGGCCGAGGCATCGGTCGGCGACGTCAGCTGGTCGCCGAGCCCGACGGCGCGCGCCAGCGAGGTGGCATGTGGGACGCGCGCGAGGAACGCGTCGGCGCCCTCGTCGACCGCCGGGAGCCCGGCGAACGGCGACGTTCGCACCTTCCCGCCGAGGCGGGTCTCCGCCTCGCGCAGCTCGACGTCGACGCTGGCGCCCGCCAGTGTGGCGATGGCCCGTGCGGTCGCCAGCCCGCTGATCCCGCCACCGACGACGACGATGTGGCTCATCGTGGCGCCGACATGACGCGATCGGCGAGCGCGCCGAGGACCGCCGGATCGTCGTTGGCCGAGGATGTCCGGTCGAACGCCAGCCCCACCGCCGCGGCTCGACGGCGGGCCTCGATGTCGAGGTCGTAGAGCACCTCGAGGTGATCGGCGACGAAACCGCATGGGCACACCAGCAGCCCGGCCACCCGCCGAGTCGCGGCGAGGTCGTCGATCACGGTCAGGATGTCGGGGCCGATCCACGGCTCGGGGGTGCGCCCAGCCGACTGCCAGCCGATCGACCAGCGTGTCGCCGGCAACCGGAGCCGCTCGGCGACGGCCTCGGCCGTCGTGCGCAGCTCGTCCGGGTAGGGATCGTAGGTGTCGAGGATGCGCTGGGGCAGCGAGTGGGCCGTGAACACGACGGAAGTCGCCGCCGGCAGGTTGGCGAGGCGGGACTCGATCGCGTGGGCGAGGAACTCGACGTACGCCGGCTCGCGTGCCCAGCTCTCTATGCCTGTGAACGGCGTACCGGTGTCGTTGCAAGCGGAACGAGCGCGAGCGAGGTACTCGCCGACCGACAGTGCCGAGTAGTGCGGGGCGAGGGCCAGCCCGACCACGGCGGCGACGCCGGCGGCGACGAGATCGGCGACCGCCTGCTCGATCTTCGGCGGGGCGTGCTTGAACCCGAGGGCGACGACGTACTCGCCCGGTGCTCGCTCGTCGAGCGCGGCCTGCAGCACGTCGCGCTGGCGCGCGCTGAGCGCGGCGAGCGGTGACGTGCCGCCGATCGCCGCGTAGCGGCGGACGAGATCGGCGAGCTGCTCGGGTGTCGGTGGCCGGCCGCGGCGGATGTCGGTGTAGTACGGCTCGATCTGGTCACGACCGCGTGGCGTGCCGTAGGCCATCAGCACGACGCCCGTGGCCACCCGAGTGTTTGCTGCACCGGAGTGTCTGCTGGACGGGCCCCCCTCAGGAAACACTCGGGTGCTCACGATGCGTGGACCAAGTCGACGATTGCGGCCAGCACGCCCGGATCGCTCGCCGGGTGGACGCCGTGGCCGAGGTTGAAGATGTGGCCGGGATGCCCGCCGTTGTCGTCGAGCACGGCCCGAGCGCCGCGCAGCGCGACGTCTGCGCCGGCCAGCACGAGCGCCGGGTCGAGGTTGCCCTGGACGGCGACCTCGGCACCGAGTCGGCGGCGGGCGGCGGCGATCGGCGTTCGCCAGTCGAGCCCGATCACCGCCGGCCCGGCCGACCACATCGCCTCCAGCAGGTGGTCGCAGCCGATGCCGAAGTGGATGCCCGGCGCGCAGGGATGGCGGGCGGCGAGCTCGGCGAAGACGCGTCGTGAGTGGGGGAGCACGTAGCGCGCGTAGTCGGCGGCGGCGAGCGTGCCGGCCCACGAGTCGAACAGCTGGAACGCCTGCGCGCCGCTCGCCAGCTGGACGTCGATGAACGCCACCGCCATCCCGGCGAGGCGGGCCATCACGTCGTGCCACAGCGGCTCGTCCGTGGCGAGCAGTGCTTTGGTGTGCTCGTACGTCCGGCTCGGTCCGCCCTCGATCAGGTAGCTGGCGAGCGTGAACGGCGCCCCGGCGAAGGCCAGCACGGGGACGTCGAGCGCCGCAGCCACCTGGCGCACGGTCTCGGCGACGTAGGGGATGTCGTCGGGCTCGAGCGGCCGGAGGCGGTCGAGGTCGGAGCGTGCGCGCAACGGCCAGTCGACGACGGGCCCGGTGCCGGGTGTGACGTCGATGCCGAAGCCGACGGCGTGTGCCGGCACGGCGATGTCGCTGAACAGCACGGCAGCGTCGACGCCGTAGCGGCGCACCGGCTGGATCGTGATCTCGGCCGCCAGCTCCGGTCGCTTGATCGCATCGAGGATCGAGCCCTCGCCGCGCACGGCCCGGTACTCGGGCAGGCTGCGCCCGGCCTGGCGCATGAACCAGACCGGCCGCTGTGGTCCGGCCGCGCCACCCCTCGCAGCCGCCAGGAACGGCGAGGACGTCCTGGTCGACATGGCGCCGCCGACGCTAGCGGCGCCCGGAGCAGCCCGAGCGGGGCCGGCCGACCGACCGCCGTGCCGAGGCACGCGCCAACGACGAGGCGACGTGCGGGGCGAGAACGCGGCGGCCATCTCGGTCGACATCTCCACCTGATCTCCATCCCGTCTCCGAGCGCCGGGCCGAACCGGGGCCGCACACTCGAATCCGCCGACCGGGCGACTGGCCGCAGCATCGTGCTGGCGGGCGTCGACCATCTCCGACCTGAAGGGATCTCGATGAAGCATTCGACCTCGACCATCGCCGCGCTGGTGCTGTCGGGCGGCGTCCTGGCGGCCTCCGCGATGCTCGCCGGCTCCGCCGCGGCGGGCCCGTCACCCGCTGCAGCGGCGGACCTCTCCACGGTGGCTGCCACCGATCGAGGCAGCCGCCGCGACTTCGACCGATTCCTCGAGCGCTACGAGGCCGCGAACGAGGCGTTCATCAACGGTGATCCGTCGCTCTGGCTCTCGATGGTCAGCGATCGCGACCCGGCGTCGATCTTCGGCGGTTTCGGCGGCCTCGGAAACGTCGGAGTCGACGACGTCATGCAGCGCTACCAGCTTGCTGCTGGCGCGTTCCAGGACGGCGGTGCCGACCTCGAGATCGACTACCTCGTCAAGGACGTCCAAGGCCGGCTCGCCTACACGGTGGCCCGCGAGCACGCCCAGGTGCTGTACACGGGACACACGGAGCCGGCGGACCACTTCCTGCGCGTGACGATGGTGTTCCGCTACGAGCGCGGCGAGTGGAAGATCGTCCACCGCCACGCCGACACGATGGTCGACCTGCACCTCCCGACGCCATAACGCTCGCCCGGCGCGTCGACGCGCGCCGAGACACCTCGAATCGCCGGCCCAGCGGCGATTGGCGCGAGCGCACCGCGGAGGCGCACGCCCCCGAGCACTGGTGGCCCCGATAGAGTTACACGACCCCCGGGCAGGGGCTCCGGGACCGCTCGCCTCACATCCGGCTCACCCCACGACGAATGACCCAGCAGCACCCAGAACTGGCCGCCGAACAGGCTCACGTCGATCATGCCTACGAGTGTCTGGAACGCATGCGGCGGTCGGCATGGCGGCTCCGGGATCTGAGCGAGGCGAACCTCGGCGGCACGTTCCAGGCCCGGTTCGAGCGCAACGCGTTCGACGAAGCCTTGGTCAAGCGGCTGGCCGACCTCGACCTCGGTGACGCCGCCCTCGTGTTCGGGCGCATCGACCGCTATGCCGAGACGCCGTCGGGTACCGAGCCGTTCCACATCGGGCGCGTCGCCGTCGCCGACGAGCAGTCCGAGCCGGTGGTCGTCGACTGGCGGGCACCGGTCGCCGAGCCCTTCTACCGCGCCACGGGGCGCGAGCCGATGGGACTCGTGCGCCGCCGCCATTTCGTCGTCGAGGGGCGCAGGGTGCTCGGCATCGAGGACGAGCTGTTCGGCGGCGGCCACTTGGGCCTCGGCCACGACGACGGGCTGGTGGCGCCAAGCCCGAACGGCGACGGTCTCGCGGTCGACGCCGCCACGCGGCCGGAGCTGCGCGGCTACTCCACGCTGCTGGCCGCGCTCGAGCGCGGTCGCTCGGGCGCGCTCGGCGACATCGTCGCCACGATCCAGGCCGAGCAGGACGAGATCATCCGCTCGCCCCAGGCCGGGGTGCTCGTCGTCCAGGGCGGCCCCGGCACCGGCAAGACCGTGGTCGCCCTGCACCGCGCGGCGTACCTGCTGTACACCCACCGCTTTCCGTTGGAGGACCAGGGAGTCCTCGTCATCGGCCCCAACCGGGTGTTCCTGCGCTACATCGAGCGCGTGCTGCCGTCGCTCGGCGAGGCCGGCGTCGAGCAGGTCGTGCTGGCGGACCTGGTGCCCTACGTCCGGTTCGCCCGCCCCGACGAGCCGGGCGACTCGCCGCTGACGGCCCGGGTCAAAGGTGACATCCGAATGTCGGCCGTCGTCGGCAACGCGGTCCGCGATCGCGAGCGGCCGCTGCGCAGCGATGTCCGGATTCCGTTCCGCACGGGATACCTGCGTCTGAGCGCGGGGGAGACGGCACGCATCGTCAGGTCGGCACGGCGGCGGTTCCGGCGCCACAACGCGGCCCGGCGGTTCGTCGAGGGCGAGGTTTACGCCGCGCTGGCGGCGTCGTGGCGGGTGGAGCAGACGACGCCGGCCGAGGTGCGCGACGCAGTGCGCAACGACCCCGTCCTGCGCGCGGCGCTGGAGCGGACATGGCCGGTGCTCACACCGGCGCAGCTGCTGCACGATCTGTTCGGCAGCCCGGCCCTGCTGCGCCTGGCGGCCGGCGGCATCCTCGACGACGACGAGATCGCCAGCCTGCACCGGGAACGCTCCTCCGACGTCGACCTCGTGCGCTGGACCGCCGCCGACGTGGCGCTGCTCGACGACGCTCGGGAGGTGCTCGGGCCGCGGCCGGGGCGGCGCGGCAAGCTCGACGAGAGCGATGAGATCCGCACGTACGGCCACATCGTGGTCGACGAGGTCCAGGATCTCACGCCAATGCAGCTGAAGATGGCGGCCCGGCGGTCGCTGAACGGCTCGCTGACCGTCGTCGGCGACCTGGCCCAGGCGACGGGCCCGCTGGCGCCCGAGCACTGGGAGGACGTCCTTGCCCACCTCCCGGAGCGCACGCCGGCGCGGATCGTCGGGCTGTCGGTGGGCTATCGCATTCCGGCCCAGATCATGGCGCTCGGCGACCGGGTGTTGAAGGTCGCCCGTCCCGATCTGCGGCCGCCGACGGCGGTCCGCATCGGCGACGCGCAGCCGGTCATCGAGCGGGCGCCGAGCCGCGCCGAGCTCGGCGCGACGACGGCCGGTGCGGTGGTCGCGATGCGCTCGGACCTGCCGTCGCGCAACGTGGCCGTGGTCGTCCCCGACGCCCTGGCCGACGAGATCTCAGCCGGGCTCAGGGTGGCCGGGATCGAGCACGGGCGGGCCACCCGCACCGGGCTCGACGATGCGGTGACGGTGGTGCCGGTCAGCGTCATCAAGGGCCTCGAGCTCGACGGCGTGATCGTCGTCGAGCCGGCGCGCATCGTCAGCGACGAGGGTCTGCGCGCCCTCTATGTCGCCCTCACCCGCCCGACCCAGCGCCTCACGGTCGTCCACGCCGCCGACCTCCCGCTGCCCTTGCAGCCCTGAGCATTGGAGGGTTTCCGCCGTCGGAGGGTTTGCGGGGGGTCCCCCATGCCGGAAACACTCCAATCGGCGGAAACCCTCCAATGCTGGTCAGCCGAGGGTGTCGAAGAACGACGTGAGGGCGGCGGCGCCGCGGGCGGGGTCCTGGAGCATCCACCAGTGGCCGAGGCCCTCGAGCACGGCGACGTCGGCGCCGAAGCGCTGGGCGGACCGCCGGGCGAGCACCTCGCCACCCGTGTACGGGTCGCCAGTGGCGATGACCACCAGCGCCGGGCGACGCTCCGCGGCCTCGAGCTCGCGGCCCCACTCGGTCATCTTCGGCTGTGCCGCGGAGCGGTACAGGGCGAGGATGCACCGACCCATCTCCGGGCCGGCCGCTTCGGCGCACGCCCGCGCGGACTCCGGCGTCATGCCTGCCGCGACGAGCGCGGCGACGCGGTCGTCGACCGGCGACGTCATCATCGCCTCGACGAACGCCTCGCCCTCGCCGGGCGTCTGCCACACCTGGGCCAGATCGTGCCAGACGTAGTTGGGGTCGGCCGCGCCGGCGATGTCGGTCACCCACGACCGGATGAGGTCGGGGCGGCTCGCCGCCAGCCGCTGCACGTGCCCGCCGCCCCAGTCGTGGCCGACGATGTCGATCGGGTCATCGAGCTGCTCGAGCTCGCCGACGAGCCAGGCGAGATACTCGTCGCTCGTGGCACCGAACCCGTCCGGCACCGGCGCGCCGAACCCGGGAGGTGACAGGGCGACGACGTCGTCGCGCCCGAGCGCCGCCCGCAGCGGATCCCAGATGGCAGCGGTCTCGGGGTTGCCGTGAACAAGCACGATCATGCGACGAGGCTCCAGTGCTTCGGTGTCGGTCGGTATGGCTTCTATCTCTCGGACGACGACCTTATCGACGAGCCGGTTGCGGGTGCGGGGCGCCGCGCGATCATCCCTCGTAGGCCTCGATCAGCGCGGCCAAGCTCTTCGTCGCCTTGTCGGCGTCGGCCGGGCGGCGGCGCTCGACCGACCGCTGAACCTGGGCGATCACGCGGTCGAACGCGCCCAGCAGATCAGGGCGCGCCGCCTCGATCGCCGGCCGGACGGCATTCCATTGCGCCTCGATCCGCTCCAGCGCGGCACGCTGGCCAGCGCTGGCGACGAGCTTCTCGCTCAACGCGCCGATCTCGCTGGACATCGACGCGAGCAGCTCGGTGGTCGTGCCGACCGGCACGTAGACGGTGGTGCTGACCGCGGGCGCTGTCGTCGCCGACGTGTCGTAGGTGGTCGCGTTGCAGCCGGACAGCGCGACGAGCGCGGCGGCGAGGAGCACCGTGACCGGGCCAAGGGCCCGGCGGATCACGCGTTGACCAGGATGCGGGCGCTGGCGAACGCGCCGACCCCGACGTGGTGGCCGTCGATCTCCACCGTCAGCGTGCCGTCGGGGGAGGCTGCGGTGATCGTGCCGGCGTTGCCCGGTTGCAGCGCGCATGCTTCGAGGAACTCGAGCAATCCTGGTGTGAACTCCAGCTCCTCGGTGATCCGCCGGACCGTGAACGCCTCGCCGACGGGGACGTTCGACAGCGGGCGTGACGCCGGCTCCACGTAGGCGGAGCCGGGGATCGGGTTGCCGTGCGGGCACGTCGTCGGGTTGCCGAGCAGGCGGTCGATGGCTTGCTCGACGGCTTCGCTCATCACGTGCTCCCACTTCCCGGCTTCGTGGTGCGCCTCCGCCCACGAGAGGCCGAGGATGTCGGTGAGGAAGCGCTCGGCGAGGCGGTGCCGGCGGACGACCTTGGTCGCCAGCTGCAAGCCGGCGGACGTGAGGGAGATGCCCTTGCCGCTCTCGATCAAGCCCTCCATGTCGAGACGCCGCATCATCTCGCTGACGGCAGGGCGGCTGACGTGGAGACGCTCGGCGATGCGCGCCTGGATGACGTCGACGTCATCCTCGGCGAGCTCGAAGATGCACTCGCAGTACTCCTCGAACGCCGGGTGGTGCTCTCCCGCGACTGCCATGCGGCGATCCTAACGTGGGGGTGTGAGCGAGCGAGTCTTCGAGCGAGCGAGCCATTCGGCACGGTCTTTCGCTCATTGGTGCCTCGGAAGGTTCGAGGATGCGAGATCGTCGCATGGTGACAGGGTGCACCAATGAGCGAGCGACTGTCCGAGCGAGCGAGTCTTCGAGCGAGCGAGGCAATTCAGCACTTCGAGCGAGCGAGCCATTCGGCACGGTCTTTCGCTCATTGGTGCCCCGAGATGTTGGACGATTTGGGGTCGTCGCAGGACGTCAGGGTGCACCAATGAGCGAGCCCCGCGAGCGAACACCCCCCGGCCGGGAGCCCCGCGAGCGAGCACCCCGCCGGCCGGGCCGGCGCAAGCGAGTCGGGCGGCGTCGACCTCGACTCCGCGTCGTCATCGTCGGCGGCGGGTTCGGCGGGCTGGCCACGGCGCGCGCCCTGCTCGGCGCGCCGGTCGACGTGACGGTGGTCGACGCCAACAACTTCCACACGTTCCAGCCGCTGCTCTACCAGGTGGCCACGGCTGGCCTGGACAGCGAGAACGTCGCCTACGCGATCCGCGGCAGTGTCCGCGGCCGGCGGCGGCGACGGTCGAACGTCACCGTGCGCATGGCTCGCGTCATCGGGCTCGACGTCGCCGCGCGCCACATCCAGCTCGCGAGTGGCGAGACGATCGCCTACGACGTGCTCGTGGTCGCCAGCGGCGCCGTGTCGCACGACTTCGGCATCCCCGGCGTGGCCGAGCACACGTTGCCGCTGAAGCACCTCGACGATGCCCTGGCGCTGCGCGTCCACGTCCTGACCCGCTTCGAGGAGGCGGCCGAGGATCCCTCGCTGGTGGCGACCGGCATCCTCGATGTCGTCATCTGTGGCGGCGGGCCGACCGGAGTGGAGATGGCCGGCGGACTGCGCGAGCTGTACAGCAAGGTGCTGGCCAGGGACTTCCCCCAGCTGCCCGTCGCCAAGGCCCGTATCGTGCTGGTCGAGCTCGCCGACCGGCTGCTCTCACCCTTCACCCCGGTCTCCTCCGAGCGCGCCAGGCGGACCCTCGCTCGCCGCGGTGTCGAGGTGCGGCTGGGCATCGGCGTCGAATCGGTCGCCGAAGGCAAGGTTCAGCTGGCCGACGGCTCGACGCTGGCAGCGGGCACGATCGTGTGGGCGACCGGCGTGACGGCCGAGCCGCTCGCCGCCGCACTCGGCACGCCCACCGGACGCGGCGGGCGCATCGTCGTCGAGCCCGGCCTCTCGGTGCCGGGTCACCCCGAGGTGTACGCGATCGGCGACATCGCCGCCTCGCCCGACCAGGACGGCACGCCGCTGCCCCAGGTCGCGCAGCCGGCCATCCAGGGCGGCAAGCATGTCGCCCGCCAGATCTTGCGCCAGCTCGACGGGCTGCCGGCGGAGCCGTTCCGATATCGGGACAAGGGTCAGATGGCCACGATCGGCCGCCACGACGCGGTCACCGAGCTGGCCAACGGCTGGCGGCTCAGCGGCCCGATCGGGTGGATGGCGTGGCTCGGCCTGCACCTCGTCTACCTGATGGGCTTCCGCAACCGGGTCAAGGTGTTCGTCGACTGGACGTGGAACTATCTGACGTACGACCGCGGCAACCGGATCCTCAGGGAATGCGACCGCGGCACGGTGGAGGCGGAAGAACGGGTCTGATAACCGGTGGTGTGCACGGAGCCGGCGTCCGGCAGACTGGGGACATGCGCCGCGCCTCCTGACGACGATCCAATCCCTTCGTTCCCAGGAGCCATTTCCGTGCCAGTAGCCGCACCCCTTCGCGCTAGAGCGCTCACCGTCACCCGCGGCCCGTTGATCGTGCTCGACGGCGTCGACCTCACCGTGGCCGGCGACGAGCGGATCGGCGTCGTCGGTCCCAATGGCGTCGGCAAGTCGACCCTGCTCCAGGCGCTGGCCGGCCTCGTGCCCGCCGATCGTGGCCGTGTCGAGCTGACGCCACCGACGGCCACCGTCGGCTACCTCCCGCAGGAGCCGCTGCGGTCGGCGGAGACGGTGGGCGAGCTGCTCACCCGCCGCACGGGGGTCGCCGCAGCGACACGTGATCTCGACTTGGCGACCCACTCGCTCGCCGCCGGCACGACCGGGTCCGACGATCACTACGCGGTCGCGCTCGAGCGCTGGCTCGCTCTCGGCGGCGCCGACCTCGACGCGCGCATCGGTCAGGTGTGGGCCGACCTCGGCCTGCCGAGCAGGCTGATCGACCAGCCGACGTCGTCGCTGTCGGGCGGGGAGGCGGCACGCGCCGGGCTGGCGGCGCTGTTGCTGTCGCGCTTCGATGTGTACCTGCTGGACGAGCCGACGAACGACCTCGACCTGGACGGGCTGGCGCGGCTCGAGCGGTGGGTCGGCGGGCTGGCGGCAGCGGTCGTGCTCGTCAGCCACGATCGCACGTTCCTGGCCCGCACGATCACGGACGTCCTCGAGCTCGACGAGTTCACGCACCGTGCGACCCGCTACGGCGGCGGGTGGCAGGCCTATCTCGACGAGCGCGAGGCTGCCCGCCGGGCGGCCTGGGAGCGATTCGAGGAGTACGACACCAAGCGCCGGGCGCTCGCCGGGCGAGCCCAGCGCGAGCGGGAGTGGGCGAGCCAGGGGCTGTCGAAGGTCCGCTCGTCCGACGAGCGGGACAAGTTCATCCGTCAGTTCAAGGTCAACCAGACCGAGCAGCTGGCCGGCCGGGCGGCGCGAACCGAGCGGGCGATGGAGCGGTTGGAGGTCGTCGACAAGCCGCGGCAGCCGTGGCAGCTGCGGCTGTCGGTCGCGTCCCGCGGCCGCACCGGCGATGTCGTCGCCCGCCTCGACAGCGTGGTCGTCGAGCGGGGGAGCTTCACGCTCGGGCCGATCGATCTCACGATCGCAACCGGCGAGCGCATCGCCCTGCTCGGCGCCAACGGATCGGGCAAGACGACGTTGCTCGACGCCATGCTCGGCCGCATCGAGCCATCCGCGGGGGTGCTGGCGCTTGGCCCGAGCGTCGTCGTCGGCGAAGTCGAGCAGGCGCGACACCGGTTGACCGTGACTGCCTCGCTGCTGCGCGCGTTCCAGGACGCGACGCGGATGGATGCATCCGATGCCCGCACGTTGCTGGCCAAGTTCGGGCTCGTCGCCGACCACGTCACACGATCGGCGGCGACGCTGTCACCGGGCGAGCGGACTCGGGCGTCGCTGGCGCTGCTGATGGCCAACGGCGCCAACGTGCTCGTGCTCGACGAGCCGACCAACCATCTCGACCTTCCCGCGATCGAACAGCTCGAGGCCGCGCTCGACGGCTTCGACGGCACGGTCGTACTCGTCACCCACGACCGATCCCTGCTCGAGCAGGTGCGCCTCACCCGCCACGTCGAGCTCGCCGCCGGCCGCATCGTGGGCGACACGCGCGTGTGACGCCGGCCGTTCGCCCGGCGGTCATGATGTTCGCGATGGGGAGGTGCACATGAGCAGGTTCAGTGTGGAGAGCAGGACCGCGATCGTCACTGGCGGCACCCGCGGGATCGGACGGGGAATCGCCGAGATCCTGCTCGAGCATGGGGCCAACGTGGTGGTCAACGGCCGTTCCGTCGAGAAGGGCGAGCAGGCGTTGAAGGAGATGGGCGGCGGCGACCGCCTTCATTTCATCGCCGGTGACGTGATGAAGAAGGACGACGTCGAAGCGATCGTCGACGGAGCGAATGACCGCTACGGGAGCGTCGATATCCTCGTCAACAATGCCGGGGGCATCACGGGGCACGGGATGATCGCCGAGATGGACGATTGGGCATGGCTGGGCACCATCGATTGGAACCTCAACTCAGCGTTCTGGGCGACGCGGCGAGCGCTGAAGTACATGGTCCCCCAGCGATGGGGGCGGATCATCAACATCTCCTCCGTCGAGGGCAAGCAGGCCAACAAGCCAGCAGTGAGCAACTACATCACGACCAAGCACGCGTTGAACGGGTTGACCAAGGCAACCGCATTCGAATATGGGCCGCTGGGTATCACCTGCAACGCGATCTGTCCAGGCGCCGTCGAGACCGACATCATGCGTGACTCCGGGCCGGATGCCGCCGCGATGGCAGGTATCACGTACGAGCAATTCCTCGAGAACTACGCCAATGAGTCGATGATCAAGCGGCTGAACGAGGTGGAGGAAGTGGCCGCCATGGCGCTGCTCCTGGCGTCGGAACCGGGCGGTGGTGTCACCGGGGCGCTGATCAATGTCGACGGCGGCAGCGCGCCGTGGTGAGGGCGTGCTGAGCCGGAGGCGCCGGAAGTCAGGCGGTGGCGGCGAGGATCTGCTGGGCGTAGAACGCGCGCCCGTCGGGCCGGAGGTGGATGCCGTCGTCGTAGAAGCACCGTCCGGGGCAAGCCGTGGCGGCCGCCGCCCAGTCGACCACGCGCACGTTGGCGTAGCGCAGCGGCAGGGCACGCAGCTTGCTGTTGTTCGACGCGACGTAGCTGCGGTCCGCCTTGGTCGTGAGGACGACGACGACCGGTACGCCCGCCAGCTCGTCGATCATCCGCCCGAGATCGGCCGATCCGATCGGGCCGTTGGTGCCCAGGGCGACGACGACCACGCCGCCGAGGCGGCCCTCGGCGTGGAGGTGGATCACCTGGTCGAGGCCGTCGGTGAACGACCGCGACTCGACCGCGTCGACGCAGAAGCCCGCCGCATGGAGACCACCGGCCGCTCCCAGCATGACCGAGTCACCGAGCGCGTACAGCCCGATCGGCGTGGTCGTGCACGGATCAGGGGGAGGTGGCGGGGGCGGCTGAGTCTCGGGGGCGGATGGCGGGGCAGACGTCGGTGCCGGTAGTGAAGTCGGTGCCGGTGCGGCGGTCGGTTCCGGCGCCGCCTCGTCGGCCGACACCGCAGACGTCAGCGGGGTGGTCGTCGCAGACGTGACCGCAGCCGTGGTGGAGGTCCTGGCGGCAGCCGCCACCGTCGGCCGGGCCGGCCACGTAGTGGTCGCCAACGGGTCGCCGGTCCAGCGACGTCCCTCCTCCTGGGCGGCCGCGATCTCGTTCGGCTCGACCCCCGCCGTGGCCAGCCTGGCACCGGCGAACGTCATCAGGATCGTCAGCGCGACCGCCACGCCGGCGAGGGCGCGCCGCTGGACGTCCGATCCGGCGCAGCGGAACCGCAGCCACGTCGTGCGCACTGTCCGCCGACGCACTGGCATCTCGATCAGCCGGTACGAGAGCTCGGCCACGACCACGGAAGCCACAGCCGCCGCGGCGAACTGGCCGATCGACAGCGTGTTGCCGGCGACGCGCCGGATGCCCTGGAAGATCACCCAGTGGTAGAGGTACAGCCCATAGCTCCGGCGCCCGATCCACACGAGCACGGCGCTGCCGAGCAGCACCCCGGTGGCCGAGCGCTGGTGGCTGACGGCCGCGATGATCGCCAGGGTCGCCACGCCGGTCGCCAGGAACCCGCCGCGGAACAACCACGGGTCGGCCCCCTCGGGCGTGACGACATGGACGTACCAGCACAGCGCGGCGAGCCCGGCGAACCCGGCGACGGCGACCGCATCCAGCGTCGCGCCGCGCCGGCGGAACGGGCCGCGCATCACCGCGGCTGGTCGCCAGACCATGGCGAACGCGCCGCCGAGCAGCAGACCGGTCAGCCGGGTCGGTGTCGACAGGTACAGGACGTCGGTCTTCGAGATGCAGCGGCCGGCGACCTGCCAGTACGCGTCCGGGGTCGTGGCGCACGACCCGATCGGACCCTCGTGGTAGAGCGTGGCCACCACCCCGGTGACGGCGAGCGCCACGACCAGCAGCGTCACGCTCACCTCGGGGGCGCGACGCCGGCCGAGGCGCAGCAGGGCGATCATGACCAGCGGCCACAGGAGGTAGAACTGCTCCTCGACCGCCAGGCTCCATAGGTGGCGCAGCGGGGCGAAGTCACCCGCCGCGGTGTAGCCCTGGCCGACCCAGATCTGGTACCAGTTCGACACGTACGCCAGCGCCGCCAGCACGTCGCCGCGCAACTGGCCCAGTGCGTCACGCCGGAACAGCGCCGTGTACACCGTGATCGCGAACAGCACGGTGAACAGCGCCGGCAACAGTCGCCGCGCCCGGCGGGCCCAGAACCCGCCGAGGTCGACGCGCCCGCTGCGCTCGTG
The DNA here is from genome assembly GCA_044867195.1 of Ilumatobacteraceae bacterium. GTDB lineage: Bacteria > Actinomycetota > Acidimicrobiia > Acidimicrobiales > Ilumatobacteraceae > JALZMG01. The sequence continues at coordinate 18,433 of JBIOUO010000183.1, forward strand.
CTCGCCGATCAGCAGCAGCGTGATCAGGTAGCCGGAGATGACGAAGAACACCTCGACACCCAAGAACCCGCCCGCCAGCCACGACGGGTTGGCGTGGTACACCATCACCGCC
>JBIOUO010000184.1:0-2877 GCA_044867195.1 Ilumatobacteraceae bacterium
CGGCCAGCGCGGCGTCGTCGAGGTGCCGGTCGTAGCGCACGTCGAAGCCGACGAGACGCAGTAGGCGGGCGAGCCGGCCGAGGTTGACGTCGACCACGAACCGCGGGTCGCGCAGCGGCGTCGGGCGCAGCCGGCCGATGGAGGCGATGTCGAGCGACTCGAACACCGGGTACACGGCGATGCGGGCGCCGCTGGTCGGGCGGTGGGAGAAGCCGACCGACTCGCCATCGGCGAGGATGAGATCGATCTCGGTGTGCGGGATCCCGGTCGCCTCGATGACGTCCTTCACCGTCTGGTGGCTGCGAAACGGCCGTCGCATCGTGGTGCCTCGCAGCGCCGGAGGGAGGAAGTCGTTGAGCTCGGCGTAGGCGCGCACATCGACGTGGCCGACCACGCTCAGCCCTCCGGCGCGCCGACAGATCGACCGCCATCGGCGGCCGGCTCGAAGAGGGCGAACGAGCCGTAGCCGACGACCCGGTCGGGGCTGCCGGACGTGTCGCCGGAGTTGCGCAGGTCGAGCAGCTGGACGTCGAGCCCGTGGCGGCGGGCGGCGAGCAGCATGCCGGTGACCGCGGCCGCGCCGCACGCGTCGTCGGGGTCAGGCGCGTCGCGCCGGCAGATCTTCTCCGCGGTGCGGGCATCGAGCGTGCTGGCGACGGTCTGGTCGTGGTAGTGGCTGAGGTCCGTGCTGATCACGACGAGCGTCTCGGCGCCGCCCCACAGCGCGTCGAGCAGGTCGGCGAACACGCTGGCGCCAGGCCGTCCCACGAGGACCGGCAACACGGCGACGTCGCCGAGCGCCGCCACCAGGAATGGAAGGTGAACCTCCAGGCTGTGCTCGCCGACGTGGGCCTCGTCGTCGACGGCGACACCGCGCACGTCGAGCGCCTGCTGCCGGGCTTCATCGTCGACGCTGACCGGACCGAGCGGCGTGGCGAACGCCTGGGCACTGGAGACGGCGACGCCGCTGACCGGTGCGAAGTGGGCGGGGCCGGCGAGGATCACCCGGCGCACGACTCCTCGTGCCGGCGCGAGCGTCGCGTAGGCCGTGGCCGCGATCGGCCCCGAGTACGGATACCCGGCGTGGGGAGCGATGATCGCCTTGGGCGCCGACTGATCGCTCGCGCCCGCTGGCGCAGCGGCGTGGACGAGCAGCTCCTCGACGGTGCGCCGCAGCCGCTCCGGTTCGGCGGGGTAGAACAGGCCAGCCACGGCGGCGCGGCGCAGGCGGGTCGTCACGGCGAGTCCGGACGAGAGGATCGTCGCCCCGGCCCGGCGGTCGCTGTCGACGTCGTGTCCAGCCACACCGGCTGGCGCCGCGCGCCCCACGTGCCTGGCGGGCCATCGAACCGGCCGGGGATCCGTGTGCCGCAGAACCGGCAGTGACCGTCGGCGGTGAGGTGGTAGTCGCCGAGCACGTACCAGTCGCGCTCCACCACCCGCCGCCCACACCCTGGGCAATTAGTGCTCGACCCGGCCGGGTCGTGCACGTTGCCGGTGTAGACGTAGCGCAGGCCGTGGCGGTGGGCGATGGTCCGGGCGCGGGTGAGCGTGGCCGGCGGTGTGTGCGGGACGTCGAGCATCTTGAAGTCGGGATGGAACGCCGTGAAGTGCAGCGGCACGTCGGGACCGAGGTGCTCGGCGATCCACGACGCCATCGCCTCCAGCTCGGCGTTGCTGTCGTTGTGTCCAGGGATCAGGAGGGTGGTGATCTCGAACCAGACGTCGGTCTCGTGGCGCAGGTACTCGAGCGTGTCGAGCACTGGCTGCAGGTGACCGACCGTGACGTGCCGGTAGAAGTCCTCGCTGAACGCCTTGAGGTCGACGTTGGCGGCGTCCATGTGCTGGAAGAGCTCGACGCGCGGCTCGTCGCAGATGTAGCCGGCGGTGACCGCCACGGGGTGCAGACCGCGCTCCCGGCAGGCGTCGGCGACGTCGATCGCGTACTCCATGAACACGACCGGGTCGTTGTACGTGAACGCCACGCTGCGGCAGCCGAGGCGCGCCGCGGCGCTGGCGATCGCCTCCGGTGAAGCGGCGTCCGCCAGCGTGTCGATCTGCTTCGACTTCGAGATGTCCCAGTTCTGGCAGAACCGGCAGGCGAGGTTGCACCCCGCTGTGCCGAACGACAGCACCGGCGTACCGGGAAGGAAGTGGTTGAGCGGCTTCTTCTCGATCGGGTCGACGCAGAACCCCGACGAGCGGCCGTACGAGGTGAGCACGACCTCCCCGCCCTCGACGGCGCGCACGAAGCACATCCCGCGCTGGCCCTCGCGCATCTTGCAGGCCCGCGGGCAGACGTCGCATTGCACCCGACCGTCGGCAAGCGTGTGCCAGTAGGCGGTCGGGACCGTGCTCGCCGCGAGATCAATCCCTACCGTGTGCTCATCCTATGCCAACGCACCGACATGCCTCCCCGACGCGGACCCTGTACCTGCTACGCCACGCCAAGTCGAGCTGGAGCGATCCTTGGCTCGGCGACCACGAACGCCCGTTGAACGGGCGAGGGAAAGAGACCGTGAAGCGGCTGCGCCGCCACATGGCCGAATCCAGCATCGCGCCGGACCTCGTGCTGTGCTCGTCGGCGCAGCGGACCGTGATGACGCTGGAAGGGATCTCACGCGCCCTGCCCGACGATGCCACCGTTCTCGTCGAAGCCGGGCTGTACGGCGCGCCGAGCGGTGCGCTGCTGGACCGGCTGAACGAGGTCGGCGACGACGTGGGCAGCGTGATGCTGATCGGCCACAACCCAGGCCTTGAGATGCTCGCATCGCTGCTGATCGGCCACGGCAACAAGGATCTGCGCCGGCGCCTCGCGTCGAAGTTCCCAACCGGCGCGCTGGCGAGCCTTGCCTTCGACCGGGCGTGGCACGAGCT
>JBIOUO010000185.1:0-12911 GCA_044867195.1 Ilumatobacteraceae bacterium
AGCAACGCGCTCCGTGGGCGGATCGACTCACCGTGGGGCTCGACCGTCGGCGCCACGCCGGCTGCGCCCCTCGCACTGAACGGACCGTCACGCCGCCGGCGCCCATCGGCGCGAACCGGACCTGCCACCCGTTCGCCGCGTTCACCAGCCCACCGCGACCATCGTCGATGACTCGGTTGTCGATCTGCTGCCAGGCTCCCGCACCGTCCCGGTAGTGGATCGGCATCGACGACGCCTGCACGGTGCGGCTGCCGTCCGGGTTGGCGAACACGCGCCGGAACTCATCACGCTCAGCAACCACCTCCGTGCTGATCTCCGGATCGAAGCCCGTGGAGGGCGTGCCATCCACGGTGGCCGCCGGCTCCAGCCGGGGCCCGAAGTCGGCGACCGGCGCGGGCGTCAGGTCTGCCTCGCGGGCGGGCGCGGCTGATCGAACGCCGCGACCCGCCTCGTCAACCAGCGCCGGTGCCGACCCGTCGCCGGGATCCACAGGATCGCTCCCCCCTCTCGCGCACGGGCGAGCGGGGACTGGTAGACCTGCCATGGCCCTCGTGAGTGTTTCGACCAGCGGGAAAGGGAGAACGACCGCGGGAAACTGGATCCTCCACGTCGACCTCGACCAGTTCCTCGCCGCGGTGGAGGTGCTGCGGCGGCCGGAGCTGGCCGGGCGTCCGGTGGTCGTCGGCGGCGACGGCGACCCGACCCGGCCCCGCCAGGTTGTCGCCACGGCGTCGTACGAGGCGCGGGCCTTCGGCGTCCGCTCCGGCATGCCGTTGATCCGTGCTGCCCGGCTCTGCCCTGGCGCGGTGTTCCTGCCGTCGGACCATCCGGCCTACGACGCGGCGTCGGAGCGGGTGATGGCGACGCTGCGGACATTCCCCGTCGCCGTCGAGGTGTGGGCATGGGACGAGGCGTTCGTCGGCGCGCGCACCGACGATCCCGAAGCACTGGCTCACGAGATCAAGGCCGGCGTGCTCGACGAGACACGGCTGAGCTGCGCGATGGGGATCGGAGAGACTCGCCTCCAGGCGAAGACGGCGACCCGATTCGCCAAGCCTGGTGGCGTCGCCCGGCTGACCCGCGCGATGTGGATCCCGACGATGGGTCAGCGTCCGGTCACGGCCATCTGGGGCATCGGGGCGCGGACGGCCGAGAGCTTGAGCGAGCTGGGCATCGTCACCGTCGAGGACCTTGCCCGCGCCGACCACACCGTGCTGGCTGAGCGATTCGGCCCGCGCATCGGTCCCCACCTGCGCGTGCTCGGTCTCGGCGGCGACGACTCCGCCATCGTCGACGAGCCATGGGTCGCCCGGTCGCGCAGTAAGGAGGAGACGTTCACCCGCGACATCACCGGCGCCGACGAGATCGACGGCCACGTCGCCCGCCTCGCCGACGCGGTCACCCGTGAGGTCGTCGCCGCCGGGCGGCGGGTCACCCACGTCGCCGTCAAGGTGCGCACGGCGACGTTCTTCACCCGCACCAAGATCGCCAAACTGCCCGCCGCGACCACCGACCCGGGCGAGGTCGTGCGGATGGCGCTGGTCGTGCTCGAGCGCCATGAAGTCCGTCGGCCGGTCCGCCTGCTCGGCGTGCGCGTGATGCTCGAGATGCCCGACTCATCGCGGTGACTCCGCGTCTGTGGGAGGGAATAGACGCGTTTCGCGTCTATTTCCTCCCACAGACGTCGGTCACTACGGCGCCGACCTGGACGTCGTGGTCCTCGTGCGGGAGGTCGTCGAGCACCTGCTCGGCGAACGCCGCGCCGACGGTGACGCAGCCCGGACGTAGCCGACGCAGGAAGCGGTCGTAGTGGCCGCCGCCCTGGCCGAGGCGGTGGCCGTCGGGCGTGAACGCCAGGCCCGGCACGACGACCACGTCGATCAGCGTCGGGTCGAGGTCACCGGGTTCGACACGCAGCTCCGGACCGTCGACGCGTGGCGCGAACGCGGCGACGTCGTGGCGCCGGCACCACTCGAACCAGCCCGCCGTCTCCGGTTCCGTGGGCAGCGACTCGAACAGCATCACCCGCATCCCCGCCGCGAGCGCGGCGCACTCGACGATCCGCGCCCAGATCCGCTCGGAGCGGGCGAGACGATCCGCCGCGTCGGCCGCAATCGCCCGGCGCACCTCGCGCATCCGCGCCCGCAACTCCTGCTTCGCGCGCTGCACCTGACGAAGTGTCGCGCGCTGCCTACCATCGACAGCGTGACGAACCGACAGGACGCGCCGCCGTTCGACTCGGCGCAGTTCCGCAGGGTGCTCGGGCACTTCCCGACCGGCGTCACGATCGTCACGGGCTGGGCCGGCGACGTGCCGGCGGGGTTCACGATCGGGTCGTTCACGTCGGTGTCGCTCGACCCGCCGCTGGTCGGGTTCCTGCCGCAGATCGACAGCGACACATGGGAGGCAATGGCGCCGGCCAAGCGGTTCTGCGTCAACGTGCTGCGCGACGACCAGGCCGACCTGTGCTGGCGGTTCGCCAAGAGCGGCGTCGGCGACGACCGCTTCGAGACCGTGAGCTGGACGACGTCACCCACCGGCTGCCCGGTCCTCGCCGGCGTCGGCGCCTGGATCGACTGCACCGTCGAGCACCAGTTCGAGCTCGGCGACCACTACTTCGTCGTCGGGCGGGTCGTCGACCTCGCCCACCACAACGAGCCGCACACCCCGCTCGTCTTCTACCGAGGCGCCCTCGGGGGCTTCCTCGCCGCCGACTGATGCGCCTGCCACGAGACTGGGTCAGCCTGGCGCCGAACGGGATCGGGCACCAGAAGCCAAACCACTACCTGGAGATGGCCAAGGTCGCTTGGAAGCTGCGCGGCAACCGCCACAAGGCGTGGCGGATCCTGACCGAAGGTGTGTGCGACGGGTGCGCGCTCGGCGTGGCCGGCCTCCACGACTGGACGCTCGACGGCGTCCACCTGTGCACGACGCGCCTGCGCCTGCTGGAGGTCAACTGCGCCGAGCCGTTCGACCACACTGTGCTCGGCGATGTGTCGTGGCTGCGCAACCTGCCGTCGCAGGAGCTGCGGGAGGTCGGCCGCCTCGCCCATCCGATGCGCCGTCGCCGCGGCGAGCCGGGCTTCCGCCAGATCTCCTGGGACGAATCGCTGGGCGCCATCGGCGACGCCATCCGCACCGGCGGGGGCGACCGCACGGCGATCTATCTGACCAGTCGCGGGCTGACCAACGAGGTGTACTACGTCGCCGGCAAGGCGGCGCGGGCGATGGGCGTCGCCAGCATCGACTCCGCCGCCCGGACATGCCACGCCCCGTCGACGGTCGGGTTGAAGCAGACGATCGGCGTCGCCGCCAGCACGTGCTCGATGCAGGACGTCCTGGAGGCCGACCTCATCGTGCTGTGGGGAACCAACGTCGCCAACAACCAGCCGGTCTTCACGAAGTACCTCTACCTCGCCCGCAAGCGGGGTGCCCGCGTCGTGGTCGTCAACCCGTACCTCGAGCCGGGCCTCGAGCGCTACTGGGTCCCGTCGAACGCCGAGTCGGCGCTGTTCGGCACGCGGCTGTGCGACCTCCACGTCGCCGTGCGCCCGCAGGGCGACGTCGCCCTCGCCAACGCCGTGCTGAAGCGGCTGATCGAGCGCGACGACGTCGACAACGACTGGATCGCCGCGCACACCGAGGGATGGGACGACGTCGCCGCCCACCTCGCCGGCCTCGACCGCGCCGAGCTGCTGGCGCAGGCCGGCGTCGACGATGACACGTTCGAGCGCTTCGTCGACCTCTACGCCGGCGCGGGGCGCGCCGTGCTGGTGTGGAGCATGGGCATCACCCAGCACACCCACGGCGTCGACGGGGTGCGGGCGATCGTCAACGTCGGGCTGGCCCGCGGCAACGTCGGTCGCGACGGTGCCGGGCTGATGCCGATCCGCGGCCACTCCGGCGTGCAGGGCGGAGCGGAGATGGGCGCCTACGCCACGGCATTTCCAGGCGGCGAGCCCGTCGACGCCCACCACGCCGAGCTGTGGTCGAAGCGCTGGGGGTTCGACGTGCCGCCGGGGCCAGGACTGACGGCGCCGGAGATGGTCGAGGCGGCTGAGAACGGCGACCTCGACGTGCTGTACGTCGACGGGTCGAACCTGCTCGAGGTGATGCCCGATCCGGCCCGGGTCGAGGAGGCGCTCGGTCGCGTCCCGCTGCGCGTGCACCAGGACATCGTCCTGACGTCGCAGATGCTGGTCGAGGGCGACGACGTGATCCTGCTGCCGGCCGCGACGCGCTACGAGCAGGAGGGCGGCGGCACGAGCACGACCACCGAGCGCCAGATCGCCTACAGCCCGCAGGTCGCCGCGCCGCCGGGCGAGGCGCGCAGCGAGTGGCGGATCTTCGCCGAGGTCGCGTCGCGGACCCGCCCCGACCTCGCCGCGCGATTCGACTGGGACGACAACGTCGCGCTGCGCACCGAGATCGCCGAGCTCGTGCCGCTGTACGCCGGTGTCGAGGACCTCGCCGAGGTCGGCGACGCCGTCCAGTACGGCGGTCGCCACCTGTGCGCCGGCGGCGCATTTCCGACGGCATCCGGGCGGGCCAGGTTCTCCGTGCTCGACGTGGCGCCGATCGAGCTCGGCCCGGACGAGTGGTTCGTCTCAACCCGCCGCGGCAAGCAGTTCAACTCGATGGTGCTCGCCGACACCGACCCCCTCACGGGTGCCGGCCGAGACGCCGTGTACATCGACGGCCACGATGCTGGCGTCCTGGGCGTCGCCGACGGTGATCCCGTGACGCTTGCCAGCGCGGCCGGCCGCTTTGCTGGGCGGGCGAAGCTCGTCCGCCTTCCGTCAAGAACGTTGCAAGTGCACTGGCCCGAGGGCAACGTGCTGCTGACCGGCGGACCCGGGCGCCGCGAGCCGGCCAGCCGTGTCCCCGACTACAACATGGTCGTCACGTTGCACGTCGGTGCCGGGGACGGAGCGCCGGCGTGAACCGGCGCCTCGCTGCGCTGGCCGCAGACGTCGCGGCGATCCTGCTGTTCGTCGTCCTCGGCCGTCGGTCGCACGACGAAGGCGATGGCGTGGGTTCCGTGCTGGGCGTGGCCGCCCCGTTCCTGATCGGCCTCGCCGTCGGCTGGCTGGTGTCGCCGCGCGTGCGGCGGGCACCGCGGTCTCTGCGCGCCGGCGTCGACGTCTGGCTGGCGACGGTCGTGATCGGCGTGCCGCTGCGCTGGTTCGTGTGGGATCGGAGCACGCCGGTCTCGTTCGTGCTCGTCGCCGCCGCGTTCCTCGGGCTGTTCCTGCTCGGGTGGCGACTTGTCGTTTCGGCGGCGTCGCGGCGGGGCGGCGAGATACGCTCCCAGCGGCCGCCACTGGAGGCGGAACGCTGAGACGGAGGAACCGCTATCAACCTGTACGTGGGCAACCTGCCCTACTCGACTACTTCTGACGACCTGGCGACCCTTTTCGGCCGCGTCGGGGCCGTCACCTCCGCTCAGGTCATCATGGATCGTGAGACCGGTCGCTCGCGTGGCTTCGGCTTCGTCGAGATGAGCGACGACGACGGCCGCAAGGCCATCGACGAGCTGACGGGCGCCAACATGGGTGGCCGCTCGATCACGGTCAACGAGGCCCGCCCGCGCCAGCCCCGCAGCGGCGGTGGCGACCGCACCGGCGGCCCCCGCCGCGATAGGTACTGAGGTTTCGCCGTTTTCGTCTGGATTTTGGTCGCACGCGCAACCAAAATCCGGACGAAAACGAGTCACCACGTATTGGTGATCGCGCCGGTCTCGGCGCCTTGGACCAGGCGCGCGTACTTGCCGAGCACGCCGCGCGTGTAGCGCGGCGGGTTGGCGGCCCAGCCCGTGCGGCGGCGAGCCATCTCGGCCTCGTCGACGAGCAGGTCGAGTGACAGCGTCGGCACGTCGATGCGGATGCGGTCGCCGTCGCGCACGAATGCGATCGGGCCGGCGTCGACCGCCTCGGGTGCGACATGGCCGATGCAGAATCCCCACGTGCCGCCGGAGAACCGTCCATCAGTGATCAGCGCGCAGTCGGCGCCGCGGCCCGCGCCCTTCAGCGCGCCCGTGATGGCCAGCATCTCGCGCATGCCGGGTCCACCCTTTGGCCCCTCGTAGCGGATCACCAGCACCGTGCCCGGCGCGATCCGCCCGGCGAGGATCTCGTCCATCGCCGCGTCCTCGCCGTCGAACACGCGAGCCGAGCCCTCGAACGACAGCTGGTCCTGCGTCAGCCCGGCGACCTTGACGACCGACCCGCTCGGCGCCAGCGACCCGGTGAGGATGTTGATCCCGCCCTGCGGGTGGATCGGCGCGTCGAGCGGGTGGACGACCACGCCGTCGGGCCGCGGCGGATCGAGGGCGGCGAGGTTCTCGGCCATCGTGAGCCCGGTGACCGTCAGGCAGTCGCCGTCGAGCAGCCCGGCATCGAGGAGCTCCCGAAGCACGACAGGCACGCCGCCGACGCGGTCGAGGTCGACCATATGGAACTTCCCGCCCGGCTTCATGTCGGCGACGTGCGGCACGCGAGCGGCGATGCGGTTGAAGTCGTCGAGGTGCAGCTCGACCCCTGCCTCGTGGGCGATCGCCAGCAGGTGCAGCACGGCGTTCGTCGACCCTCCGACTGCCGACGTGAGAGCGATGGCGTTCTCGAACGCCGGCTTGGTCATGATCATCCGCGGCGTGATACCTCGCTCGAGCATGTGCACGACGGCCGCCCCGGCCGCCTTGGCGTCCGTGTGGCGGCGGGCGTCGATCGCCGGGGGCGACGCCGAGCCCGGAATGCTCATGCCGAGCGCCTCGCCGATCGAGCTCATCGTGTTGGCGGTGAACATCCCCCCGCAGGCGCCTTCCCCCGGGCACGCCCGCCGCTCGATCTCCAGTAGATCCTCATCGCTCAGCGTGCCGGCCGCGTTGGCGCCGACCGCCTCGAAGACGCTGACGATGTCGATCGCCCGGCCCTCGAACTCGCCGGGCATGGTCGAGCCGTTGTAGACGAGGACGCTCGGCAGATCGAGGCGCGCGGCGGCCATCAGCATCGCCGGCATCGACTTGTCGCAACCGGCCATCCCGACGAAGCCGTCGAGACGCTCGGCGTGGACCACCGTCTCGACCGAGTCGCAGCTCACCTCGCGGCTGACCAGCGAGGCCCGCATCCCCTCGTGGCCCATCGAGATGCCGTCCGACACCGTGATCGTGCCGAACTCGAGGGCCACGCCGCCGGCCTCACGGATGCCGGCGCGCACGTCGGCGGCGAGGGCGCGCAGCGTCATGTTGCACGGCGTGATCTCGTTCCACGAGTTGGCGATGCCGACCTGCGGCTTGTCCCAGTCGTCGTCGGTCAGCCCGATCGCCCGCAACATCGCCCGCGACGCGGACCGTTGCTTGCCGTCGGTGACGTCCCGTGAGCGAGGCTTGATGTCAACGGGTTGCTCGGCGCTCATGGGGACGGACCGTAGCCCTACCGGGGAGGGCGGCCCAGGTGCCGCCAGTTCCAGCCAATGCAAGATGCGAGCGGCGGGGGTGCGGGGGCAGAGGCCTACAGGCCGATCGACTGGTCGATGAACTGGTTGGTGACGATGTCCTCGGCGGTCAGTCCCTCCGGCGGGCTCTGGCCGAGCGCGGCGTACACCGGGATCGCCTTGGCGATCAGCTCGGTAACGCGGTCGAGGTCGAAGTTGCCGATCGTGCCGTCGGGGCCGTTGCTCAGCAGGCCGTCGTTCTTCATCGTCTCGACCGCGTAGTCGGCGACACCCTGGCTGTAAACCCAGCCGTTGTCGAACGTCTTCACCGCCTCGAGGATGAGCGCGTTCGTCTCACCGGGCGCGTTGAGGTAGTCGACCGTGGACTGCTGGATGATGGGGACCAGGGCGGCGAAGCAGTCGTGGTACGTCTCCAGGGTCTCCGGCTTGGTGGCGATCGACTCGGCGTAGTTGTCCCAACCGGCGTCGTTGATGTAGGCGTAGGACACCGGCTTCATCCAGTCCGGCACCTCGTGCTCGTAGATGTACGGCTCGGCCGACCCGAAGCCCTGCTGGGCGTCCTTGCCCTGGGCCGCCACGAAGTTCGCCGGCGTGCCGTCGTAGCTGCCATCGACCTGATCCGGGCTGAGGATCCCGGTCTGGGTGAAGTAGTCCATGTACGCCGCCCCGCCGAAGTAGCGCACGAGGATGCCCGCCTTGCCGATGTCCTGGATCGTCTTGATGTCCGGGTAGGTCGCCGGATCCCACATGATCATCTGCGGGTTCTTCTCCATCCCGGCCATGATCGCCACGGTCGGGAACTCGGCGGCGTTCTGGATGCCTTCGTCCGTGTAGACGTAGCCGAGCAGGATGTCGCTGTCGGTGTACAGCTGCGACGTCACTGTCTGGTAGCCGATCGCCGGGCCGCCCGAGCGGATCTCGATGTCGACACCAGTGTCGACGTTGCCCGACGTGACGAGCGAACCGCGGACGGCGAGCGCGTCCTTGTCGATCGTGTAGTCGCTGCCGATCATGTCGTAGATCCAGCCGTGCTCGCCCTCCGGGTTCCAGTCGGTCTGGATCACCACGGTCTCCGGACAGCCGGCCGCGGCGAGGTCGACCGCGCCGGCCGCCACCGAGGCCGCAGTCGTCGCGGCGGCGTCATCGTCATCGCCGCCGCACGCGGCGAGGGCGATGATCCCGGCGAGCGGCACGGCGAACCAGCGGCGGGTTCGTCGGATGTGCATGGGTACTCCTTGTCAGGTTCACGCTGGAGCGTGCTCGCGGCTGCCGGGCAGCCGCGCTAGCGGGTGGACTCGTGCCAGCGCCCGATCACGAGGTTCGACAACCACCCAAAGAACACGAACACGGCGATGCCCAGGAGCGACGAGAGGATCAGCGCCCCGTACGTCTCCGGGAACAGGGTCCGCGATCGGTACTGGTCCATCAGGATGCCGATGCCCTTGCCGCCCTTGCGGAAGAACAGCTCGCCGACGACGGCGCCGATCACCGAGAGCCCGGCGGCGATGCGGAAGCCGGTGAAGATCGCCGGCATCGCGGCCGGCAGCTGGAGCTTGGTCAGCCGCGTCCAGCGCGAGACGCCCTTCAGCGTGAACAGGTCGTGCTGGCTGGCGTCGGCGGACAGCAGCCCGAACAGCGTGTTGGACACGATCGGGAAGATCGAGATGATCACGCAGACGAGGATGCGCGACCCGAAGCCGAAGCCGAAGATGTTGCCGATGATCGGCACGATGGCGAGGATCGGTATCGCCTGGGCGGCGATCAGATAGGGCCAGAACGAGCGCTCGACCCAGGTGGCCTGGGCCATCAGGATGGCGAGCAGCATCCCGACGACGATCGAGATCGCCAGCCCGGAGAGGGCGACGACGGCGGTCCACCACAGCGCCAGGAGCATGTCGCCACGGGGCACCGGCTCGACGTACGAGCGGTCGATGACCGTGGCCGGCGAGGGGATGAGGAAGCTCGGCTTGTCGAAGACATGCTCGAGCGCCCACGAGTGCATCAGCCACCAGAAGCCGATGAACAGCACGAACCCGAGGGCAGGTCCGGCGACGTTGATCCAGCGCCGGTCCGGACCCGTGACCGCGGCCGGAGGAGGGACGGTCGCGGTCGGATCGGCGACCGGCGAGGCCGGGGCCTGTGGCGGCGCGGACAGTGTCACCTGTGCGCACCCCGCAGGGCGTGGCTGACCTCGCCGCACAGCTCGGCGAACACCGGCTCGAAACGCAGGTCGTGCGATCGCGGGTACGGGATCGGCACGTCGAAGGACTTAACGACGCGTCCCGGGCGGGCCGACATCACGAGCACCCGCGTCGAGAGGAACACGGCCTCGACGATGGAATGAGTGATGAACAGGGCGCCGAAGCCCTTGCGCTGGAACAGCCCGAGCAGCTCGTCGTTCAGGCGCTCGCGAGTGATCTCGTCGAGCGCGCCGAACGGCTCGTCGAACAGGAAGATGTCCGGCTCCATGACCAGCGAGCGGGCCAACGAGGCGCGCATCCGCATCCCGCCCGAGAGCTGCTTCGGGTACTTGTCCTCGAAGCCGTCGAGGCCCACCAGCCGGACGTTCTCGGCGACACGTCGCGCCTTGTCCGCCCGCGGGACGCGCTCCAGCTCGGCGAACAGCTCAACGTTGCGGCGCACGGTCCGCCACGGCAGCAACGTGGGGTCCTGGAACACGTGGCCGAGGTTGTTGCGATCGACGGTGACCGCGCCGGTGCTCGGGCTGTCGAGTCCCGACGCGATGCGCAGCAGCGTCGACTTGCCGCATCCCGACGGGCCGACGACGGCCACGAACTCGCCCGGTGTGACGTCGAATGTCGTCGCGGCGAGGGCGTGGGTGCCGTCGGGGAAGGTCTTCGACACGTCGCGGAACGACAGCATCGCCGCGCCAGGTCGTCCCCCCGTCCGGCTGGTGGCGGTCGTCTCGGTCGTCATCGGGGTCCTCAGTGCAGGATCATCCCACCGGACACGTTGAACGCCTGGCCGGTGCAGTAGGAGGCATCGTCGGACGCGAGGAACACGGCCATCCGGGCCACGTCGGTCGGCTCGGCGCACCGGCCGAGCGGTGAGGTCGCGCTCCACGCGGCGACCATCTCCGGCGTGCGTGTGGCGGCGCCCATCTCCGTCAGCACGTAGCCGGGGCAGATGGCGTTGACGGTGATGGCATGCGCGCCGAGCTCGGCAGCCGCGGCCTGGGTCAGCGCGACCACCGCCGCCTTCGACGCCGCGTAGTGCGCCTGCGCCGCCTCGGCGCGCTTGGCCGCCATGCTGGCCATGTTGATGATCCGCCCGCCGCGACCGGCGGCGATCATCGCCCGCGCCGCGACCTGGGTGGTGACGAGCATCGAGCGGGCGTTGACGTCGAGCACGAGATCCCACTCCTCGACGGTGATGTCGAGCAGCGGCGTGATGCGCAGGATGCCGGCGTTGTTGACGAGCACGTCGATGCCGCCGAGGGCGGCGATCAGGCGACCGATGGCCTGGGCGGCGGCCGCCGGGTCGGCGAGGTCGGCGATCTCGAGCGGTCCGTCGACGTCGGCGGCGACGGCCTTGACGTCGGGCGCGACGTCGACCACGCCGACGTGGGCGCCGGCCGTGGTGAACGTGCGTGCGATCTCGGCCCCGATGCCGCGGGCGGCACCGGTGACGATGCACCGGAGTCCGGCCAGTCGCGCTCCGGCCGCGGCTCCTCCCCGTCCTGCCCCGACCCGCTCGACCATGAGCCCATAATCGTACGACGCCCGTCGGTCGAGACCCCCGTCGGTCAGTGAACGCCGCGTTACGTCGCCAGTCCGATCTTCTTGCCCGGTTCTCACACCCCGTCGGGCGCGCTCTCACGGTTGGTGGAGAGGCTTGTCGTGTGTTCGATCCGCTGTTGCCTGAGGCCGGGCGTCCACTCCGCCCGCCGGAGAGGCCGCCGCTGTCGTCTCCAGCGGGACGTGCGACCGGGGCAGCCGTCCCGCCCTGGGCGCACTCGCCGGCGCCGCTGCCCGCGCCGCCGGCTCCGCCTGGCCGTGCCCGTCGCGGCCGGCGGACGCCTAACCGGTTGGCGGCGGCCGCAGGGTTGACCCTGCTGGCCGCCGCGGCCGGGGCGGCCGGCGGGTACGTAGCCGGTCAGCAGAGCGGCGGCGAGACGTCCACCGGATCGGCCGCGCCGGTCCAAGCCGTGCCGGTCGCGGTCAGCGACTCCCCAGGCGTGATCGACGTCGCCGGCGTCGTGGCGGCGGTGCAGCGCTCGACCGTGTCGATCACGACCAGCCTCCAGGTTCAGCGCGGGCCGTTCTCCGGCTACGCCGAGGGCGCCGGGACCGGTGTCGTGCTCGATGCCGAGGGTCACATCCTGACCAACGCCCACGTCGTCGCCGACGCCGACACGGTGACCGTCACGGTCAATGGCGAGGAGCGCTCGGCGACCGTGCTCGGCGGTTCGCTGTCCGACGACATCGCCGTGCTCCAGCTCGATGACCCGTCAGGTGTCGTGCCGGCGACGTTCGCCACCGACGCCGTCGTCGTCGGCGACCCGGTCGTCGCGATCGGCAACGCACTGGCCCTGGAGGGCGGCCCGACGGTGACCCAGGGCATCGTGTCGGCGCTCGGCCGCTCGATCGACACCGAGCAGGGCCACCTCGACGGGCTGATCCAGACCGATGCCGCGATCAGCTCCGGCAACTCCGGTGGCCCGCTGGTCAACGCCGACGGGCAGGTGGCCGGTATCAACACGGCGGTCGCCGCCAGCAACGACATGCAGCAGGCCTCGAACATCGGCTTCGTGATCCCGATCGCCCAAGCCCTCCAGGTCGCCGCCCGTTACACCTGAACCGCCGTTGGAGTGTTTCCGCCGTTGGAGTGTCTCGCCGGGGGAAGCCCCGCCGGAAACACTCCAACGAGGCAAACACTCCAATGCTCCGAAGGCGGCCCCGCGCTGAGTCGTGACTAGCGTCGCTGCATGGCTCATGACCTCGTCATCCGCGCCGGGCGCCTCGTCGACGGGTCCGGCGCCCCGGCCCGCACCGCCGACGTCGCCATCGACGGCGGCGCCGTCACGGAGGTCGGCCGGATCGACGCCCGCGGCCGGCGTGAAGTCGACGCCGACGGGGCGCTGGTGACGCCGGGCTTCGTCGACATCCACACCCACTACGACGGCCAGGCCACGTGGGACACCCAGCTCGCGCCATCGAGCTGGCACGGCGTGACGACGGCGGTGATGGGCAACTGCGGCGTCGGGTTCGCGCCGGTCCGCCCGAGCGACCACGAGCGCCTGATCGAGCTGATGGAGGGCGTCGAGGACATCCCCGGCATCGCTCTCCACGAGGGCCTGTCGTGGGCGTGGCAGTCGTTCCCCGAGTACCTCGACGACATCGACGCCAAGCCCCGCGACATCGACCTCGGGGCCCAGGTGCCGCACGGCGCGCTGCGGCTGCACGTGATGGGCGAGCGCGGCGCGGCCCGCGAGCCGG
>JBIOUO010000186.1:0-15528 GCA_044867195.1 Ilumatobacteraceae bacterium
TGCTGACGGCCAACGTCGACGCGTGCCTCGCGGGCGGTGATCTCGATCCCGCCGTCGAGGTCGTCGTCTCGTGGCTGCCGCTGTACCACGACATGGGCCTCATCGGCTGCTTGGCGATCCCGATGACCCGGGGAGCCGAGCTGGTGCAGGCCGCGCCGCAGGACTTCCTCGCCCATCCGGGCAACTGGATGCAGTGGATCTCCGACTTCCGTGGCACGTGCACCGCCGGCCCGAACTTCTCGTGGGTGCTGGCCACTCGGGCCCTGAAGCGGATGAGCGGTCTCGACCTGTCGTCGCTGACGCTCGCCCTCTCCGGCGCCGAGCCTGTCGACCCGGCGGCCGTCGAGGCGTTCGTCGCCGCCGCCGAGCCGTTCGGATTCCCGCCCGGCGGTGTGTTCCCGGCGTTCGGGATGGCCGAGGTGGCGATCGGCGGGACGTTCCCGCGCCGGGGCCGCGGGCTGGTGTGCGATACCGTCGATCGGGTGGTCCTCGAGCGGGACCGGGTGGCCAAGCCGATCGACGTCGTCGATCCCGATGACTTCCAACTGGCGGCCCGCCGGCTGCCGCTGCTCGGCACGCCGGTGCCGGGCCTCGAGATGCGTGTCGTCGATCCGCAGACGCTGGAGGAGCGCCCTGAACGTCACGTGGGCGAGCTGCTGATCCGCGGCACGTCCGTGACTCCCGGCTACTACAAGCGTCCTGAAGCCACGGCGGAGTTGTTCGCCGACGGCTGGCTGCGCACCGGCGACCTCGCCTACATGGTCGACGGCGAGCTCGTGCTGTGCGGGCGGATCAAGGACGTCATCATCGTCGGCGGGCGCAATGTGTTCCCCGAGGACATCGAGCGCGCGGTCGGCTCGGTCGGCGGCGTCCGTACCGGCAACGTGATCGCGTTCGGCATGGACGGCTACAAGGGCAAGGAAAGCGTGGTCGTCGTTGCCGAGGTGCGCAGCGACCCGCCCGACCTCGACGGCGTGCGCCACGCCATCCATCACCGCACGCTCGAGGTCTGCGGCCTGCCGCCGCGCGACGTGATGCTGGTGCGCCCGTCGACGCTGCCCAAGACTTCCTCGGGCAAGCTGCAGCGGGCGAAGTGCCGTGAGCTGTACCTCGAGGAGCTGCTCGACCTGGTGTGAGCGCCCGGTGACCTGCGTTTTGGTCCGGATCGTGGTCGCACGTGCAACCAGGATCCGGACGAAAACGCTCGGATCGGCCGCTCAGGCGGCCTTGATCGCCTCCAGCACCTGCGACCAGCGCTCGGGGTCGGAGCGGTACGGGGCGTAGAACGAGATGCGGTTGATGACGTCGCCGTAGCGCGCGTGCAGCTCCGGCGCGATCGTCTCGGGGGGGCCGACGACGGCGAACGTGTTCAGCACGTCCTCGTTGACCAGCTCGCCCATCTTCACCCACTCGCCCTGCTTGGACAGCGCGTTGAGCTCCTCCTGCAGCCCGCCCCAACCGTGGATCTCGAGCACCGGCCGGTACGCCGGCGTCGAGCCGTAGAACGCGATCTGCTGGCGCGTGCCGGCCGCCGCGGCCTCCAGCTCCTCGTCGTTGGTGCCGGTGACGACGAAGCTCGGCCCGACGATCTCGAATCCCTCCATCGTCTTGCCGGCCCTGGCCCGACCCCGCTCGAGCGCCGGGATCGTCACCTCGCGCAGGTACTTCTCGGTCGTGAAGCCGTGGCACAGGAAGCCGTCGCAGACCTCGCCCGCAACCTCGGTCATCAGCCCGCCGACGCCGGCGAGGAAGATCCGCGGCACGCCGAAGTCGCCGATATCCTCCTTGCCCGGCGCGAAGAACGGCGTCATCAGCGTGTGCGTGTAGAACTCGCCGCGGAACTCGAGCTTGGCGCCGGTGAGCCAGGTGTCCCAGATCGCGCGGATGGCCTGGATCATCTCGCGCATCCTGGGTGCCGGG
The DNA here is from genome assembly GCA_044867195.1 of Ilumatobacteraceae bacterium. Lineage (GTDB taxonomy): Bacteria > Actinomycetota > Acidimicrobiia > Acidimicrobiales > Ilumatobacteraceae > JALZMG01. The sequence continues at coordinate 1,921 of JBIOUO010000186.1, forward strand.
TGGCTCCACGGCATCGAGAAGCGCTTCGTGATGTGCGGCTTGATCTGGCTGCCGAGGCCGAGGATGAACCGGCCCTGCGAGTACGCCTGAAGGTCCCACGCCAGGTTGGCGAGGTTCATCGGGTTGCGGGCGAACGCCACGGCGATCGACGTGCCGAGCTCGAGCTCGCTCGTGTGCTCGGCGGCGAGCGCCAGCGGCAGGAACGGATCGTGGCTCGTCTCGGCGGTCCAGCCGCCGGAGTAGCCGGCGCGCTCGAGCTCGGCGGCCTGCGCGCCAGCCTTGTCCAGAGTGTTCGGGATGCCCCCATCGACCTTCATGGGTGCGACGTTAGGAGATCGCTGGCCGTCAGCTCTTGCCCTGGTCGCGCAGGAAGCGCTCGACCTCGGCCGCGATCTCCTCGCCCGTGCGCAGCTCGAGCCCGCCAGCCTGGCCGCCCGCTCTGGCATCGGACTCCTGCCGCTCGGCCGCGTCGTACAGCCGCTCGAACTGGGCGACCATCGCCCGATGCTCCTCGTTGCCCTCGACGAGCTGGTCGAGCCGCTCCCGCTGCAGCACGGCCTCGCGCCGCAGCTCGGCGATGTCGACCATGATCCCGGTGGCCGTCGCCAGTCCCTCGAGGAGGGCGACGGACGCTGCCGGGTACGACATCGTGGCGACGTAGTGGGGCACCTGGGCCCAGATCCCGAGCGCCGGGGTGCCTCGTTCGAACATCGCCAGCTCCAGCGCCGCGGCCATGCCCGCTGGGACGTCAACCGAGCTGGTGCGGAACGGCACCTCGGCGATCGTGGCCGCGGACGGTGACGTCACGGACAGTTGAGGCGGCCGGGTGTGCGGCGCGGCGAACGGGTAGGCGCCGAGCGCTGCCATCTTCGACACGGACAGGCGCTCGGCGAGGTCGGCGATCGTCGAGGCGAAGCGGTGCCACGCCATGTCTGGCTCCGGGCCGGTGAGCAGCAGCACGTCGCGGGCGTTGAGATCGCGACCGACGCGCAGCTCGGGCACCGCCCACACCAGCCGTGTGTTCACGCCGTCGCGCAGCTCGAGCACGGGACGCCGGGCGCGGTAGTCGATGTAGGTGTCGTCGTCGAACGTCACCAGCGTCGTCGCCGCGGTTTCGGCGTCGAGCACGCCCATCGCCGCCGCAGCAGCGCCGCTGGCGTCGATCCATCCGGTCATCATCACGACGAGCACCGGCTCGTCGAGTGCCGGAACGTCGGTGACGAAGCGATGGTCCGTCACCGCATCCGCTCCAAGCGCTCGGCGGCCATCGCCGCCGCGCTGTCGACCTGCTCCTTGAACCGGACGAGCGTGGCCGGATCCTGCTCGCCGAGCGCGCCCCCGAGGTAGCGGGCGTACACGCCCTCGAGCACGCAGGCCAGCTTCCAGAACCCGAACGCGACGTAGAAGTCGAGCCGCGAGAGATCGCGCCCGGAGACCTCGGCGTAGCGCTCGGCCACCTGGCCCCGGTTCCAGAAGCCGGGCGCGGTCGTCGACCCCTCCGCCCACGCACTGGGCGTGTCGTCGGGCCCGGTCCAGTACACCTGCAGCAGGCCGATGTCGGCGAGTGGATCGCCGAGCGTGCAGATCTCCCAGTCGAGCACGGCCTGCACCTCACCGCGAGGCGAGACGATCGTGTTGTCGAGCCGGTAGTCGCCGTGGACGATCGTCGCCGGACCCTGCTCCGGCACCATCCCGGCCAGCGCATCGTGGACCTCGTCGACCAGCGGGAGCTGGCGTGTCTTCTGCGCGTTCCACTGCCCGTACCAGCGCTTGAGCTGGCGGGCGACGTAGCCCTCGTGGCGACCGAGATCGGAGAGCCCTGCGGCGTCGAGGTCGACGGCGTGGATGGCGGCCATCGTGTCGACGAGCGAGCGGCTGACGGTGCCGCGGGCCTCTACGTCGAGCGCCCGCTCCGCCGTGGCGCGGTCGCGCACGACGATGCCGTCGACGAACCCCATGACGTAGAACGGCGCGCCGTTGACCGCCTCGTCGGTGCACAGCCCGAGTGCCTTCGGCACCGGCACGCCGGAGCCTTGCAGGCCGGCGATGATGCGGTGCTCGCGCCCGACGTCGTGGGCGCTCGCGAGCACGTGCCCGAGTGGCGGGCGGCGCAGGACGAAGCGCCCGCCGGCGGCGTCGATGACGAGGTAGGTCAGGTTGGAGTGCCCGCCGGCGATGATCTCGAAGCGGAACGGGGCGACCGTCCCCTCGACGTGCTCGGTGAGCCAGGCGGTGACGTTCGCCGTCGCGATCCCGGCGACGTCCTCCTCAGCGATCACTGCTCCGACGGTACCAAGGGTGCCCCGCCGACGGTACCGCCGCCCGATGTTGGGGGACGCCGCGCCAGAACCGTCGTCGGTAGCGTGGCAGGCATGGCCTACATCGACGCCTCCGACGCCTCCTTCCAGACGGACGTCATCGAGCGCTCGAAGACCGTCCCGGTCGTCGTCGATCTGTGGGCCGAATGGTGCGGTCCGTGCAAGACGCTCGGCCCGATCATCGAGAAGGTGGTTGGCGCCACAGATGGCAAGGTCGCGCTGGTCAAGGTCAACGTCGACGAGAACCCGGCGATCAGCCAGGCCTTCCGCGTGCAGTCGATCCCGGCGGTGTACGCGCTGCGCGACGGGCAGGTCGTTGACGGCTTCATCGGCGCCTACCCCGAGCCGGAGGTCACCCGCTTCGTGCAGAGCCTGCTGCCGTCGGAGGCCGAGAACGAGGTCACCGCGCTGCTCGCTGCCGGCGACGAGACGAGCCTGCGGCGGGTGCTCGAGCGGGAGCCGGGCCACCCCGACGCCATCGCCGCGCTCGCCGAGCTGCTCGTCGAGCAGGGCGAGCGCGACGAGGCCTTGGGCCTGCTCGAGCGGATCCCGGAGACCGACCGCACGCGCAAGATCGCCGCCGCCGCCCGGCTCGGCGACGCGCCCGACGACGACTACGACGCCACGCTGGCCGACCTCCTGCCGCGGGTGAAGTCCGACGACGAGGCGCGCCAGGAGTTCGTCGACATCCTCGAGCTGATGGGACCCGACGACCCACGCACGGCGGACTATCGGCGCCGCCTCACCGCCCAGCTGTTCTGAAGGCCTCGCTCGCTGCGCTCGCTCGGCGTGTCTCGCTGCGGCTGGCGCCGCGACGCTCGACCTGACGTTGCACGCTCGCTGCGGCGGGGGCCGAAGCGTCAGGAGCCGCGTCGGTGGCTCGCTTGCTGGGCTCGCTCGGACGGCTTCAGTCGGTCCTCCACCTGGCGGGTGTCACGCTGACACCCCTCCGGTAATGTGCCCGGCACCGACATCCCCCGAATCCGAAGCGCGCCTCCCGCGCGCGATCCCAGGAGGATGTCATGGCGCTCGATGCCGCGGACGACAGACCACGATCCGAGCTGATCGACCCATTCGAGCACGTCGACCGGCTCGATCTGCCAGGCCGCCCGCCTGTTGGGGGCCGATTGATCGGGCGGTGGGCCGATCGGGCTCGCCCCTGGGTCGAGTGGTACGGCGTGCGGCGACTCGTGGCGACTGCGATCACGGTGGTCGCGCTGGTCGCCGGCGGGTGGTGGCTGCTGCGGGCGCCGGCACCGCCGACCGAGGCTGGGCTGCCATACGCAGCCACGTCGACGACGGTCGCGTCTGTTGGGACGTGGCAGCCGGCGACGACCGGCATCGCCGCTGACACGCCGGCGACGACGACCGCGGCGACGGTGGTCGTCCATGTCGCCGGGGCGGTGGTGCAGCCTGGGGTGTATCTCTTGCCGGGTGGCTCCCGCGCCGACGCCGCGGTGGCCGCTGCCGGTGGTGCGGTGGCCGGCGCCGATCCAAACGCGCTGAACCTCGCCGCGCCCGTCCTCGACGGCGAGCGAATCTATGTGCCGCTGGTTGGCGAGCCGACGCCAGCGCCGGTCGCCCCCGTGCCAGCCGCGGCCACGTCTCCACCAGGGCCACCGGGGCCGCCGGGGCCGATCGATCTCAACCGGGCGACGGCCGACGAGCTCGACACCCTCCCAGGGATCGGCCCCGCCACCGCCGCGGCCATCGTGGAACACCGCGAGACCGTGGGTCCGTTCGCCACGGTCGACGACCTGGAGGACGTGCGCGGCATCGGGCCGGCGAAGCTCGACGCGATCCGAGAGCTGGTCACGGTATGAACGGCCGAGCCGCGTCCATCAAGTTGTCAGCCATTTCCGCACCGATCGGGCACGAAGCGGCTGACAGTTCGTGCGATCCGTCAGACGAACGCGTCGCCGACCGCCAGCCGGGCCACGACAAGGGCGACCATCGCGCCGAGCCAGATCCCCCCGGCGAGCCAGAGGTATGTCCGCCAGAAGTCCGTCCAGACTGCCATCGGGTTGCGCGTCGAGCGGTGGGCGGCGATCGCCCCGACCACCAGCCACAGCAGGACACTGAGCGCCACGCCGATCGGGTACACGTCGGTGTCCGAGAACGGTGCCCCGACGGCCGGCAGCGCCGGTGCCGCCATGACACCCAGGATCAGACCCACTCGGCCGCTCAGCTTGCCGTCGAACAGCTGGAGAACGAGCAGGGCGAGCGCGCCCAGCACCAGCGGCGGGACCACGGCCAGGAATGGCCCGCGGCTGCGGATGCGGGTGCGGAACCAGCGCGGGCCCTCGTAGACGTAGCGGGACATGGACATGGCTGACAGAGCGATCCCGAGAGGCTACGGCCTCGCCACAGCCCGAACTCGGCATCCTACGGCGCGGGCTCCCCCGGGTCCCGGGCTGATCGACGTCGTGGCCGCCTCTGCGGTAGTGGCGATCGCCGTGGCGACGAGGTCGTGGCTCGTCGTCGGTGCGACCGGTGCGCTGCTCGGCGCAGCCCGTCCGCCGCGGGTCGCGCTGGCTGTCTCGGCGCTCGCGGCGTGCGCCGTGCTGCGGTCGGAGGCGTCGTGGGTCGAGTTGCGACCCGACACCCTGGGCGCGTTCAGCGGCTGGGCGACGGTGGTCGGCGAGCCGCAGGTGACGGCTGGTGCCTCACGCGTGGTGCTCGAGATCGAGGGCGAGCGCTTCGAGACCTGGGTTCGCGGGCCGGTGCGCCGCCGGCGTGCGGACGGTTGGCGGGCCGGGGACCACATCGTGGTCACTGGCGTCAGGCGGGTGCTCGAGCCCGAACGGCGATCGAGGGTCGCGTGGCAGCACGTGGTCGGCAGTCTCGAGGCCGACTGGTTCGGCGACCAGCGCCGCGGCGGTCCGGCGGCCGAAGCGTCCAACCGCGTCCGCGCCGTCATCGCCCGCGGCGCGGCCACGCTCCCGCCCGATCGGGCGGCACTCGCTCGCGGCCTTGTCATCGGCGACGACCGTGACGAGCCACCGGCGATGGTCGACCGGTTCCGGAGAGCCGGCCTCTCGCACCTCACCGCGGTATCCGGTCAGAACGTGGCGTTGATGCTGGCCGCCGCCGGCCCATTGCTGCGCCGGGCGCGGGCGCCGACCCGCTGGGCGCTGACGGTCGGCCTGATCGGGTGGTTCGTCGTCCTCACGCGGGCGGAGCCGTCGGTGCTGCGAGCCGGGGCGATGGCGGCGCTCGCGGCCACCGGGTTCGCCCTCGGGCGGCAGGCGGAGCCGGTCCGGCTGCTGGCGATCGCGGTCACCGGCCTGCTACTCGTCGACCCGCTGCTCGCCTGGTCCGTCGGGTTCTGGCTGTCGGTTGGCGCGACCGCAGGGGTCACGGTCGGCGCGGTCGTGCTCGGGCCTCGGCTGCGCCGGCTCGGGCCGCTCGCCGTGCCGGTGGCTGTCACCATCGGCGCCCAGGCCGGCGTGGCGATCCCCAGCCTGCTCGTGTTCGGCCGCCTGTCGCTCGTCGGGACGGTCGCCAACCTCGTCGCCGTGCCGGTGGCCGGGCTGGTGATGCTGTACGGCCTGCCCGCCTGCCTGCTCGCCGGCGCCTGCCCACTCGTCGCGCCTGCAGTGATGCTCCCCGTCGGCATCGGGGTGTGGTGGGTCGACGCCGTGGCCACCGTCGGCGCGCGCGCCGAGCCGTCAGCACCGTGGTCCTGGCTCGGGTGGGGCGTGGTCGTCCTCGCCGTCGTGGCGCTGATGCGGGTGCCGCGCCGCGACACGGTGCGATGATGCCGGCCGATGCCGGTGCACCTGCTGACGGGAGAGGACGACTCGATCCTGCGCGCCGCGGTCACCGAGCTCGTGCACCACCTGGTCGGACCGGGCGAGCGGGCGCTGATGGTGGACGAGCTCGACGGTGAGGCGGTGACGGTCGCGGCGATCGTCGAGGCGGCCCAGACGCCACCATTCCTCAGCGAGCGACGGATCGTCGTGGCTCGCGACATCGGTCGCTTCAACGCGGCCGAGCTGACCCCGCTGATCGCCTATGTCGGTGATCCCCTCCCGAGCACCGACCTGGTGCTGGCCGGCGGCGGGCGGCCGCCGAAGGCGCTCGTCGACGGTGTCAAGCGGGGCGGGGGCAGTCACCGCGCGGTCGATCCGCCGTCACGCCCCCGCGACCGCCAGAGCTGGATCACCGAGCATGCCGCTGGCGCTGAGGTGCGCCTGTCGGGCCCGGCTGCGACCCTGGTCGCCGAGCGGCTCGGCGAGGACGTCGGTCGGCTCGACGGGCTCCTCGCCACGTTGGCGGCCACGTTCGGCACGTCCCGGATGCTGCGACCCGACGACGTCGAGCCGTTCGTCGGCGAGGCGGGCGGGGTGCCGCCGTGGGATCTCACCGACGCGATCGACGGAGGCGACACCGCTGCGGCCCTGTCCGTGCTGGCGAGAATGATGGCTGCCGGGGGACGCCACCCGCTGCAGTTGATGGCGATCCTCCACGGTCACTACAGCCGCCTGGCGCGGCTCGACGGGGTCGAGGCGTCGTCGGAGGCGCGCGTCGCCGAGGTGCTGGGCATCAAGCCGGGATACCCGGCACGCAAGGCGCTGGCGCAGTACCGGCGGCTCGGTGGCTCCGGCGTGCGCCGGGCGATCGACCTGCTCGCCTCCGCCGACCTCGACCTGCGCGGCCGTCGCGACATCGACGCGGACGTCGTGATGGAGATCCTCGTGGCCCGCCTGAGCCGGCTCCGACGGTGACGAAACGAGACCGCACTGATGGACTCGGCCGGTGGGGGAGTCGTGCCGGCAGCTCGCGGGCGGTTCAGCCCGTTCACCAGAACTTCACGCCGGCGTGACCCGCCGTACCCGGCCAGGGAGGACCCTGCTCATCCGATGGCGAACGTGACACGTCGACCAAGGAGGCTGTCCTGGCACGCGGCCCTCGTCGACGGTCGGGCAGCCTCCTACGCGGTCGGCGGCCATGGGCTGCCGGTGCTGTTCCTGCACGGGTGGGGACTCGGCCCGCGGTCCTACCGCAGCGCCTTGCTGGCGCTCATGTCACGCGGCTGCCGCGTTCATGCGCCTGCCCTGCCGGGCTTCGCCGGGACGCCGGATCTCAAGCGCGGGCGGCGCACGATGGAGGGCTATGCGGCGTGGGTCAGCGCGTTCCTCGACGCCGTCGATCTCGATCAGCCGGTGCTCGTCGCCGGCCACTCGTTCGGCGGTGGGGTCGCCATCCGCCTCGCCGATGACGATCCCGACCGCGTGCGCCAGCTGGTACTGATCAACTCCGTCGGCAGCCCGCCGGGCGCCGGCGGGCCGATCCTCGCGACGCCATCGCACCATCCGCCCCCGTGGCGCCAGCGTCTCGCCTTCGGCCGGGACCCGCTCTGGTGCCGGGAGGGCGGTCGCCTCATCCAGGCGATCGGCGACGACCTCGTGCACAACATGGTCGCCAACCCGCGCGCCCTGGTCGAGATCGGGTGGCTGGCGCGTCGGGCTGACCTCACGGCTGAGCTTGGCCGGCTGCGGCGCCGGCAGCTGCCGATGCTGGTGCTGTGGAGCGACCGCGACGAGGTGCTCCCGCTCGGCTCGTTCGACGCCCTGTGCACGGCCGTCGGCGCCGAGGGAACCGTGCTCCGCGGCGGGCACTCATGGCTGCTGGCCGACCCGAAGGCGCTGAGCAAGGTGGTGGACAACGTGGTGCAGATCCAACTGGCGGAGCACGAGGCGACCACCGCTGGCACCAACACAGCGGAGCTGCGCCAGCTGCTGGGACGCACGACCATCCCAAGCGGCGTCATCAACCAACTGCTCGAGGCGGCGACGCCGCTGTGGATGATCAGCGCGCGGCCATCGGTTCTCGCCGCCGACCTCGCGCTGTGCCACCCTGCGTTGGCCGACGGCGAGGTCCGGGCAGTCGCCCGGCCGATGGATGACGCCGCCTTCCGCCTGACGGTCGTGGCACGAGATCGCACCGGGCTGCTCGCCGACACGGCCGGAGCGCTGGCCGAAGAGGGGCTCAGCGTGCACTCGGCATCGGTCGCCACGTGGACCGACCCGGCGATCGCGCTGCACGCCCTCACGGCCATGCCAACCACCGGCACGCCGCCCGACTGGGCTGCGCTCGGCGAGCGACTGCGGTCGGTGGCCATCCGGCAGTCGGCCCGACGGCGCTTCACGCCCGCCGGAAAGGCGAGAGTGACCGTGGCCAGCGGCGGTCCGGGACGATCCGTGGTCAAGATCACGGCGCCCGACCAGGTCGGTCTGCTCGAGGCGATCACCCGTTGGTTCGCCGACCACGGCATCAGCATCCTGGCCGCCGAGATCACTACGGTCCACCGGACGGCGACCGACCGGTTCGTCGTCGAGGGCGAGCCCGATGCCTCGCAGCTCGCCCACCATCTCAGTGCGCCCCGCCCGCGCTTCGGCTGCATCCGACTGCCCACCCTCTGCCGAACTGTGCGCTGACAGGTCGGCAATCAGCCGCGAGGGCTCACAGATCGGTGGGCGCCGCCGGGTCGGCCGCGCGCTGGGTGACGGCCGGCATCGAGACGGCACCCGGCCCGGCCCGCAGCGCCAGGCGGTGCCTCAGGCCGTGGCGGCGACTTTCTTCATCAGGCGCGACTTGCGTCGGGCGGCCTGGTTGGGGTGGATGACCCCCTTCGCCGCCGCCATGTCGAGGCGCTTGACGGCGAGGCGGACGTCCTCGTCGTTGCTCTCGGTGCCGATCGAGTCGGTCGCCCGCTTGACGCGCGTCTTCAACTCGCTCTTCGTGGCCTTGTTGCGCGCAGCCCGCTTGGCGTTGGTGATGTTGCGCTTCTTCTGGCTCTTGATGTTGGCCACTAGGCGTCCTCTACAAGTCCTCTCCAACCGGCTCACCGCGTCGGCAAACAGCCGGGCAAGGCTACCGCTGAGCTCCGATGGCTCCAACAGCCCACCGGTAGCATCGATCGACGGCCGCCCCGCACGACGCCGGCCGGCCGACCGTCCCGATGGAACTCGACCGCATCCGCAACTTCTCGATCATCGCCCACATCGACCATGGCAAGTCGACGCTGTCGGATCGCATCCTCGAGGTCACCGGCGCCGTCGACGCCCGCGAGATGCGCGAGCAGTACCTCGACTCGATGGAGCTGGAGCGCGAGCGGGGCATCACGATCAAGGCCCAGAACGTGCGTGTCGAGTGGCGCGGTCACGTCTTCCACCTCATCGACACGCCGGGCCACGTCGACTTCGGCTACGAGGTCAGCCGCTCGCTGGCGGCGTGCGAAGGCGTCGTGCTGGTGGTCGACGCGGCGCAGGGCATCGAGGCGCAGACACTCGCCAACTGCTACCTCGCACTCGAGCACGACCTCGAGATCGTCGCCGCGCTGAACAAGATCGACCTCCCCGCGGCCGAGCCCGACCGCTACGCGATGGAGATCGAGAACGTCCTCGGCATCGCCGCCGGCGAGATCCTGCGCATCTCGGCCAAGACGGGTGAGGGTGTGCCCCAACTGCTCGACGCGATCATCGAGCGGATCCCCCCGCCGCGCGGCGATGCCGAGTCGCCGCTGCAGGCGCTGATCTTCGACAGCCAGTTCGATCAGTACCGCGGCGTGGTGTCCAGCGTCCGCGTCGTCAACGGGCGGCTCCGCTCGGGCTCGCGGCTGCGGTTCATGCAGGCCGCGGCGCTGCACGACGCGATCGAGGTCGGGGTGCGGCGCCCGGTGCCGACGGCCGTCGCCGAGCTCGGGCCCGGCGAGGTGGGCTATCTCATCGCCGGCATCAAGGAGGTCGGCGAGGCCCGCTCCGGCGAGACGGTCACGACGGCGAGCGGCGGCGCGGCCACCGCGCTGCCCGGCTACCGCGACCCCAAGCCGATGGTCTTCTCCGGGCTGTTCCCCATCGACGGCGACGACTTCGAGGACCTGCGCGACTCGCTGGAGAAGCTCAAGCTCAACGACGCCTCGATCAGCTACACACCCGAGACGTCCGGCGCGCTCGGGTTCGGGTTCCGCTGCGGCTTCCTCGGGCTGCTGCACATGGAGATCGTCAAGGAGCGCCTCGAGCGAGAGTTCGGCCTCGCCCTGATCGCCACCGCGCCGAGCGTCGAGTATCGCGTCCAGCGCACCGACGGGTCGCTCGTCGTCGTCGACAATCCGGCCGACCTGCCCGACCCGCAGCGCATCGAGGCGATCGAGGAGCCGTACTTCAAGGTCGGCATCGTCACCCCGACCGCCTACACCGGCACGCTGATGGAGCTGTGCCAGCAGCGTCGCGGCGAGCTCGACAAGATCGAGTACCTGTCGCCCGAGCGCGTCGAGCTGCACTACCTGATCCCTCTCGCCGAGGTCGTCGTCGACTTCTTCGACCAGTTGAAGAGCCGCAGCCAGGGCTACGCCAGCCTCGACTACGAGCCGGCCGGGTATCGCCGCTCGAACCTGGCCAAAGTCGACCTCCTGCTCAACGGTGTGCCAGCCGACGCATTCTCGACGATCGTGCACCGCGACCGGGCCTACGACTACGGCCGGCAGATGGTCGAGAAGCTGCAGAAGCTGATCCCCCGCCAGATGTTCGACGTCCCGATCCAAGCGGCGATCGGTGGCAAGGTGATCGCTCGCGAGACGGTCAAGGCGAAGCGCAAGGACGTCCTCGCCAAGTGCTACGGCGGCGATATCACGCGCAAGCGCAAGCTGCTCGAGAAGCAGAAGGAGGGCAAGAAGAAGATGAAGTCGATCGGCCGCGTCGAAGTCCCCGGCGACGTGTTCATCTCCGCGCTGCGCATGGATGACTGACCCGACGTCGTGTGCTCGCTGCGGACGGGGGCCGAAGCGGTGACGGGGAGCGCTCGGTGACGGCGACGCGCTACGAGTCGCAGACGTTCCGCGCCCTGCGCGAGCGCAACGCCCGCGTCTACTTCGCCGGCCTGCTGTGCTCCAACGTCGGGACGTGGGTGCAGATGACGGCGATGGCGCTGCTCGTCTACGACCTCACCGGCAAGGCCACCGACCTCGGGATCACCGTCGCCCTGCAGTTCCTCCCGATGCTCGTCCTGGGGGCGTGGGCCGGGGCAGTGGCCGACCGCCGCGACAAGTGGACGATGGCCGTCGTCACCCAGTCGCTGCTCGCCGTGCAGGCGTTCATCCTCGGCCTCGCGGACCTTGCCGGATGGGTCAACGTCCCGGTCGTGTGGATGCTCACGTTGGTGCTCGGTGTCGTCAACGCGTTCGAGAACCCGGCCCGCCGCGGCCTCGTCACCGAGCTCGTCCCAGTCGACGACATCGCCAACGCGACGTCGCTCAACACCGCAGTGATGACGGGCTCGCGCATCTTCGGCCCCGCCCTCGGCGCGCTCTTGGTCGATACGGTCGGCACGGCATGGTGCTTCCTGCTCAACGCGGCGTCGTTCGGCGCCGTCCTCACCTCGCTGTTCCTGCTCCACCGCGAGGAGCTGTTCACGCCGCCGCTGGCACCTCGCGGCGGGCACCCGGTGCGCGAAGCGCTCTCGTTCGTGCACCGCAACGAGCGCCTGTTCCTGACGTTCGTCGTGATGGTGATCGTGTCGACGTTCGCGTACAACTACGGCGTCGCCCTGCCCAAGCTGGCCGACGTCCGCTGGGGTGGCGGCGGCAACTTCGGTCTCATCCTGTCGGTCGCCAGCATCGGCTCGTTCGCCGGCTCGTTGCTGACCGCCCGCCAGCCGGTGATCACGATGCGCCGCTACCTCGGCAACACGGTCCTGCTCGGCGCGGCCGGGCTCGGGCTCGCCTGGGCCCCCGGCCTGTGGGCCGCGCTGCTGTGGTCGCTGCCGCTGGGGATCGGCGGTGGCGGGTTCATCAGCGCCGGCAACGGGATCGCCCAACAGGAGAGCCCGCCGGACATGCGGGGACGGATGCTCGCCCTGACGGCGGTCGCGTTCCTCGGCTCGACCCCGATCGGCGGTCCGATCACCGGCGTCATCGGCGACACGCTCGGCGCCAGCTGGGGACTGGCGTATGGCAGCATCATCAGCCTCCTCACCGCGGCCGGCGCGGCGGCCGTGCTGTCCCGGCAGCGTGCCGCAACTCCCGTGGCGACCGATTAGCACTCTGTAGTCTGGAGTGCCAGATGCTCGACGACCGCAAGACCGCGATCCTGAGCGCCGTCGTCCAGGAGTACATCGCCACGGCGCTCCCAGTGGGTTCGACCCACATCGCCGACGCGCCCGGCGTGCGGGTGTCGTCGGCCACCGTGCGCAACGAGATGGCCGTGCTCGAGCAGGAGGGCTACCTCATCCAGCCCCACACGTCGGCGGGGCGGATCCCCACCGACAAGGGCTACCGCTTCTTCGTCGACCACCTCGGCTCACCCGGGTTCGTCGACCGCACGACGCAGGCCGAGGTCGGTGACTTCTTCCGCAGCGCCCACGGGCGGCTCGAGGAGATGCTGCACCGCACGTCGGACCTGCTCGCCAAGCTCACGAACTACGCGGCCGTCGTCGTCGGGCCCCAGGCCGCCGTCGTCGAGGTTCGCAGCGCCCAGGTCGTCCGCCTGTCGACGACACTCGCCACCGCGGTGGTCGTCTTCAGCAACGGCGGCGTCGAGAGCGAGCCGATCAGCCTCGACGAGGAGGTGAGCGACGCCCACCTCGCCGCGGCGTCGGCGCACCTCGCCGGCCAGCTGACGAACCGGGTGCTCGGCGCCGTGACCGCGCTGCTGCCGTCGGGCGATGCGCTGGTCGATCGCCTGTGCGACGCCGCCCTCGCCGCCGTCCGCGACCGGTCGAGCGACGAGCACGTGTACGTCGGGGGGACGTCGTCGATGGCGTCGGCGTTCGACGCCGTCGAGATCGTGCGCGACGTCCTGCGCACGCTCGAGCAGCAGTTCGTGGTCGTCACGCTGATCAGCGACCTCGTCGACCGCGGGCTGTCGGTCGCGATCGGTGTCGAACACGGCGTCGAGCCGCTGGCCGCGTGCTCGGTGATCGTCGCCCCGATCGTCGTCGACGGTGAGCAGCGCGGCTCGGTGGGGGTGCTCGGCCCGACCCGGATGAACTACCCCCAAGCGATGGCGACGGTCGAGGTGGTCAGCGACCAGCTCGGGCGACGCCTCGAAGACTCCTGACGGCGGAGAGGCTGACCACGAGCGATGGCTGACTACTACGAGCTGCTGGGAGTCTCCCGGTCGGCGACGGGCGACGAGATCAAGCGGGCCTACCGCAGCAAGGCCCGGGAGCTGCATCCCGACGCCAACCCGAATGACGCGGCAGCCGAGGAGCGGTTCAAGCTTGTCTCCGAGGCGCACAGCGTCCTGTCTGATCCGGCAAAACGCAAAGAGTACGACGACACCCGGCG
>JBIOUO010000187.1:0-6898 GCA_044867195.1 Ilumatobacteraceae bacterium
ACTTGATGAACGCGCTGACGACGTCGTAGTGGTCGTCGCGGCCATACCGCACGGCGCTCGTCGTCAGCGCCGCCTCGGCGTGGCGCAGCTCGATCGGCGCCGGGTGGGCCAGCGCGGCGGCGACCTCGAGTGACGTCAGGACCTGCCGCCCGTCGCCGCCGCTGCGCTCGACCAGCAGCTCGATTGCGTCGGGCGACGCCGAGGTCCCGAGCGCTTGGAGCCCTCGAGCGGCGAGCACGCGCAGATCGTCAGGCTCGAGCGGGTACAGGCGGAACAGCGTCGACCGGCTGCGCAGCGGCGGGTTGACCTCGAAGAACGGGTTCTCCGTCGTCGCCCCGATCAGCACGAGCGTGCCGTCCTCGACGGCCGGCAACAGGGCGTCCTGCTGGGCTTTCGTGAAGCGATGGATCTCGTCGAGAAACAGGATCGTCCCCTGGTCGCGCTCGCCGAGCCGCCGCCGCGCCCGCTCGATCACGTCGCGCACGTCCTTGACGCCGGCCGTGACCGCCGACAGCTGCTCGAACGCCCGGGCGGTGGTCCCGGCGACGGCGAGGGCGAGCGTGGTCTTGCCGGTCCCCGGCGGCCCCCACAGCAGTACCGACGACAGCCGGTCCTGCTCGACCAGCCGCCGCAGTGGCCGGCCGGGGCCGAGCAGGTGGGGCTGGCCGACGACCTCGTCGATCGTGTTTGGTCGCAGGCGCGCGGCCAGTGGTGCGTGGGTGCGCAAACGCTCGCTCGCCGCCTCCGAGAACAGGTCGTCAGTCATCGCCGCTGGCGAGCACCTTGGCGTACGCAGGGCGCTTGAACGGCACGACGTGCTCGACGAGCCAGCCGGGGCTCACCCAGCGCCAGGCTCGGAACTCGCGCCCGTCGGGGTGCGGCTCGATGTCGTCGCGGCGGACGCGGAACTCGAACCAGCGGTGGATCTGTCCGAGCCGGGCCCGATCGCCGACGACGTCCCGTGGCCACTCCGCGACCAGCCAGTCGGCGTGCTCGGCGACCAGCTCGACGTCGTCGGGGCCGAGCCCGGTCTCCTCCTCGAGCTCCCGCCACACCGCGTCGACCGGCCGCTCGCCCCGCACGAGGCCACCTTGGGGTAGCTGCCACTGGCCAGGGACGTCGGCCCGCTCGAACGCCAGGATGTCGCCGTTGGTCCCGCGTACCACGGCGATCACGCCGGCGCGGAAGTGATGACCGGGCACGCTGGCACGCTATCCAGCCACCAGCGGCCCAATCGGGTGCCTCCGCGCTGGGCAGGCGCAGCGACTTCTAGAGTTCGACGGCGTGACGACGGTCGAGGCGGAACGGGTGGGCGCGCTCGCGCTCGACATCCGCCTGCTCGGACCCGTGACAGCCGAGCGGTACGGTGAGCCGGTCTCGCTCGGCGGCCCGCGGCAGCGGGCGGTGCTGGCGCGGCTCGCGCTGGTCGCCGGTCAGGTGGTCACCGTCGACCGCCTCGTCGACGATGTGTGGGCCGGCGACCCGCCGGCGACCGCTGTCAACACGTTGCAGAGCTACGTCTCGTTGCTGCGTCGCGCCCTCGGCGATCCGCAGCTGCTGCGGCGCGAAGGACCTGGCTATGTGCTGACCGCCCGGCGCGAGGTGCTCGACGCGTGCCGCTTCGAGGACCGCGTTGCCGAGGCACGCACCGCCTTGAGCGGCGATCCGGGCCAGGCGCTCGCTCGCCTGGACGCTGGATTGGCGGAATGGCACGGGCCGGTGCTCGCCGACGTCGCCGACGAGGAATGGGCACGCCCAGCCGCCGTGCGCTGGGAGGAGCTGCGGCTGGAGGCGCTGGAGGCCCGCTTCGACGCCCTACTCGCCCTCGGTCGGCACAGCGAGGCGGTGCCGGAGCTGGAACGGACGGCGGATGAGTACCCGTTGCGCGAGGCGTTCGCCCGGCGGCTGATGGTGGCCTTCTACCGCAGCGGGCGCCAGGCCGAGGCGCTGCGCGTGTTCTCCCGGACGAGGGCGGTGCTGGCCGACGAGCTGGGCCTCGACCCGACACCCGAGCTGGTCGAGCTGCAGGCGGCGATCCTCAACCATGATCCGATGCTCGCCGCGCCGGCGAGCCCATGGACGCCTCCCCCCGCGGTGGTCGCCGAGCGGGCCGACGCCGAGCGCGCCGCCGCGGCCGCCGCGCCGCCTGCGTCGCCCGTGCCGCTTCCGGCCGTCGCCGTGCGAGCAGCAGGCGGTCAGTTCGTCGGCCGTGACGAGCAGATGGCGCGCTTGTGGACGATCTGGAACATGACGTCGGCCGGCGCGAGCCACCTCGCGCTGCTCGCGGGCGAGCCCGGCGCCGGCAAGTCGCGCCTCGCCGCCGAGTTCGCCGGCGAGGTTCACGACCGCGGTGCGGTCGTGCTTTGGGGGCGGGCGACCGCCGAGGCGATCGTGCCGTTCGAGCCGATGGTCGAGGCGGTGCGGACCGTGCTGCGTGCGGTGTCCAACGAGGCTCGGCGGCGAGTTGCGGCCGAGCGCGGTCTGCTCGCGTTGCTGCTCCCCGAGCTCGAGCACCTAGTGCCCGAAGCGCGGCTCGAGCGGCCCGATCCGGCCGTCGAGCGCTACCTGCTGTTCGAGACCGTTGCCGAGCTGCTGCGCACCGAGTCGTCGATGCACCCGATGCTGATCGTGCTCGACGACCTCCAGTGGGCCGACGACCCGTCGCTGAAGATGATCGAGCACGTGCTGCGGCACGAGCTGCCGGGTCGGGTGATGGTGGTTGCCACCATCCGCTCCCCCGCCGACACCCCGACCCCCGAGCTCGATCGGGTGTCCGCCGGACTCGCTCGGGATGGCCTCCTGACGCGGCTGGCGGTCGATGCCTTGGCCACGGACAGCGTGGCCGAGCTGTTGCGGCTGAGCGGCGGCGACGAATCGCTGGCCGCCGACTTGCACGCTGCCACCGGCGGCAACGCGTTCTTCCTCACCGAGCTGATCCGGCATGGGCGTGGCGGGCTCGGCGGCGAGCTGCCGGAATCGATCAGGGCGATGATCGGCTTGCGCCTCGACCGCCTCGATCCGCAGGTCGTCCAGGTGCTCAACCTCGCCGCCGTTGCCGGGCAGGCGGCGACGCTGCCCATCCTCGTCGATGCGAGCGGGCTGGCGGGCGACGACCTGCTCGACGCGACCGACGCCGCCGTGGCCGCCGGGCTGCTGGCCGAGGACGGCGCCGGGCGCCTCGGCATCCCCCACGCCCTGATAGCCCAGGCGATCCGCGCCCGGCTGGGACGCACCCGGCGCCTCGACCTCCACCGCCGGGTCGCGATGGCGATCGAGCAGTCCGGTGAGGCGCAGTCGTCGCCGGCGCTGCTGGCCCATCACCTGCTCGAGGCCGGGTCGCTGGTCGACCGCGAGACCCGGCTCCGCGCCGGGATGGCCGCCGGGCGCCACTCCGTCGAGGTTGGCGCGCTAGAGGACGCCGCAGCGTGGGTCGAGCGAGTCACCGGCCTCGTCACCGATCAGATCGGCCCGCGCGACAGGGCCGAGCTGGCGGTGCTGCGCGGCGACGTCGTGCGGGCCCAGGGTGACCGGGCGGCGGCGATCGGCGCGTTCCGCGAGGCCGCCGGGTGGGCACGGATGACCGGTGACCCGATGTTGCTCGCCCGTGCGGCAGAGGGCTGGATGGTCGCGCTGTCGGGAGTCGGGTTCGACATCGGCCGACCAGCCGACCCGGAGCTGGTCGAGTTGCTGGAACGGGCGATCGCCGAGCTGCCCGCCGACCAGCGCCGCTACCAGGTGCGGATGCGCAGCATGCTGACATCGGTGCTCGTCCCCGACCCGGACGCCGCCCGCCGCAGGCGACTCGCCGACGAGGCGATGGCCATCGCCGAGGCGAGCGGCGAGGACGAGCTGCTGGCGTCGGCGCTGCTCGCCCGGCGCCTCGCCCTGTGGCAGACCGACCGCCTCGACGAGCGCCTGGCCGCTGTCCTCGACGCCGTCGGTCACGCCCAGCGGACCGGGAACGTGCAGCTCACGCTGACGGCGATGTTGTTCGCCATGAGCGACCTCCTGGAGAGCGCGCGGATGGCAGAGCACCTCGCCATGCTCGACCGCTTCACCACGCTCGCCGCCGACCTCCACCTGACGCTGTTCGTGGTCTACGGGCAGTTCCAGCGGGCCTCGCACGCGCTGTCGCGTGGCGAGTACCAGCTGGCCCGCGAGCTCGCCGCAGAGGCGCTGGCCTCGGGGCGGCGCTCGCACGGAGTGAACGCCGAGATCGCCCACGCTGGGGTGTGGTACCGCCTCGCCCACGACGGCGGTCGGCTTGCCGCCACGCTGCCCGAGAGTGAGCGCATGCTGGCCGCCAACCCGCATCTACGGATGTGGCAGATCGCCGTGGTCCGGGCGCTGGTCGAGACGGATCGTCTCGACGACGCGCGAGCCCACCTCGCCGAGCTCGTCGGTCCCCGCGGCATCAATCTGCGCGACAACCAGATGTACCTGCCGGCGACGTGCACGCTCGCCGAGGTTGCCGACGCGCTCGGCGACGCAGATCGGGCGGCGATCATCCAGCGGGCGCTCGAGCCGTACGTGACGCGGATCGCCACGAGCGGCCTCGCCGGCATCTCGATCGGACCGGTCAGCGGGTACGCCGGCGTGGCCGCGCTGGCGGCCGGCGATCTCGACGCCGCCGAGCGCCATCTCCGGATGGCGATCGCCCACAACGTGGCTGACGGCACCCGCCCGCACGAGGCTCGGGCCCGCCTGGCCCTGTCGCGCGTGCTCGCCGCCCGCAGCGACCCCGCCGCCGCCCACGAGCGCGCCAAGGCGCAGGAGATCGCCGACGCGATCGGCCTCGTCCTCCCCTCCTGATCCCACGCGTTTGTGCACCAGGCGCCGACCGGGCGCGCACCAGCGCACAAACGCGAGGCCTGCCGGACGGGTCGGCCTCCGATCCGCCCGGTTCCGACATCCGGGGGCGTCGCGCGGGTGCGACCGGGTTCGAGCAGACGAGGGTGACGGCTCGGTGCGCCCCAGCGGCGGAAAATCGCGTTTGTACGTTGGGGATCGCTGGGGCGTGCGCTGGTGCACAAACGGGGTGTGGGTTGGTTCCAACGTCGGGTCTGCGGTGTGTGCGGTGTGTGCGGTGTGTGCGGTTGCCGAGCCCGGGCGGGCGGCCGTCGCCTTTGTGCGGGAGGGCTCGGTGGGGGGGCGCTGGCGCACAGACGCATCGGTCGGGGGGCGGGAGGCGCGCTGGGCCCGCGCGGCGGCTGGCGTCCGTGCTCGTGTTTGTGCGGGAGGGCTCGGTGGGGCGGGCGCTGGCGCACGAACGCGGGTCAGCGGCCGAGGGAGCGGAGGCGATCGCGGACGTCGACGAAGTCGGGGTCATGGTCGGCGACGAGCCGGAACCAGTGGGCTGCCTCGAGCGCGTCGCCGGCGCGGTCGTGGAGGTCGCCCAGCACATACCACTGGCGCAGGTGGTGGTCGCGGACCCGCTTGGGCGTCTGGGAGGTGCGGCGCATCGTGCGCAGCGCCCGGCGCAGATCGCCTTGGTCGGCTTGGGCACCCGCGGCGACGATGCGGGCTTCGGCGAGCACCTCTTGCGGCGGCGAGATCGCGCGCACCTCCGACCAGATCCGCTCGACGTCGGCCCATCGCCGCTGGGCGCGGTAGACATCGGCGAGAACGGGCAGCAACTCCACCGACGGCCGGTGCGCCTGCGCCGTCTCCAACTCCGTCGCCGCCTGGCGCCATGCGCCCACTCGATACGCGGAGAGTCCGAGTATCTCGTGCACCGCTGCCACGCCCGGCAGCTCGCGAACGAGCGGCTGGGCGATCCGCCGCGCCTCATCGAAGTGCTCGCCATCGAGCGCCTCCTGGGCCTGGGCGAGGCGCTCGGCGAGCACAGCGGCGCGACCTGGGTTGCGAGCGCGGGTCGCGATCTCGCTGGCCAGCCGCGGGTCGACGCGGTGCTGGCGCCGAACGGGTGCCACCGCGGCACGGCTCGCTGCGCCCGTCGCCTCGTCCCGCAGCGCGCCCTCGTCGATCCACTGCTCGACCGACCGCGACTCGATCCGTTGCTGCTCCACGGCAGGGTCCCGCGGCGGCCGAGGGGCTCTCCGCGCATTGACCTCGGCAGCGCGGCGTTGGGCGGCTGTCTGCTGGCGGGGGGACGCACTACGCCGCCGGCTGCCACTCGCTCCAGCACGGCCGGAGCTCGCGCGGCGCGCGCCAGACCGGGCCGACGCCGACGCACCACGTCGAGAACGGGGAACGTCACCGTCGACGGCGCGGCGCGGCGGACGAGGGGGACGGCCCGGCGGCATGGCTGTCGATGCTACGGGTCGAGAATGACGAAGAGCGCCCCTTCGGGGGCGCTCTTCGAATGCGAAATCCGGCGGCGTCCTACTCTCCCAGGGGGTCTACCCCCAAGTACCATCGGCGCTGACAGGCTTAACTTCCGTGTTCGGGATGGGAACGGGTGTGACCCTGTCGCCATGGCCACCGAAATCGTTTGTCAACAGTTGCACGACCGCACACTGAGGACTCCAGAGCAAGCACGAGCGAGTTCGATCCAAGCCCTCGGCCGATTAGTACCGGTCGGCTGAACGTGTTGCCACGATTACACCTCCGGCCTATCAACGTGATGGTCTGGTCACGGGCCTTACTGCGTTGACCGCATGGGAGTGCTCATCTTGAAACGGGTTTCCCACTTAGATGCTTTCAGCGGTTATCCCTTCCGTAGGTGGCCAATCTGCCGTGCCCTTGGCAGGACAACAGACACACCAGAGCTACGTCCGTCCCGGTCCTCTCGTACTAGGGACAGCCTTTCTCAATACACCTTCGGCTGCGGAGGATAGGGACCGAACTGTCTCACGACGTTCTGAACCCAGCTCGCGTACCGCTTTAATGGGCGAACAGCCCAACCCTTGGGACCTGCTTCAGCCCCAGGATGCGA
>JBIOUO010000188.1:0-17175 GCA_044867195.1 Ilumatobacteraceae bacterium
TGACCAGCGGCGGCACCGAGTCGATCCAGTGCGCCGTGCTCGCCGCCCGGGAGCGGGCGCGGTCCGAGCGCGGGATCAGCGCCCCGGAGATCGTGCTCGCCGAGTCCGCGCACGCCGCGTTCCACAAGTCGGCTCACCTGTTCGGGATGCGAGCGGTGACGACGCCGGTGCGGCCCGACTGGACGGCCGACGTCGACGCGATGGCCGCAGCCATTGGGCCGAACACGGTGCTCGTCGTCGCATCAGCCCCGCAGTACCCCCAAGGCGTGGTCGACCCGGTCCCGGCGATCGCCGAGCTGGCGGCGTCGGTCGGCGCCCACTGCCACGTCGACGCCTGCATGGGCGGGTTCGTACTGCCGTTCGCCGAGCGTCTCGGGCGCGACGTCCCATCGTGGGACTTCCGCGTCGACGGCGTGCACTCGATCTCCGCCGACGTGCACAAGCTGGGATACGCACCCAAGGGCGTCTCGGTGATCGTCTACCGCACCAAAGAGCTGCGCCGGCACCAGACGTTCGTGTTCGATGGCTGGCTCGGTGGCCTGTACGGCACACCGAACCTGCAGGGCACGAGGTCGGGCGCCCCGATGGCGGCGGCCTGGGCGGTGATGCAGCACCTCGGAGTCGACGGCTACGTCGATCTGACCCGCCGGGCGCTCGAGACGGCCGACCGGCTGCGGGCCGGGATCGCCCATCTCGACGGGCTGCGCGTCCTCGGCGACGGTGGCCTGCACCTCGTCGCCGTGGCCGCCGACGATGCGGATGGCGGCCGCCGCAGGCCCGTGGACGTGTTCACCGTCGGCGAGGTGCTGGCACGACGCGGGTGGCACCTCGACCGGCAGGGCCCGCCGGACTCGTTGCACGCCACCGTCAGCCAGGCCAACGCGGCGACGACGGACGAGTTCCTCGACGACCTGGCGGTCGCCGTCACTCAGGCGTTCGACACGCCGAGTCATGGTCCGGCGACGCCCTACGCGACCCTGGAGTAATCCGGATCGACGCCAGAACAGTGACTCGCCGCCGGCGACGAGATTGGCGCCGGTGATGAACCACCGCTCGGGCGAGCAGAGGAAGTACCCCGCCGCGGCGAGCTCGCCGGGAAGCCCCCCCGGCGCATCGGCATCGTGGCCAAGGCGGCCGGGTTGACCGCGGTCAACGGGGTCTCGGTACTGCCCGGCGGCAGGCGTTGGCGCGGATGCCGTGGGCGGCCAGCTCGGCGGAGTAGATCAGCCGGCGCGGACGAGCGCCGAGGACGCGGATCGACGACACGACGACGATCGGACTCAACCGCCGCCCGGCGTCGCTCTCGACCATCGACACATCAAGCCGCGACGCACGTTGTAGAAGTTCCACGGGCTTGGGATGAGCTGGATTGAGCTGCTCACGCTTCACCCTCGTCGAGGTCATCCAACCCGAACGGTACAGATGGCGGATCGGCCTGATACGGGGGCATCTCGCGCGCCGCCATCGAGGCGATGCTCTCCGGATCGAACAGGCTGTCCTGACCGGAGCGGAGCGCCCGACGGCGTTCGAACGCTTCAGCGCGCATCCGCTCGAAGCGCTGCGCAGCGGCGCCATACACGTCGCGCATGATCCTGTTGCCCGCGTCGTTGTCGGTCGCGAACACCAAGTCGTAGAGGTACGCGCCGGACGTGTTCCTGACCTCGAAGGCGTGCGTGAAGCGGTAGCCGAGCGACTTCTCCAAACGCCACCGCAGCAGGTTCGTGTCGTGCCGACGTGCCTCCTCGGCCGACAGCTCGCCTCGCTCCCGCGCGTCGGCCGTCGGCTTCCACAGATCGCCGCCGAAGGTCTGGCGAAGCAGCTCGGCGTTGGCTGGACTCTGCCCCAGGACACGCGGGATATCCGATCCATAGAAGAGCAACCATTGCTCGACCTTGTACCTCCGGCGGCGTTTGAACTCAGCGAGCCGGGCGATGGTCTCCCACCGAAGTGCTGCCGAGCTGTACGGGTCGATGAAGGCGAACGAGGGCGCCCAGTCAACACCGAGTCGGCGTAAGCGATCCAGGACGACCTCGAGTGTGACATTGCAGTCTCCGGCCACGATCTCGAACTGCCGCCGGGGAAAGCGTGAGCGCAGGTGCCGCTCAAGCTCGACCGCGACTCGATCACGCTCGAACAGGATGATCCGCGCGTGCTCGGGAAGCGCCTCCAAAGCCCTGATCGCCGAGCCCCGGATGTCGCGATCGACATCGCGACGCTGATTCGAAGCGTTGCCAGCGAACAGGTCCAGATAGGTGAGCTCATGCACCGACTTCGAGGCAGTCGCGAGTGCTGGCAAGTAGGCGGAGAGGATGTCGAGCTTCGCCTCCGTCCAGAACCCCCATCCTCGCGGCGGCATGGCTATCTTGCCGCTGCGGTTGTCGTCGGCATCTCGTCCCACGTCCTTCCGTCGAGCTGCCGGCCACCAGCCTTGGGAGTGCGGCCTCCCCACTGCTTGAAGAAGAACCTGACGCCTTCGGCCGTGCTCGCGTCGCGCAAGTCGCGCACCCAATCCGCTTCCATCGGCCGGGCCCGCGGTCCGGACTCACCTCCCACGATCAGCCAGTCGACGCTCTCGAGGTCGAGAAGGAGCGGACCCAGTAGGGGTTCAGCCGACACGAATCGGATCGCTGCGGGCACGTCGCGAAGGTGATCGAGCCGGAATGCATACCGCTGAGTCTCCACGGACACGCCCATCCACACATTGGCAGGCCACGGGAGATCGAGGACCAGCTGCGCGAGCCGTCTCGATCGCTTGGTGAGCACTTGGTACTGGTGCTGCGGCGTCTCGGCCATGACGTCGAAGACGTCCCGGATGAACCCGAGCGGCACGTCATCGTGAAACAGATCGCTCATCGAGTTCACGAAGACCGTGCGGGACCCCGGCCAATGTCGGGGTGCGTCGACGACATCGGGATGCAGCGTGAGCTTGAACCCAGGCCCACTGGTACGGGGATCGCCGTCGTTCTGGTACTTCGCCTGGCCCATCGCCCGCAGCCGTTTGGCCAGCGCCAGCGCGTAGCAGTTGTCACAGCCCGGCGACGTGCGATCGCATCCCGTCGAGGGGTTCCAGGTCACCTCCGTCCACTCGATCGCAGATTCGGCCACGTTCATATCTTCGATGATACGAAGGGGGTCTCACGACGTGCGGGCTGTCGACACGAGGACCGATGAGCTTCGGCGCCACGTGTCGTCTGTCACGTCGAGCACGACATCGCAGGGAGTCCGCGTGAAGGATGGCAACGAGGCGTCGCCCGTGGACGTCCGCCTCGAGGGGCCACTGCGTCTTCGGACCCGCACCCTGCCGCCGTCGCTCCTGCGGCGTGTCGTGACGATCCCCGTCGGTGGCGTGCTGGCACCCGGCTCGTGGCACGACGAGATCGTGGCGGTGGAGGAGGGCGGGGTCGACGTGCTGCTCGCGTGTGGGGGCCGCCTGCCGCTCGACGTTGGCGCCGTGCTGTGGCTCGACGGCGTGGCGCATCTCGGGATCCGGTGCAGCGGCGATGTTCCGGCGGTGCTGGTGGCGATCCGGCGCGCCCGACCCAGTTCTCCGGAAGCTCAGACGCGCTGAGCGCGTCCTGACGCGGTCAGGAATCGGGGTCAGCGGGCCGGTGCCATTGCGGTAGCAGGATTCGGGTGCCGTCCTCGGCCCGGCGCTCCTCCCACTCGGCGACGACGGCCATGCCGATGTGCACGTCGTCGCGCCCAGCGCCGAGCAGGTTGCCGACGACCCGCAGCTCGGGCGCCTCGTCGAGGCTGACGAGCACGACGATGTACGGCACCGCGTCGGCGAGCGCAGGGTTGGCCGCGTAGTGGACGACCGTGTAGCTGTGCACGGTGCCGCGCGGCGACAGCGTCACGCTGTCGAACGACATCGCCCCGCAGGCGTGGCAGATCTCCTCGGGCGGGTGCTGCAGCGTCGAGCAGGCCGTGCAGCGCTGGACGGCGATCGCGCCAGACGTGAACCAGGCTGTGTTGAACGGCGTCAGCTGCGGGAGCGCCCAGTCTTTCGGCAGCACGGCCACGGCGCCCGCCTCACGCCCGGCCGACCAGCACGGCGCTGCCCGGCGCGTAGTTGGGACCCGAGACCGACAGGCTGAGCTCGGCGCCCGCCACCTGGCACGTCGACTCGCCGCGGATCTGGCGGACGGCTTCGACGACGTTGCCGAACCCGTGGATGTACGCCTCGCCGAGATTGCCGCCGGCAGTGTTGATCGGCAGCCGGCCGTCGGGCCACTGGATGCCGCCGCCGGCGACGAAGTCGTTGAGCTCGTCGGGCGCGCAGAAGCCCATCTCGGCGATCGCCATCAGCACCGGGCCGGTGAAATTCTCGTAGAACTGGGCGACGGGGACGTCGGAGGGCGTGACGCCGGCCCGCTGCCAGAGCATCCGGCCAACGTGGCGGTGGTGGGCGGTCGGGAAGTTGGCGTTGCCGAATGCGGCGACGCCGTCGCGGTGCTCCAGCCCGTGGGCCGCGGCGACGATCGCCACGCCCGGCTTGGCGAGGTCGCGGGCCCGCTCGGCCGTCGTCACCACGATCGCGGCCGCGCCGTCGTTCTCCGGGCAGCAGTCGTAGAGGTGGAACGGCTCGGCGATCCAGCGCGAGGCGTGGTACGCCTCCCGCGTCAGCGGCGTGCCGTAGCGAATCGCCCGCGGGTTGCGCTGGGCGTGGGTGTACGACGCCAGCGCCACCTCCGCCAGCGAGTCCTGCGTCACGCCGTGCTCGTGCATGAAGCGCATCGTCTGCATCGCCGTCGTCTGGGCCGCAGTCAGCATCCCGTACGGCGCCGTGAATGCCTGCGCGCCCACCGACCGGCGCATCCGCCCCGCCTGGCCGTAGCGCCCGAACTGGCCCTGGGCGAGCGAGCGGTAGGCGACCACGCACTCGGCGTAGCCGGCGGTGATCGCCGCGTCGGCGAGCGTGACTGCCGCCCCGGCCCCGTTGCCGCCGCCGCCGAACGTCTGGGCCGTGAAGTTGAGGTCGCCGGCGCCGAGCGCGGCGCTGAGGCGGACCGGCTCGTTGCGCTCCATGTAGGAGACGAAGCCGTCGATGTCCGCCGGCGCGAGGCCGGCGTCCTCGACGGCGTTGCGGATGGCGATGCAGGCGAGCTGGAACTCGGTCTCCGGCGCCTTGCCTCGCTCGTAGTACGTGGACTCGCCGACGCCGACGACGACCGCCGCGCCGCGCATCAGAGCGCGAACACGCGCTTGGCGTTGAGGCCGAGGATCTTCGCCCGCGACTCGTCGGTCAGGCCGCCCATCTGACGCTCGATCGACGCCGCCGAGAACGGCCAGGAGCCTTCGTGGTGCGGGTAGTCGTTGGCCCACATCAGGTTGTCGACGATGTCATAGCGCTCGGCGGCGTCAACCCCGACGTGGTCCTCCTGGAACGTGGCGAAGCAGTGGCGGCGGAAGTACGTCGACGGCAGCTCGGGGATCACCGGGCGGACCCAGAAGTGGTGGGCGCGATAGGCGTAGTCCATCGTCTCCAGCAGCCACGGCACGAAGCCGATGCCCGACTCGACGATTCCCGCCTGGAGGCCAGGGTGGCGCTCGAACACCCCGGACGTGATCAGCTGGACCAGCGGCTCGATCGTCGTCTCCATGCTGTGGCAGACGTAGTTGATGATCGCCCCGCCGTTGCCGCCGACGGCCCGCGGGTCGCGGCCCGTGGAGACGTGGAACGTGAGCGGGAGGTTCGCTGCCTCGTTCAGCGCCCAGAACGGCTCGAACGCCGGGTCGTTGTACTCGAGGCGCCCCCACTGCTTGGGGCCGTAGATCGGGCTGTTGCCGAGGCACAGACCGACGAAGTCGTGCTCGGCCGCCCACGTCGCCTCGGCTGACGCCAGCTCGACGACACCGGTGGCGATCGACGCGAGCGGCCGGGTGCGCCCGCCGTTCCACCCGCCGGCGCCGCCGAACCAGTCGTACGCCCAGCGGTTCCAGGCCCGGCACATCGCCGCGGCGAACACCGGATCGGGCGTCGCCCAGCACAGCAGGCCCTTGTTGGGGAAGATCAGCTCGACGTCGATGCCGTCAGCGGCCTGATCGGCGAGACGCTGCTCGATGGTCTGACCGGTCTTGTTGCGCAGGTCGTCCTCCGGCTCCATGCGCACGTAAACATGGCGGTCGTCCTCCGGGCGCTCGAACGACTGCTGCGGTTGCACGGTCGCCGACGTCGGGCTGCGACGCACCTGCATCGGGCGGTTGCCCTCGGTGATCATCCACTCCGACCCGTCGTCACGGCGCTCGACGCGCGGGATCCGGTCGCGGAACTCCGGGTCGATGTACTCGGCCAGGTACGGGCTCGGCTCCTGGGCGTGGCAGTCCGCCGACACCATGAAGTACTTGTCCGGGTCGCCGGGGCGGGCCGAGCGCGACCATCCGGCTGCACCTGGGGTCGACTGGCGCCATGCGTTGCGTGGAGAGTCCGTGACCGTCATCGGGATCGCCTCCTGTCCCTGCCGTGGCCAATGTACGACGGGTGCCGGCGCCGATCCGCACCGGGCGGCGCGGACCGAGGAGCTACGGTCCGCCCGTGCTCCAGCTGGCCGACCACTGGGTCTGGGACAGCTGGGTCGCCGACGACGGCGAGCGCTATCACCTGTTCTTCCTCAAAGCGCCGCGCGCCCTCGGCGACCCGAGCACCCGCCACCTCTCCGCGGCCATCGGGCACGCCACGTCGACAGGTCTCGTCGAGTGGACCGAGCTGCCCGACGCCCTCAGCCCCGTCGCATCCGGCTGGGACGACCGCTCGCTCTGGACCGGGTCAGTGGTCGCCGGCGACGACGGCGTGTGGCGGCTGTACTACACCGCACTCAACAGCGGCCCCCATGCTCACCTCGATCAGCGGATCGGGCTGGCCGAGTCCGCCGACCTCGTCACCTGGCGGCGCGTCGGTGACGCCCCCGTCGTCGCGCCCGACCCGTGCTGGTACCGCACGCTCGGCGGCGATTGGGGGCCGAGCGAGACGTGGCGCGACCCGTTCGTGTTCCGTGACCCCGGCGGCGACGGCTGGCACATGCTGATCACGGCCCGCATCACTCGCGCAGCCGGCGCGGCGACCCATGACGACGGCGTGCTGGCGCATGCCCGCAGCGCCGATGGCAGGTGCTGGGAGCTCGGGCCGCCGCTGTCGGAGCCCGGCACCGGCTTCGGCCAGCTGGAGGTCTCGCAGGTGCGCGTCGTCGACGGCCAGCCGTTGCTCGTGTTCACCTGCCATCCCGCCGAGCAGACCGA
This sequence comes from Ilumatobacteraceae bacterium, assembly GCA_044867195.1. Lineage (GTDB taxonomy): Bacteria > Actinomycetota > Acidimicrobiia > Acidimicrobiales > Ilumatobacteraceae > JALZMG01. Next base: position 7,237 of record JBIOUO010000188.1, read on the forward strand.
GGCGCGCCGGCGCACCTGCGGTCTCCACTCCACGTGGTCCGTCGCCGCCGACTCCGTGCTCGGGCCGTGGGACGTCGCCGCTGCAGAGCCGTTCCGCGACGAGCCGCTGCTGTTCGCCGCCCCGCTCGTGCAGGCACGAGACGGCGGCTGGGTGTTGCTCGGGTTTCGCAACCTCGAGCCGGACGGGGTCCCGGCGCTGCACATCGTCGACCCGATCCCCGTCCGCCGAGAGGGCGCCGCGCTCGTCCGCCGTTGACCCTGCTGGATGGCCTCGCTCGCTGCGCTCGCTCGGCGTGTCTCGCTGGCCCTGGCGGGCCCGCCCTGCCGGGGCGACGCTCGACCTGACCATTCACGCTCACTGCGGATTGGGGGCGAAGCGGTCGGGGACCCGCCAGGGTGCGTAGCCCTTGCTCGCTGCTGCTGAGCGTATGGGCCAATGCCCTGTCAGATCAGGCGGCGCTCGTTGGCCCATGCCGTCAGCTGGTGGCGGTTGGAGAGCTGCAGCTTGCGCAGCACGGCGGACACGTGGGACTCGATCGTCTTGACCGAGAGGTGGAGCCGGCTGGCGATCTCCTTGTAGGCGTAGCCGCGGGCGATCAGCCGGAGCACCTCCTGCTCGCGGCGGGTCAGCTGGTCGAGCTCGGGATCGCTCGGCGCCGGCAGCTCGCCGGAGAAGGCGTCGAGGACAAACCCGGCGAGTCGAGGCGAGAACACGGCGTCGCCCTCGTGGACGCGCTGGACCGCCGCCGCGAGATCGGCCGCGGCGATCGTCTTGGTCACGTAGCCGCGGGCACCCGCACGGACCACGGCGATGACGTCCTCGGCCGAGTCGGACACCGACAGGGCGAGGACGCGAGGCGGAGCCCGCGCGTCGCGCAGGGCGGCAAGCACGCGCTGCCCACCGCCACCGGGGAGGTGCACGTCGAGCAGGACGACGTCGGGCGTGGTCGCCCTGATCACGTCCACCGCCGCGTCGACGTCGGCAGCCTCGCCGACGATGTCGATGCCGGACGCCGGAGTGGTCAGCTCGGCGCGCACGCCAGCGCGGAACAGCGCGTGGTCATCGACGAGGACGACCCGGATCGTCATGGCGGCCTCCGCGGGATACGCAGCTCGACCTCGGTGCCGCAACCCGGCGACGACGACAGCAGCGCCGTCCCGCCGGCGCGCTGGACCCGCCCGACGATCGATTCGCTGATTCCCCGCCGGTCGCCGCCCACGACCGCCGGATCGAACCCCCGCCCGGTGTCGCGCACGAAGCCGGTCAGCTCGGCGTCGTCGGCCTCGACGAACACGTCGACGCGCGACACGTCGGCGTGACGGGCTGCGTTGACAACCGCCTCGCGCACGGCCGCGACGAGCGCCCGCGAGGCGTCGTCGAGCGGCTGGTCACCGACGACGACCGCCTCGACGCGGACGTCGTGGTCGTCCTCGACGGCGACGGCCATCGCGTCGATCGCCGCGTGCAGCGACGTGGGATCGCCGGCCCTCGTGGTGCCGTAGAGCCACCCCCGGAGCTCGCGCTCCTGGCGCCGGGCGATCGACGACATGCTGCGCGGATCGCTCGTGCGCTGGATCAGCACGAGCGACTGGAGCACGGAGTCGTGGAGATGGGCGGCCATCGTGGCCCGCTCGTCCTCGCGTATCCGCGCCGACCGCTCGTCGTCGAGCCGGCGCAGCAGCCGACCCAGCGCCGGGGCGCCGAAGATGGCCAGCCCGCCGACGACGACGGCGATCGCCCCGGCTGAGGCCCCGACGGCGCCGAGGCCCCCGGTGCGGCTGGCCAGCGAGGCGACGCCGGCGACGAGCAGGGCGATTCCCGCGAGCACTTGGGCCAGGCGCATCACCCGCGTGCTGACCGTCGGGCGCGCCGCCCGACCCCTCGACCAGACGACCGAGATCCCGACGGCGATCGCCGCCGCCGGCACCATGATCGCGTCGCCAGGCCACAGCCCGGCAGCTCGGCAGGCCACGAGCAACGCTGCGGTGCCGCACCCGATGGACAGCTCGCGCCGCCACCGGTCGGCGCCCTCGAGCGGGCGCGGCGCGACGTCGACCGCCTCCGTGGACAGCACAGCAGCGACCGCGTAGAGGACGGCGCCGAGGCCGCCCGCCAGAACGAGCAGGCCGACGGCGGCGCGCACCACGGTCGGCTCGACCCGCCACCGGTCGGCCCAGCCACTGGCGACGCCGGCGATGACGCGATCGGACCCTCGCGGGGTGCGCAACCGGTCGACGACGTTCATCTTGGTGGCCCTGGTCTCAGGGAGCGATCCGGGTGGCGACGGTCTTGGATTCGAGACAGTGAGCGCCCAGAAGGTGGAATGCACTCGCTCATTGGTGCACCCTGTCATCCCGCGACGATCTCGCATCCTCGGACCTTCCGGGGCACCAATGAGCGAAAGACCGTGCTGAATTGTTCGCTCGCTCGAAGACTCGCTCGCTCATGCCCGCATCGTCGCGCATGGGTGTCACAGCGACCATCGGGGCGACCCCGCGGTGCTGGCCTGCGGCTTCGGGGTTCGATCAGGGTCATCCCCGATGGTGCGCGGAACACGCGTTCCGTACGGTCGAAAGCGTGGACCTCGCCCCGCCGCACCACGAACCCGCACCGCCACCGGTCGAGGCCGCTCCTCCACCCCCGCCGCCGCCCGGGCCCGAGCCGCCGCGCGATCGGATCATCGGCGGCGTCGCCGGCCTGCTCGCCGACCGCCTCGGCGTCGACGCCCTGTGGCTGCGGATCGGCTTCGTGCTGCTGGCGCTGGTCGACGGCCTGGGGCTGCTGATCTACGCCGCGCTGTGGTTGGCGCTCGTCGTCGGGCCGAGGAGCCCCGCGGCGCGGATCCTCGGCGGAGCGCTGTTCGTCGCCGGTGTGCCGTTGATGCTGCACGCCGGGGGGTTCGACTTTCTCGACGGTCCTGGTGCCGTGATCGCGCTGCTCGCCGGCCTCGCCCTCGCGCTCTGGCGCCCGCGCACCGCTGCGGCGCCCGCCCCCGCGCCGGCCAGCGGGCTGCCCGCGGCACCCCTCGCCGGGCAGGCCACCGCCCCCACTGCAGACGAGGTCGTCCCGGCCACGCCAAGCGCGCCGCCGCCATCACGCCGATCACGCTGGCCCTCCCTGGCCCGGTCACCGCGACCGCCGCGCCCCCCGCGGCAGCCGTCGCTCCTCGGACGCCTCACGCTCGGCGTCGCCGTCGTCGTCGCCGCCGGCGGGGCGCTCATCGACCTGGCCAACGGCGGGCGCCTCCACCCGGAACAGTGGCTCGGCGCGGCGGCCGTCGTGTGCGGCCTCGGCCTGCTGGTCGGCACCGTGCGCGGCCGCGCCCGGTGGCTCGTCGTGCCGGCCGTCGCGTTCGGCGCTGCCGGTTTCGTGGCTGGTCAGGCGGCGCGGATCGGGCTCGAGCCGACGGCGCTCGCCGGGACGCACGGGATCTACGTGGGTACCGGCGACAGCGGATCCACCCACCGGCGCGAGCACGTCGTGGCTGGGACCGTCGACGTGACCGTCGCCGGCGCCCCCGCCGACATCGTCACCATCGACGCCCGAGTGGCACTCGGCGAGGTGCGCGTCCGGGCGGCGCGAGGCGTCACGGTCGAGCTCCGGACCCACCAGGGCGAAGGCGACGTGCGCGTCGACGGCGTCGACCGGCCGGCGGGCACGTTCACGGTCGGCCCGGAGGGTCAACCCGACGTCGTCATCGACGCCCGCGTCGGCCGCGGCCGAATCGACGTCGACGAGCTCTCCTTCACGATCCTGCGCGCGCCAGAGCTCGGCGCCCCGCCGATCGAACCGTCGATCTATGTGACGGAGGGTGTCGCGCTGTCGCCCTCGGGAACGTTCGTGCTCGCGGGCGGCGAGGCGATGATCGATGGGCGAGATCAGGTGGTGGTCGGGAACACGTACCAGCGCGGCGGCGTCGTCTCGATCGTCACGTCATCTGGCGAGTTCCGGCTGCTGCCGGGCGGCCAGCTCGTGACGCCGGGCGGCGAGCTGGTCGACCTGCAACGGACGCGCGCCGAGACCGGCGTCCCGCTAACCGTTCCGACCGAGCCGACATCCCCGGGAGGCTGACATGGACCGGCATCCGATCGACATCGTGTCCGCCGCGCTGGGAACGCTGGTCGTGGTCCTCGGCGGGCTCGTCGCCGCCGGCGCGCTCGGCGACGTCGACTCAGGCAACGGATGGTGGATCGCGCTCGGCGTGCTCATCGTCGGGCTGGCGATCATCCCCTGGCGCGGCACGCCACGAGTCGAACCGCCCCCGGCGCACGTCGACGACGTGCCACCGGTCGCGTCGCCGGACCGGGAGACCTGACCGCCGGTACGGCTGCGCCGCCGCCTCACCGCTACGTTGCCCGACCGACGAGAGGGGTTGGCGTGGTCGACATCAGCGGCAAGTGCGATCGGGGCTTCGGCGCCGTGAAGGACGCGTTCGCCGAGAACTTCGAGCTCGACGGTGACGTTGGGGCGTCGGTCGCCGTGACGATCGGCGGCGAGCTGGTCGTCGATCTGTGGGGTGGACTGCAGGACGTCGCCGCCAACCGGCCGTGGGAGCAGGACACGTTGATCAACGTCTACTCGACGACGAAGACGATGACGTGCCTGTCGGCGCTGGTGCTGGCGAGCCGTGGCCTCCTCGACGTCGACGCGCCCGTCGCCCGCTACTGGCCGGAGTTCGCCGAAGCCGGCAAAGAGGGCGTGCTCGTGCGCCACCTGCTCTCCCACACCGCCGGCCTGCCGAGCTGGGACCAACGCCTCGAGCCCGCCGACCTCTACGACTGGGACCTCGTCACCAGCTTGCTGGCCAAGCAGCAGCCCTGGTGGGAGCCGGGTTGGAAGTCGGGCTATCACGGCCTCACCCAGGGCAACCTCGTCGGTGAGGTGGTGCGGCGGGTGGACGGCCGAACGGTCGGGCAGTTCTTCGCCGACGAGATCGCCGGACCGCTCGGCGCCGACTTCCACATCGGGCTGCCTCCGCAGCACGACCACCGTGTGGCGCTCGTCATCCCGCCGCCGCCACCGCCCGCGCCGGACACCGATCAAGCCCCGCAGCCGAAGCAACCAGAGCAAGCAGGGCTGGCGCGCGACTCGATCCCGTACCGCGCCGCCAACCCGCGGCTGGCGGCCGAGCAGTCGTGGGAGCTTGCCTGGCGGCGAGCCGAGATCCCCGCCGCCGGCGGCCTTGGCAACGCCCGCAGCGTCGCCCTCGCCCAGTCGGTCGTGTCGGCCGGCGGCGCCGCTCGGGGCGTCGAGTTGCTCACCCCGGACGTCGTCGAGCGGATCTTCGACGTCCAGGCCGCGGGGCGGGACCTGGTGCTGGGGATTGGTGTCACGTTCGGCGTCGGATACGGCCTCAACTCGCCGCGTGCCCCGATCGCGCCCAACCCCCACGTCTGCTACTGGGGCGGTTGGGGAGGTTCGCTCGTCGTCAACGACGTCGACGCGGGGATGACGATGGCCTATGTGATGAACCGGATGGGCGAGGGCACCGTCGGCGACGACCGCGCCCACCGCATCCTGCGCGCCGCCTACGCCTCGCTGAGCTGATCCCGCTTCTGGGTGCCCACAGTCTCAGTTTCGAGACTGTGGCGCCCCAGAAGCCGGGATGAGACCACGGCCACCCAGTTGGACGGGGCGCGACGGTGAGCCGTGTCAGGTACCGCGGCCGCGCAGGGCGGGCACCAGCTCGTCGGTCCAGAACCTGCAGAACCCGTCCTGGTCGGGACCGATCTGGTGCAGGTAGAGGTGGTCGATGCCGGCGTCGAGCATCTCCTCGATGGCGCCGAGGACGGGTTCGGGGTCGGGGCCGCACGACACCGACTCGGCGATCTGCTCGGGGGTGACAACCGACGAGGCCTGCTCGAAGTGGGCAGGCGTCGGGAGGTCCTGGCTGAGCTGACCGGGGACGCCGGTGTTCGGCCAGACCCGATGGGCGGTCTTGACCGCCTCGTCGCGGCTGGCGGCCCAGCACAGCGTCAACTGGGCATACACCGGGCCCGAGCCACCGGCGTCGCGCCAGCGCTGGACGATGTCGGTCGAGGCACCCGAGACCCACAGGCCGTCGCCGATGCGCGCGGCGAGCTCGGCCGCCGCCGGTCCGAACGCTGAGACGATGAGCGGCGGTGGCGGGGCCGGCGGGTCGTAGATGCGGGCGTTCTCGACGGTGTAGTGGGTGCCGCGATGGGTGACCTCGTCGCCACGCCACAGCTCGCGGACCACGGCGACGGCCTCGTCGAGCATCTCCAACCGGACGTCGACGGGGGGCCAGCGATCGCCGAGGATGTGCTCGTTGAGGGCCTCGCCCGAACCGACGCCCCAGGTGAATCGCCCGCCAAGGAGCTGGGCGCACGTCGCCGTGGCCTGGGCCAGGATCGCCGGGTGGATGCGCACCGTCGGGCAGGTGACGCCGACGGCGACGTCCAGTGACGACGTGCGTTCGGCCAGCGCGCCGAGCACGGACCACACGAACGGCGAGTGGCCCTGCTCGTCGATCCACGGGTGATAGTGGTCGGAGATCGACACGAAGTCGAACCCGTGGTCCTCGGCGAGAGCGGCGATGTCGACGAGCCGGCGCGGCGGATGCTCCTCACTGGACAGCGTGAGGCCGTACTGGATCGTGGTGTCCATGGGAAACTCGTTCCCCGTCGCCGCCACCGCTAACCGGGACCGGCCGCCGCCGGGGCGATCGTCGCCGAGCTCCGGCGTCTCCGCGGTGTCAGCGTCGACAGGACGTCGGACGCCTCGAGGAACGACTGCGCCGTGATCGCCCGCGAGCGCTTGGCCGAGAGCGGGTTGCGGCCCATCAACCGCCGCAGCTCGAGCGACGGGCGGAACGTGACGACGCGCTTGCCGATGCGCTCGAGCGTGTGGATCTCTCCGGCCAGCGTGGCCGCGGCTTGTGACGGGGGGTCGCCGGGTGTGCACATCGGCGCGACGACGATCACAATGGCGCAGCGGTCAGCCGCCGCCAGATCGGCGTTGGTGGTGGAGTGGATCCCGCCGTCGACGAGGCGGTGGGAGCCGACGCGGACCGGCGCGAACAGGCCGGGGATCGCGCACGACGCGGCGACGGCGCCTGACAGCGGTGCGTTGCGGGCGGTCAGCACGTGGCGCCGGCCACGGAGGTCGGCGGCGGCGATGCGCCACCGCAGCGCGCCTGACTCGACGGTGTCGAAGAAGTCGAAGCGGCTGGCGATCTCCAGCACGCCCGGCAGCGAGGTCACCAGCGCGGCCGCGTACTGCCGGCGGGCGAGGTGCGAGAGCGTCGCCGCCGCGCGTCGAGGGTCGATCAGCCGCCGCACCGCACCGGGGTCGAAGCCGCCGCGACGCGCCTCGGCGGCGCGGATCAACTCGTCCATCGAGCGGAACTGGTCACGCGGTGACGCGCCGACGGTGTACGCGGCCAGATCCTCGACCGTGCCGCCGGCGACGAACAGCGCGGTGGCGATCGAGCCCGCCGAGGTCCCGGTCATCGAGACCGCATTGCTGGGGCAGATCCCGTGGAGGTCGAGCGCCAGTAACGTCCCGGCGTGGTACGCGAGGCCGGGCCGGCCACCGGCTCCGAGCACGAGCGAGAACGAGTCGTCTTCCGTGCCGTTCGGCGCCGCCGTCGACATCGAGGCCGCGGCGGCCGTCAGCTCCCCATTCACCGCGCCCGCCGTGCGGCTGACCGGTTGTGGTGGTGTCGGCATGATCACACTGCGCCAGCCGTTGTCGACCGGCGACCGCTCCTACCCCGCGACGGGCCCGACCACACCTGCGGGGCGATCACGATGCAGGTGCAACGATCGAAGAGGAGCCGGCGCGGGACAAGCGCCACGAGGCGAGGTTGCTGTACCCCCGGACTGAGATCGGTCGACGCCGGCGCATGCGCACGCTTGGCTCGCCTACGAGCGCGACGGCCAGCTCGCGGTCGGCGAGAACGGTGTTGCGCCTGGCGGCCGATGTGAGCCGGCTGGCGATGTTGACCACTGGTCCGTAGACGTCACCGAAGCGGCTCACCACGTTGCCCCGCGCCATCCCGACGCGCAGGTTCGGCAGGTCGTCGTCGTCCTGGACCGCGTCGACCAGTCCGAGGCCGATGGTGGCCGCGGCGAGCGGCTCCTCGACCACGAACAGGACCCCGTCGCCGAGCATCTTGACGATCCGGCCGCCGGCGTTGACGACAACCTCGGTGGCCAGCGACTCGAAGCGCTCGATCAGCGCGAGCAGGTCGGACTCGCTGAGGCCACGGCTCAGCCGCGTGTAGCCGACGACGTCCGCGAACCCGGCGACAAGGGCATGGCTCTCCAGCTCGTCGGGCGAGGCGGCGAGCGCACGGCCGGCGAGTGCGGCGATGTGCCGGCGCCAGATGTAGGAGTGCAGGTGCTCCATCAGCGGCACCATCGTCTCGGCGAAGCGGACCACCGCCGTCTCGTCGACTTGCCCGGGCACGCGGTCGTCCGATCCCAGGTAGTCGTTGAGCAAGCCGATCTCCCATTCGGCGAGCCGTGACAGCGACTGGCCGGCCGCCCGCGCCACGGCGGCCTCGACGGAGGGGTCGATCACCCCGGAGCCGACCAGACCGTCGATCAACTGCAGCGCCTCGACGTCCGCGTCCGTGAACACGACGTCGTCCTCGTCGACATTGGCGAATCCGAGTGCCTGCCACAGGCGAGCGTTGCGCTCGGCCGGGACGCCGCTGCGCCGCTCGACGTCGCCGCGGGTGTAGCGACGCTCGCCGCCGAGCACGATGCGCTCGAGGCGCTCGGCGAGCGACGTCTCGGGCTCGGCGCGGCCGAGCAGGCGGCCCAGCCACTCACCAATCCAGTCAGGACCGGGTAGCGCCGGACCAGGCTCACCCCCATGCAGCACCATCGCCCACACCTATCACGCGGCAGGCGACGCACCGGCGTTTGCCACGGCGCCGGAGCGTCGGCGATGATGGCCAGGTGCACGACGCCTGGGTCGACGAGGCGCTGAGCCAGGCGCGCGTCGGCCGATTGGGCACCATCGCTCCCGGCGGCAGCCTGCGGCTAGTGCCGATCTGCTTCGCCGTCGTCGATGGCTGGCTCGCCAGCGCTGTCGACCACAAGCCGAAGCGCACTCAGGAGCTGCGCCGGCTGGACGACATCGAGGCCGTCGGGTCGGCGACCGTGCTCGTGGATCACTACGAGGAGGACTGGACCCGTCTGTGGTGGGTGCGCGTGACGGGGCGGGCGCTGGTGCACCGCCAGCCCGACGACGTCACGACCGCCGTCCGCGCCGCGCTGGTGGCGAAGTACGCGCAGTACCGGGAGCACGCTCCGGCGGGAGCGGTGTACCGCGTGGCGATGGACGACGTGCGGTGGTGGCGGGGCTGAGCGCGCCCTCGCGTGCTGCTCGACGACTGCCCGATCTGGGCGCGCTCCCTGACGACAGCTGGCAGCGAGCGCGCCCAGATGCCCGGCTGGCGGCGATCGCGCCCAGATTGCCTGGCGTCCGGTGACACTGTGACACTCACGCGCTCACCACCGAGCCTGGGTTCGTATCCAGCGAACGGCCTGTCACCGCGCCGTCGATCAGCTCGACGAGCTGGTCGCGGTTCGGACCGGCGCTGAACGGCTGGCGCCAGCCGGACTCGTAGGCCGCGCGGGCCAGCGACTCGGCGGGGACGAGGGACGTCGGAAGCTGGGTCATGCCCAGATAGCCGCCGAGGTGCGGCGGGATGCGCTCGTCCGCTTGGGCGGCGGCGACGATGGCGGCCGACGTCAGGGGCCGGGTGAGATCGATGTCGGCGCCCTGCCACGATCGCACCGCCTCGGCGTCGATGGCGAGGTGGTCCTCGACCCACGGACGGATCCACTCGTCGCACCATGCGCCGAAGGGCAGCGCGACGGTGGTCGGATCGGAGCCGCCGTCGAGCAGGTCCAGGAGGGCACCGATCTGCATGCTGGCCATCGCCACACCGCGCCCGGCAG
>JBIOUO010000189.1:0-5333 GCA_044867195.1 Ilumatobacteraceae bacterium
TCCCGAGGATGCCGCCGCGGTCGACGCCGTCGTCGAGGCCGCGTTCGGGTCACCGGCGGAGGCCCGGCTGGTCCGGGCGATCCGCGCTTCGGAGCTCGCCATCCCCGAGCTGTCGATGGTCGCCGAGCGCAACGGGCGCGTCGTCGGGCACGTCATGATCAGCTACGCGTCGATCGCCGACGGTGACCGGCGACGCCGGATCGCGATGCTGTCACCACTCGCCGTCGCTCCGGACGAGCAGGGGCGCGGCATCGGCTCGATGCTGGTGCGCACCGTCGCGGCACGTGCCGCCGCCCGCGGCGAATCAGTCGTCGTGCTCGAAGGTAGCCCTGAGTTCTACGGCCGGCTGGGGTTCGAACCGGCCGCCACCTACGGGCTCACGCTTCCGCTGCCGTCCTGGGCACCCCCCGAGGCGGCGCAGGCCCTCAGGCTGTCCGGCGAGGACCCGCCACCTCCCGGCCACGTCGTCTACCCACCAGCGTTCGACCCGTCACCGATCCCTGACGTCAGCCGCCCGACACCGCCGGGATGATCGTCAGCTCCTCGCTGGGTGTGATCGGTGTCGCCGGGCCGTCCAGGTCGCGCAGGTTGTCGGCGCCGACGAAGATGTTGACGTGCGGGCGGACGTGGCCTTGCTCGTCCCGGATCCGCCGTTCGAGCGCCGGGTGTTGGGCGGCCAGGGCGTCGAGCACCGTCGCCACGGTGGTCGTCCCGTCCATCGCGCCGCCGACGTTGACGTCGACCGCGGCGGCGCCGGCGACGAGGTCGCGGAGCTGGGTGGGGACGCGAACGCGGACGTCCATGCGTCAGGCCGTGATCGGCGCGGCGCGCACCGACACCACCGGCGGAAGGTGCTGGGCGAGCAGCTGCCACGAGTCCCCGTCGTCGATCGACGCGTAGACCTCGCCGGTCCGCGTGCCGAAGTAGAGCCCGGCGGGGTCCTGACCGTCCGTCGTGAACCCGTCCCGGAGCACGGTGAGGTGGGCGTCGTGCTGCGGGAGCCCGGTCGTGAGGGGGTCCCACGTCGATCCGGCGTCGGTGGTCCGCCACACGACGCAGTGACCGTCGGGCGTGCAGCGGTACTCGTCGCTGTCGAGTGGGAGCAGGTAGGCGGTCGAGGGTCGGGTGGGGTGCGCAACGACGGGGAACCCGAAGTCCATGCCGGCGATGCCCGTCATCGCGGTCCACGTCGTGGCGCCGTCGTCGCTGCGGTAGATGCCGCCATGGTGCTGGAGGTAGAGGCGCTCGGGGTCGGCGGCGTCGCGCGCCACCTTGTGCACGCACTGGCCGAACTCGAGCGCGTCTCCGTCAGGCATGAAGCCGACGACGATCCCGCGGTTGCTCGCCTCCCAGGTCGCCCCGCCGTCGTCCGAGCGATACACCCCGGCCGCCGAGATGGCGATCAGCAATCGGTCCGGGTCGGCGGGGTGCACCAAGACGGTGTGCAGGCACAGGCCGCCGCCGCCCGGTTGCCACTGCGGGCGGTGCGGGTGGTCCCACAAGCCCCTGATCAGCGAGAAGCTACGCCCGCCGTCGTCGCTGCGGAACAGCGCCGCGGGCTCGACGCCTGCATAGACGACGTCGGGTTCGTTCTCCGGGCCGCGCGCCAGCTGCCAGATCCGCGCCAGCGAGGCGTCGGCCTCGTCAGGGAAGCGCAGCGCCGCCTGCTCGTCCTCGGTCCAGCTGGCGCCGATGTCGTCGGAGCGCCGCAGCACCGGCCCCCAGTGGTTGCTCACCGATCCGGTGAACAGTCGCGTCGCGCCTGACCGGGAGTCGATGCATGTGGCGTACACCTCCTCGCCGGGGAACGTCGGGCCGGTGAGGTCGAAGCGCCGGCGACCGTCGCGCGAGCGCAGCGCGAACAGGCCCTTCGTCGTGCCGACGAGTACGAGCATGTCGTCAGTCGTGGACATCATCCTTCCGACTCCTGCGATGTCGAGAACTCATCGCCGCACGGCAGCGATCATCCGAGTATCCGCAGGGGGTCTACGCCGCACCTGCTACTCCGATGACCGCAGATACTCGGATGGTTGCGGGTGACGGGTGATGGTCACTGGACGTAGCGGCGGCGGCCTTCGCGGCCACTGCCGAGCCACGAGCCGATGTCGAGCAGGAACCCGAAGGCGACGAAGAACCAGCCGATCGCCGACACACCCCCGATCGGGGCATAGGCGAGGACGTAGAAGAACGTCGTGTAGGGCAGGAAGAACAGCCCGGCGAGCGGCAGCAGCACGCCGCCCTCGAACGCGATGTCGACCCGGTCGGTGAAGATCCACGTCAGGATCAGGGCGATCCGGGGAAACGCCGAACTGAGCAGGAGGAGCAGGCAGCCGCACGCCATTCCGCGTGTCTAGCGCATGCGACGTGTTCGGTTAACGCTCCGCTAGCGGCCGTGGCGGAGGGTCGTGCCTCTCCGGGCGCCGCTGGGGCGTCCGGCAAGCGATTCAAGGAGGCACTGTCTCATGCACCTCACCATCCGTAGGGCGGGTCTGGTCACGGCGGTCCTGGCTGCCGGGTTCACCACCTTCATCACGACCAACGCGTCCGCATCACCGGCCGCGGCATCGACGTTCCCCGAGCGCGACGAGGTTCTCATCGACAAGACCGGGTACGACGTCGCGGGCGACGGCTTCACCAACGGTGTGCCGGACGCCCCGGCGATCCTGACGTGGAACTACTCGTCCACGTTCGGCACCGACCCCGAGCTCGCCGGCAAGATCCACTTCGACGGCGCCAGCGACTGCGCGCGCGTCCTGCTGATCTCCTACAACGACGGCCAGGAGATGACCGACGGCCGCGTCACCAGCGACGAGGAGTGCCCGGCGACGACAGACCACTACGCCCGCAACATCGAGCTCGACGGAGCCGGGCCGCTGGAAGCGCACGTCGGGGCCGACCAGGTGAAGGTCGTGCTGCAGACCGAGCCGTCGCCGAACAGGTGGGTGAACGCCGGCTCGCAGATGCTGACGTTCGGGCCCGAGCTCGACGTCGACCCTGCACACATCTACCGGGAGGAGTTCAAGCTCGGCTCCGGCGACTTCACGGACGGCCGGCCGGAGGGTGACGCCACGGTCACCTGGGTGGTCGACGAGGACAGCGAGATGCTCTCGCCGCGGATAGTCGGCACGCTGTACGCGATCAACGCCGACGACGCGTGCGTGCGGATGCAGGTCCGCTACAAGGACGCTGACGGCGACGTCCTCGAGACACGTGACGGCACCGAGCACTGCCTGGAGACGGACGAGCTGACGACGTTCGGCGTCAGCATGGGCGGCAACTACGCCAGCTACGGCGTGCGCCAGGCGACGTACGCGATCCTCAAGGACGGCGTGCAGATCGGGGCGACGACGGTGGAGCTCGGCGACCCGCTGCTGTTCGACCCACCCCTCGAGGTCGATCCGAACCCGCTCGGCTGACGGCTCGAGGGGCGGCGCCGCGGGGCGCGGCCCCTCAGTCGCGCCGGTTGTCGAACTGGATCGGGATCCCGAGGTCGGCCTCGCGCAGGACCTGCATCACGGCCTGGAGGTCGTCGCGCTTCTTGCTCGAGACGCGCACCGCGTCGCCCTGGGTCTGGCTGGACACGCCCTTCGGGGCCTTCTCCTTGATCAGCTTGTTGATCTGCCGTGCCTTGTCGGCGGAGATCCCGACTGTGATGGTCGCCGTCTGGCGCACGGTCTGATGCGTGGCCTCCTCGACGTCGCCGTACTCCAGCCCCTTCAGCGACACCTTGCGCTTGACCAGCTTCTCCTCCAGCACCTGGCGCAGCGCCGCCAGCCGATCCTCGCTGACCGAGCGCAGCGTCAGCACCAGGTCGGCTTGCTCGATCGACGAGTTGGTGCCCTTGAAGTCGAAGCGGGTACCGATCTCCCGTTGCGCCTGGTCGACGGCGTTGCGGACCTCTTGGCGATCCACCTGGGATACGACATCGAAGCTGGGCATGCGGCGAGGGTACCCGGGGTCGTCGTCAGCGCCCGTGGCGCCCGGCCTTCTGGGTGGCGACAGTCGCGGGGATTCGAGACCGTGACGCCCCAGAAAGCGGAATGCGACCACGGCCACCCAGTTGCATGGGGTTGGTGGCTGGTGTGGTGGTTGGTGGTGGTGGGCCGGGGAGGATTCGAACCTCCGTAGGCGCTGCCGGCAGATTTACAGTCTGCTCCCTTTGGCCGCTCGGGCACCGACCCATGCCCGGCGCGCCGGGCGGGGGACGATGCTAGCGCCCGGCGACCGATGGCAGCAGAGGTCTACAGCAGGTGCTGCATCACGGCGACGTCGAGCCAGCGGTTGAACTTGCGCCCGACCTCCCGCTCGATTCCGACGAGCTCGAAGCCGCACCGTGCGTGGAGGGCACGGCTGGCGCTACCGCCGGCCTCGATGCGTGCCATCACGGTGTGGAAGCCGGAAGCTCGGGCGACGTCGATCATGTGGCTGAGCAGGAGCCGCCCAATGCCTTGGTTGTTCCGATGGCGGGCGACGTACACCGAGTCCTCCACCGTCGTGCGGTAGGCCGGGCGCTCCTTGTACGGCGACAGCGAGGCGAAGCCGACGACGTCGTCGCGGTCGACCGCCACGATCGCCGCGAACGCGCCGGTCCGGGCCGACAACCAGGCCTCCTGCTCGGCCCGCGTCCGGGGGACCAGGTCGAACGTACTGGTCGCCGTCGTCACCTCGAGGTTGTAGATCGCCCTGATCGCCTCCGCATCGGACTCACCGGCGAGCCGGATCCGGACGCCAGCCACCGCGGCAGGCTAGTGCCGCGACCGGTGACGGTTGCCTCGTCAACGCCGAGTCAGGGGCGTCGCTCGCAAGGCGCGAGGACGACGGAATAGCCCTGCGCTCTTTCGAGGACGAGCAACGCCGCGAGCGGCGTCCCTGGCCGGCGGAACGGGCAAACGTTGCCGGTCGCGGTACTAGCTGTGGGCGAACGGACCGTAGCTGGGCTGGACGCTCGCCGCTATGCTCGCGCGCTGGCTCGTGGCTGGTCCGCGTGCCGCGCAACGCCCTCTTAGCTCAGTCGGCAGAGCACAGCCATGGTAAGGCTGGTGTCGTGGGTTCGATTCCCACAGAGGGCTCGGCCAGAGGCGTCAACACAAGGCGGCGTAGCTCAGTTGGTCAGAGCATCCGGCTCATAATCGGAAGGTCATCGGTTCGATCCCGATCGCCGCTACTACATCTCATACCCTCACTTGGAGCAAAGAGGCAACAACAGCCATGAGCAAGGCGAAGTTCGAGCGTACGAAGCCGCATGTGAATGTTGGGACGATGGGTCATATTGATCATGGGAAGACGACGTTGACGGCGGCGATCACGAAGACGTTGGCGGAGCGTGGGTTGGC
>JBIOUO010000190.1:0-5091 GCA_044867195.1 Ilumatobacteraceae bacterium
GCCGGGTCGGCGTGATCGAGATCGGTCGCCCAGTCCGTCACCGGACCGTAGATCCCGCTCGGCGCCGAGTAGGTGGTGTCCGCCATGTCGTCTCCGCCCTTCAGTCCTCGTCGATGGCGATCGCGTACTCGGGACAGTTGGCGACCGCGAGCCGCGCCTTGTCCTCGAGCTCGGGAGGTACCGAACCGTCGCCGATCACGACCGCCTGCCCGTAGTCGTCGACGTCGAACAGCTCAGGTGCCAGCGCGTAGCAGCGGTTGTGGCCCTGGCACTTGTCGGCATCGACACGCACGCGCATACGTGGATCGTACGCCGCATGCAATGCCGGCAGACCCGCCGCGCCTGCGAACTGGGCGGGCAGCGTGACGACACTTGTCACGCTGCCCACTCAGATTGAGCTCTGGCACGCTGCTCGCCCAGAATGCGGGGACCGCATCACGGGCGCTGCCCTACGATGCCCGCCAGCGGCGACGACCGGTGGGAGGGCGCCATGATCTCGACACGGCTGGTGACCCGAGCGCTGCCGCTCGTGGTCCTCGCTGCGAGCTCCGCGGTCGCGACTACGCACGGACCGGTGGCTGCGGCACCGTCGCCCCACCTCGTGATCAGCCAGGTCTACGGCGGCGGCGGCAACAGCGGCGCACCGTTCAACGCCGACTTCGTCGAGCTGTTCAACCGCGGCACGGCCGCCCGGTCGGTCGGCGGGCTGTCGGTCCAGTACACGTCGGCGACCGGCACCGGCGCGTTGGGCGCCAGCGCCGCCCAACTCGTCGCGCTGCCCGACGTCAGCGTCCCGCCGGGCGGGTCCTTCCTGGTCGCCATGATCGCCGGCACGGCGGGCGCGTCCCTGCCGACGCCCGATGCCACCGGCTTGATCGCTCTGTCGGCCGCCGCCGGCAAGGTGGCGCTCGTCACCGGAACGGACTCGCTGGGATGCAACGGCGCCAACCTCGCCTGCTCGGTCGACCAGCTGGCGCGGATCGTCGACCTCGTCGGCTACGGCACGGCCAACTTCGCCGAGGGCCAACCGGCGCCGGGGCTGAGCAACACGACCGCCGCCCAGCGCCTCGACGGCGGATGCACGGACGCCGACGCCAACGCCACCGACTTCGTCGCCGCCGCGCCCGCACCGCGCAACAGCGCCTCGCCGCTGCAGCCGTGCCCGACCGAGCCGGCGAACACGCCGCCGACCGTCACGCCGAACCCGCTGGCGATCGAGCACCGGTCCGGCACGGCGGCCAGCTACACACTGCAGGCGTCCGACGACGTCACGGTCGCCGACGTCGCCGTCGACGGCAGCCTGCCGGCGGGCATCACGCTCGACCCAGGCGTTCCCGGACCGGCGCGCGCGATCACGATCTCGGTCGCCAGCACGGTCGGTGTCGGCACGTACGCGTTCGCCCTGACGGTGAGCGACGATGCCGGGGCGGCCACGGCAGTCGCGGTCACCGTCTCGGTCGTGCCGGACCCGTGCGCCGGCCCACCCTCGCACACGATCATGCAGGTCCAGGGCGCCGGCACGGCGTCGCCGCTGATCGGCCAGACGGTCCAGCTCGAGGGCGTCGTGACCGAGTCCTACCAGGCCCGCGGCGAGCTCGGCGGCTTCTACCTCCAGGACTCCGGCGGCGACGGGAACGACGAGACGTCGGACGGGCTGCTCGTGTTCGACAACGCCGATCAGGTCCAGCCCGGCGACCTCGTGCGGGTCACCGGACGGGTCGCCGAGTTCGAGCGCAGCGCCAACGCCGGCGCGGGGACCGTCACCGAGCTGGTGGCGCCGTTCTCAGACGTCGCCGTCTGCGGGAGGGGCAGCGTCGCGCCGACAACCGTGGAGCTGCCGTTCGGGCCAGCCGCGGGCGACGTTCCCGCGCTGGAGCGCTTCGAGGGCATGCGCGTGACCATGCCCACTGCCCGCACGGTGACCGAGGTGTTCACGCTCGGACGCTTCGGCGAGGTCGTGCTGACCTCTGGCGCCCCGCTGTTCGCACCGACCAACGGCAACGTGCCCGGCTCGCCGCAGGAGATCGAGGCGGCCAACGACCGCAACCGGATCCTGCTCGACGACGGGCTCAGCGGCTCCAACCTCTACCCCGGCGCCTACGTCGTGGGCGACGACCCGAACGCGGTCCCGCGCGTCGGCGACGCGGTGGCGCCCGGCGACGTCGTGGACGGCATCCTGACGTTCGACTTCGGTGTCTACCGCGTCGAGCCGGTCGGCGAGTTCGTCGACTTCGTCACCGGGATCCCGCGCCCGCAGACGCCCGACCCGGTCGGCGGCGACGTGAGGATCGCCTCGTTCAACGTCCTCAACTACTTCACGACGATCGACGACTCGCGCTGGGCCGGCGCCGCCGACACGCCACGTGGAGCGACGTCGCCGGCTGAGCTCGCCCGCCAGCAGACCAAGATCGTGGAGGGCATCATCGGCCTCGACGCCGATGTCGTCGGGCTGCTGGAGATCGAGAACAACGGACCGAGCAGCGACCCGCGGGTCGGGCCCGACGCTGTCGCCTCGCTGGTTGCGGCGATCAACGCCGCCCTGCCGGCTGGCGCGCCGGCCTACGCGGCGATCGCCGACCCCGACCTCAACGCGCCGAACTTCCTCGGTGGCACGTTCGGCACCGACGCCATCAAGGTCGCCGTGATCTACCGCCCGGCGCGTGTCGTCCCGGTTGGTGCCGCGGTGTCCGATCCCGCGCTCGTCAACCCGCCCGACCCGGCGTTCCAGAGCATGCGGTTGTTCTCCCGGCCGCCGGTCGCCCAGCGGTTCCGGCTGGCGGGCGGCGCCGGCGTGCCGTTCACGGTGATCGTCAACCACCTCAAGTCGAAGGGCAGCCTGCAGCCCAACTGCGACCCCACCGGCGGCGGCCTGCAGGGCAACTGCAACGACCTGCGCGTCCGGCAGGCGCAGGGCGTGCTCGACCTCGTTGCCGGCGCCGGTCTGCAGAACGTGGCGATCATCGGCGACCTCAACGCCTACAGCCGGGAGGACCCGGTCACCGCCCTGGAGTCCGCCGGCTACACCAGTCCGGTCGACACCTACGTGCCGGCCGGCGACCGCTACAGCTACGTGTTCGACGGCGAGCGCGGCGAGCTCGACCATGCCCTCGTCGACGGCGACATGCGGCGCCTCGTCACCGGCGCCGACATCTGGCACATCAACAGCATCGAGCCACCGGCCAAGGATTACACCCGCTTCAACGACCCCAACTTGTTCGAGCCCAACGCCTACCGCTCGTCGGACCACGACCCGTTGCTCGTCGGGCTCGACCTCACGCCGGCCGCGTCGTGCCGCGGGTTGGCGGCGACGATCGTCGGGTCGGCCCGCGGCGAGCTGCTCGTCGGCACGGAGCGCCGTGACGTGATCGCCGCCCTCGGTGGCAACGACCTCCTCGCCGCGCTCGGCGGCGACGACGTGGTGTGCGCGGGTGACGGCACCGACGTCGTGTTCGCCGGCGACGGCGACGACACCCTGCTCGGGGAGGCCGGCACCGACGTGCTGTTCGGCGAGCGCGGCGACGACGTCCTCGCCGGCGGACCGGGACGTGACGTTCTCCTCGGCGGACCCGGCACCGACACCCTGTTCGACGGCGACCTGCCGTAGCGCCGGCTCGCACATCGGCGGTTGCCGGGCGGGGGGTTCGAGGGGCAGAGGCCTTCGGCCGGAGTCCCCCGATTGCCGGTCGATCCAGCTTGGCTGGTCGACCGGCGGCAGCTCTTCAGTGCCGGCCGCAGGCCGGCTCGTTGCACTCAGCGGAAAGGCTTCGCCTTTCCGCTGAAGGTCTCAGGCCGACAGCACGAACACGCTGAGGATGCCTGGCGCCGCGCGCAGGGCATCGACGACCCGCGGGTCGACTGGTGACGTGGGGGCGATCAGCATCACGGCCGTGCCCGGACGCGTGCCGTCCTCGCTCGGGTTGGCCCGACCGACGTCCATGTCGGCGATGTTGACCCCAGCGTCGCCGAGCAGCGTGCCGACCGTGCCGATCACGCCGGGGCGGTCGTCGTTGATGACCATCAGCATGTGGTCGGCCGGCGGGACGTCGAACGTGTGGCCGTCGATCAGCACGATGCGGTGCTCGCTGCGCCGTCCGGCCAGCGTGCCCGACACCGAGTGCCCGCCGCCCGAGATCGAGATCAGGTTGACCCAGTCCGCTGACGTCGTCGAGCTGACCTCACGCACGTCGATGCCGGCCTCACGGGCCCGCTGGGGTGCGTTGACGTAGGTCACCGGCTCGTCGCTGACGCCGCCGAAGATCCCCTTCAACACCGACAGGCCGACGATGCGCGTGTCGTAGCCGCCGATCTCGCCCTCGACCGCGATCTCGACCGTCGACGGGAGCTCGTCGACCAGGGTCCCGAACAGCCGCCCGAGGCGCTCGGCGAGCGGCAGGAACGGCCGCAGGTCGTCATGCGCCTCGGCCGCCGCGAGGTTGACGGCGAACGGCACGAACTCGCCGGCGAGGGCGAGCTGGACCATGTCGGCGATCGTGTCGCCGGCCTTGTCCTGGGCCTCCCGCGTGCTGGCTCCGAGGTGCGGCGTGACGACGACGGTTTGGAGGCCGAACAGCGGCGAGTCCGTCGTCGGCTCGCTGTCGAAGACGTCGAGCGCGGCGCCGGCGACCACGCCCTCGCGCACGGCGTCGGCCAGCGCCGCCTCGTCGACGATGCCGCCGCGGGCGACGTTGATGATGCGCAGCCCGGGCTTGGCCTTGAGCAAGAGGTCACGCCCGACGAGCCCCTTCGTCTCCGGCGTCTTGGGCAGGTGGATGGTGAGGAAGTCGGACTCGGCGACCACCTGGTCGAGCGGCAGCATCTCGACGCCGAGGTGGCGGGCTCGCTCGGTCGAGACGAACGGGTCGAACGCGATCAGGTGCATGCCGAACCCGCGGGCACGATCGGCGACCAGCTTGCCGATGCGGCCGAGGCCGAGGATGCCGAGCGTCTTGTCGGCCAGCTCGACACCCTCCCAGCGGCTGCGCTCCCAGCGCCCGGCGACCAGCGCGGCATGGGCCTGGGGCACGTTGCGGGCCTGGGCGAGCAGCAGCGCCATCGTGTGCTCGGCGGCCGACACGATGTTGCTCTGCGGGG
>JBIOUO010000191.1:0-2847 GCA_044867195.1 Ilumatobacteraceae bacterium
GGAGATCGACGCGAGCGGGCTGGCGGCGGGCGATCAGCGGGCCGAGTCGGGAGACGGCGATCGAACGGAGCCGCCGGACGACCACCTCACAGGCTCCGGCCGTCGAGCGGCGAGCCGTCGACATCGGCGACGACGCCCGGAACGACCTCCGTGTCGACGAGGAACGGGCGCAGGAACGCGCGCGGATGACGGAAGTGGGCGAGGCCGAAGCGCAGTCCGGGGAGCGGATCGCGCCACTCGTGCATCGCCCCGACGGATGGTGACACCATCCTCCCCCAGGCGTGCTCGGCGATGTACTTGCGGTGCGGGCCGCGCGCCAGGCGCACGCCGAAGCCGACGTACGACCCGACCGCGTCGTGCCAGAAGCGCGGCGGGCGTCGTGCCGGCGTCGCGCAGGGCAGATCGCGGCCGGTGACGTCGTTGTACCACAGCACCGGAAGATCCCGCCCGAGCGCGATGTCGAGCGTGAGCTGGCCGAATGCCCGCGGGTTGAGATCCACCGCGCCGTGCGCACCAGTTTCTACGTCGACGAGCACCTCGAGCTCGAAGATGCCGGTGCCGAGCAGGTCGCGCACCGCGCCCACCGCCTGCTCCGTGAACGGCTGGTCGCCGATCGGCTCGAACATCGTGCCGACGCCGAGCCGCCGTGGAGACTGCGAGACCTTGCGGCAATGGGTCAGCGCCTGCATGGACCCGTCGCGGCCGATGTAGCCGCTCAGGCTGATCACCGTGACCGTGCCGAGCTCGTAGTAGTGCTGGATGACCGGCAGGGCGAGATCGGGATCGTGGACGAGAACGCAGCTCTGGCCTGGTGACAGCGGGAGCGGACCGAACGTCGCTGCCAGGTCGACGGCGTTGCGGACCACGGTGCCCCGCCGTACGCCCAGGCCGGCGTGTGTGCGGGGCTTGAGGACGACTGGGTACTGCAGCTCGCGGGCTACGGCGATCGCTTCGGCGGTGGTCGTCGCCGTCGCCGACGGGGGGGCCGGCAGCCCGCTGTGGGGTGCGGCGGCGTAGAAGCGGTCCTTGAACAGGCACGTCCGCACGGCGTCCGGCTCCGGGTGTCCCACCGCGGCGGCCTCGATGCCGACCTTCTCGATGGCCGCGGCGACGGCGAACGCGACGTAGTCCGACGTCGGCGCGACGAGGTCGATGCTGCCGGTCGCCAGCTCGTCGGCGAGCCACCCGACGAACTCGTCAGAGCGCCGCACGTGCGGGCAGGCGCGCGCCGTCGCGGCGTAGCGCGAAAGACGCCCGGCCGCCGTCCGGTCGCTGGTTGCGACCACGACCGGGACCCCGGCGCGCCCGAGCGATCGGACGAAGGCCACACCGGGCGGCAGGTCGACGTCGAAGATGGTGACGGTGCGGTCGGCGCCCGAACGTCCCACCACGGCGCGGCGGACAGCTGTCAGGCGGCCACCATCGCCCTCTCCCGATCGATCCAGGCGCCGAGCGCCGGACTCGATTCGAAGCTCGTGATCAGCGCGTAGCGAGGCTCGTCACCGGCGTGCACGACGACGTGCCACAGCCGCTGGGTGTCGACGACGAAACGGGCGCCGCGGTGCAGCGGCAGGCGGACCTCTGTCGCCGGATCGGGGAGCCCGTCGGGGCCGTTGTCCATCAGCAGCATGTAGCTGTCGGGGTTGTCCGTGAGCTCGAGCCACGTCCGTACCACCCAACCCTCGTCGTCGGGGTTGAAGCGGTTGTTGTCGTCGCGATGCAGCGAGCGGATGGCCGCTTCTCGCGATTGCGGTTCGAGCTTGATGACACGAACGCGGCCGAAGTTTGCGCCGACACCGTCGACATACTCGCGAATCGCGGGGACGAGGTCCGCATTGGACGTCCAGATCGCATCCTTGTCGGTCTTGCCCTTGTCCCAGAAACCACGGCAGTCGAGCTCGCCGTCGGCGGATGCGATCGGCGCGAAGTTGGTATCGCCGCCGGACTTCCAGTCCATGTACTCGAGCGATCGATAGTGCTCGACGGGGACCTCGAAGTCGGCGTCACGCAGCACGACGTAGCCGGTCGCGGCGAGCTGCGCGAGGCGGCGATGGGGCGTGGTGAGGGGGATTTGGACGCTCCAGTGGTCGGCCGTCGGCCAGAACGTGATGGCGGTCATGGACCCGCAGCCTACGGAGCCACGGTCGTGATGGCAGGTAATGCCGTCTGTGGGGGGACTGTCGTCACCGGAGGAAGGGACGTCACCACGATCTCCGAAGCCAGCGGCAGCTCGAGGATCTGGCCGGCGAAGATCTGGTCCGGGTTGACGATGTTGTTCTTCTCCATGATCGCCGGGATCGGCAGCCCGAAGGCCGCCGCGATCTTCGTCAGGGTGTCGCCGGGCTGCACCTCATAGAACCTGGGTTGGGTGGTCGTCGGCGGGATCGTCGCCGGCACAGTGGTCGTCGTCTGGATCGCGGCCAGCGTGGCGTTGGCGACGCCGTCGTCGTCGTCGGCGCACGCCGCGGCCAGGACCACGAGGACCACAAGGCCGACTCCGGCGAGCGACGCACCCAACAGTCGCGACCGCACCCCGGCATCGTAGCGATCACCTGGGGCCGATGACCAGGACGGATGCCGCAGGGGGGGTCCAGGCGGATACGCCAGGGGGCGGCCGGCGCTGCGCCAGCGGCGACGGCGAGCTTGGAGGCGAGGCGAGCAGCTTTGCTGCGAGCCGAACCCCACTTATCGTCAGCGTGTGCCCGCCGACGTGACCTATTCCGATGCCCAGGCCCCCGACCGGCAGTACCGCCTCGACGCCAACGGCATCGCGCTCGCCACCTACGAGTGGGGCGACCCAGACGCCCCACCGCTGCTGTGCGTCCACGGCGGCTTCGACTTCGCCCG
>JBIOUO010000192.1:0-13760 GCA_044867195.1 Ilumatobacteraceae bacterium
GCGGCGTTGGTGTACTGCTGGCCGGCGGAGTCGCCTGCGAGGAGCACCTTGCCGCCCTCGTTGATGTACGAGCGGAACTCGAGCAGCTCGTCGAGTGCCAGCCGGTCGGCGTTGCCCCCGGCCCGTCCGGCGGTGCGGGTCACCAGGTCGTCGCCCGTCTCCCAGATGACCGCGTCGTAGTGGCTGAGCACTCCGAGGGCGTCCGGGGCGATCCGCCCGGCGGCGTCGATGTCGTAGACGTCGGCCTGCACACCGTTGGCGGCGAGGGCGTCGGTGTACTCGTCGACGTAGTGCGGGCCTGACGCCTGCACCGGCGAGGCGCCGGTGTAGTCCTCGGCCGCCACGACGAGCACGCGGTTGCCGCTCTCGGATACGGCCTGGTTCGTGAACGAGTCACTCCGCTGGCCACCACCCTCGAACCAGACCTCGACCGAGTCGCCGGGGTCGGTGCCGGTCACCACGCCTCGCATCTGGTGGTAGTAGACAGACGCCGGGTCGTACGTCGACCCGCCGGCCCACTCGGACGTGGGTGCCGACTGCACCGCGCCGCCGTTGATGCGGAATCTCACCGTGACGGCCCCGAGGCTCCGCTTGGCGAGCACGGCGACCGGCTGCGGGTCGCCGTATGACTTGGCGAAGCTGAGCTGGACGCCCGGGTTGCTGCGCTTGTAGGGGTCGTCGCTGTTGACGTAGAACGGCTTGGTCGCGATCCCGGTGACCGTCTTCGGGTTGGCGGGGTCGACCGCCGAGTCGGCCACCGACCTGGCGAACGGCAGGTTGCGCTCGAACTCGGCCTGCACCAACGCCTCGTCGTCGGGGAAGACGAAGCCACATCCGTCGCATCCCTCGGAGAGCTCCGGCGTCCACGCCAGCGTGCCGGTCGTGGCGTGCGCGTAGTCGGTGGTCTCACCGTTGGTGACGTAGAGGACGTCCGAGCTCAAGCCCGGGTGGAACTCGTCGATCGCCGGGTCGTCCAGGTTGCCGGACATGGCGTAGTAGATCGGATCGTCCGCGGTCGGGGTGCTGGTCTGCCAGCCCTCGGCGTAGAGCAGCCACTGACCGTTGGAGTGGTAGTTGACCTGGAACGCGAACCCGATCCGGTCGAGCAGGCCGACCATCGCCTGGGTCTCGGGCTCCGACATCGGCGCCGGGCCCCGGTAGGTGTCGCTGGACTGGATGGACGACGACCCCTCCTCGTCGTAGCCCCAGTGGCTGGGGAAGTTGCGGTTGGGGTCGACGCCGTCGCCGACCTGGGTCTGTCCGTCTCCGTTGTTGTCGCGCAGGTTCTTGCGCCACAGCCGCTCGTGGTCGAACGTGTACTGGTAGCCGTCGGGGTTGGCCACGAGGATGAACCACAGCTCGGTCGCCTGCAGCAGCTTGCGGACGCCACGGTCGTTGGCCCGCCACCCCTCGATGTAGTAGTTCATCAGCCGCCGGTTGACCTCGGTGGCGATCCATTCACGGGCGTGCTGGGTGGCGCTGAACAGGACGGCCGGGCGCGTGCCGTCCGGTGTGCCGCGAGCGCCCTGGGTCAGCTTGACGGCGATGATCTCGCGACCCTGGCCGGTGTGACCGAGCACCTCGAGCTTCACCAGCTGGGGGTTGGTGCGCGCCGCGGCGTAGAGCTGGTCGCGGATGCCTCCGGGCTCGTCGTACGAGCGCCAGACGGTGAAGCCGTTGGCGGCCTGCTCGGCGGCGAGCTCCCTGACCGTCTTGCCACCCTTGACCCGGGTCAGCTGCAGCTCGACTCCCTGGCGCCGTAGCCGTTCGGCCTGGGCATGGTCGAGAACCATGTCCAGCTCGACGCGGTTGGCGACCAGTCGCTGGCCGCTCACCTCGATGCCCTGCTCGGCGATCGTGGCGAGCTGGGCGGCCTGGACCACTGCGGTATAGGCGTCGAGCTGATCCGCATCGGTGCCCCCGCTCGGCGTGGCAGACGCGGTCGTGGCTCCCGCGCACAGAGCAGCGACGACCGCCGCGACCACTGGAATCACAACCGATCGACGCATTGCTTCCCCCGCATGGAAATGAGGTTCGGATCACTCGCGCGACGCCCCCCGACGTCGCAGCGGCCGCAGCGTACCCCTCCCCGGAAGCACCAGGGACGGGCCGCAACCGAGCGAGCGCGGCGACCGCTTCGGCCCCCGACCGCAGCGCCGGTGAGAGCTCAGGCGGCGAGGGAAGCGCCAGCGACGAGCCGCAGCCGAGCGAGCGCAGCGAGTGAGGCCCTCAGAAGTAGATGACCGACTCGGCGGCTGCTTCGGCGGCATCCAAGTCGCCGGTGTAGACACCGGTCGAGAGGTACTTCCACCCGCCGTCGCTGACGACGAACACGATCGCCCCGCGGTCGATCTCGCCGGCCACCTTCACCGCTCCAGCGAGCGCGGCGCCGGCGGAGAGGCCGGCGAACACGCCGATCCCGACGAGGCGGCGCGTCCATTCGATCGATTCGCGGGGTCGCACGACGCGCTTGCGGTCCAGCAGGTCGGCGCCGGACCACTCCTCGAACACCGGCGGGATGTACCCCTCGTCGAGGTTGCGCAGCCCCTCGACCCGTTCACCGAGCGGAGGCTCGACGGCGATGATCTTGATCGCCGGGTTCTGCTCCTTGAGGAAGCGACCGGTGCCCATCAGCGTGCCGCTGGTGCCCAGGCCGGCGACGAAGTGGGTGATCTCCGGGCAGTCCTCCCAGATCTCGGGCCCTGTCCCCTCGTAGTGGGCACGCGGGTTGGCGTCGTTGCCGTACTGGTAGAGGAAGCACCACTCCGGATGCTCGGCAGCGAGCGCGTTGGCTCGCTTGACGGCGCCGTTGGACCCCTCGGCTCCAGGAGTGAGGATGATCTCGGCGCCGAACACTTCGAGCATCTGGCGGCGCTCGGTTGACACGTTCTCGGGCAGCAGGATCTTGATCGGGTAGCCCTTGATCCGGGCGATCGCGGCGAGCGCGATGCCGGTGTTCCCCGACGAGGGCTCGACGATCGTCTGGCCGGGGAGCAGGCGGCCGTGCTTCTCGGCGTCCTCGATCATCGCCTTGGCGATGCGGTCCTTCACCGAGCCGAATGGGTTCTGGCTCTCCAGCTTGGCCAGGATCCGAACGTCGGGGTTGGGCGACAGCACGGAGACGTCGACGAGCGGCGTACGACCGATGAGGTCGAGCACGCTTTCGTGGACGGCGGTGATCGTGAGCATCTGGTCTGTCGGTCCCGGTGGCGGCCGGTCAATTCCGGACAACACCGATGAAGTTGGTCAACAATCTACCGTCCCCGATGGGCGCGACGCATCCCGACGGCGATCAGCTCACGAGACCACCACCGCTTCCTCGGTGACCTCGCCGTCGATGATCCGGAAGCTGCGCAATGTCGGATGGGCGTCGTCGCGCAGGCTGACGATGGCGTAGTGCCAGCCGGGATCCGGTGCCTGGGCCACGTCGGTGGGGCTCGGATAGGCCTCCGTGTGGGTGTGGCTGTGCACGACGCCGACGATCTCCCACCCCTGGTCCTCCGCATCACGCTCGGCGTGCAGGTGGTCGCGCGGGTCGAGCGTGTAGACCCGCGCCGAGCCAGCTGCGTTGCGGCAGCGGTAGAACCGCGTCACCCTGGCGCTGCCCGCCGGGGCGGCGATCAGCCCACACGCCTCGTACGGGTACTCCTCGACGCCCAGCGCGACGATCTCGTCGAGTGTCTCGCGGTGCAGCTCGAGCACGGCCGCACGGTAGCCGTGCACCCGCCGCCGGCGTCCCCCCAATGATCGACGCGCCGCTACCCTGGCCAGCCCGATGAGCAGGCGCACCGCGACCCGCGACGGAACGCAGACGATCGCCATGAACCGGCGCGCCCGCCACCATTACGCCGTACTCGACACGTTCGAGGCCGGGCTCGTGCTGCAGGGCAGTGAGGTCAAGAGCCTCCGGCTGGGCCAGGTGCAACTCGCCGACGCCTATGCCCGGATCGCGGGCGACGAGCTGTGGCTGGAAGGCGTGCACATCGCCCCCTACCAGTTCGCCAACGGGGTCGGCGCCCATGATCCGGACCGCCGCCGCAAGCTCCTGCTGCACCGCGCCGAGATCGATCGCCTGCGGGCACGGATCGCGCAGGAGCGCCTCGCCCTCGTGCCGCTGCGGCTGTACTTCCGTGACGGGCGAGCGAAGGTCGAGCTCGGGCTGGGGAAGGGGCGCCAGAAGGCCGATCGTCGCCAGGCCATCGCCGAGCGGGACTCCCGGCGGGAGGTCGAGCGGGCGCTCGGCCGGCAGCGCAAGGGCATCTCGTGACGACTGTTTGAGCGGCGGGCGGCGGTCACCAGGTCCGCACCGCCCAACACATGTGGTGAGGTCTGCGAGGCTGCGCCCGTGCGCAAGTACGTCATCATGGGCGTCCAGGGCAGCGGCAAGGGCACCCAGGCCGAGCTGCTGTCCTCCGAGCTCGACCTCGTCCACATCAGCGTCGGCGACATCTTCCGCTGGCACGTCCAGAATCACACCAAGCTCGGGGCCCAGGTCCGCCGGACCGTGGCCGAAGGCAACCTCGTCGACGACCAGCTCGTCGAGTCGGTTGTCCGCGAGCGTTTGGCGACCCACGACTGGAACTACGGGTTCATCGTCGATGGGTTCCCGCGCAACGCCCGCCAGGCCGAGTTCTTCCTCGAGAGCTACGACATCGACGGTGTGATCAACCTCGAGCTGCCCGACGAGATCGTCCACGAGCGGGTCCTGTCGCGACGCCTGTGCTCGGGCTGCGGCCTGGACTGGAATCTGCTCGCCCACCGTCCGAAGGTTCCCGACGTGTGCGACGTCTGCCGCTCACCGCTCCTGACGCGTGAGGACGACCAACCGGAGGCGCTGGCCGCACGGCTGCGCGACTACCACGCCAAGACGGCGCCCGTGCTCGCCCTGTTCGAGCGCAAGGAGTTCGTCGCCTCGTTCGACGCCACCCGACCGGTCCCCGAGATCCAAGCCGACATCCGGACTCGCTTCGGCCTCCCGAGCCCATCGATGTAATCGAGAACGTCCTGCTCAGCGCACCTTTTCTCGCGCTGACACCCCTCGTTCATGATGATCCCATGACCGAGCGCACCATCCCCGAGCCGCCCGAGCAGCTCACGCTGCTGCCCGTGCCGACGGTGCCGCTTCGCTTCCGTCTCGACGAGGCGACGCGGCGCCGCGGTCTGCGCCACATCGCCGCCATCCGTGCCCAGTTGGACCAGCGACCGGACGCTCCGCCCCCCACCCGCGACACTCGCCGCCCAGCGGCATGACGGCTCGATTGCCTGATCTCTCCACGCCCGCTCGCCGGCTGCGCGCCGGCCCCATTCATCACTCTGCCGGCCGGTCGCCGAGTCGTCCGGTCGGCCGGCAGGCGACTCGCCGGCTGTGCGCCGGCCACATCACACTCATCGACGACGCTCAGGCCTGAGTTGGCGCCAGGGCCCGGGCGGCGTCCCAGAACGACACCTCGGGATCCAACCCCATCACGGCGAGGCTGCTGGTCGTCACGCCGTTGTCGAAGTACTGCCGGATGCGCGCCCGGCAGTGCTCCGGCGACCCATGCACGATCAGGTCATCGACGACGTCGTCGGGGATGGCGGCCACGGCCGCCTTGCGCTCCCCGGCGCCCCAGGCGTCCCACATCGGCTGGAGTTGCTCGCTGCGGCCAAGCCAGCGATGGAACTCGGCGTATACGGGCACGTTGAGATACGCGGCGATGGCAAACCTTGCGCCTGCCCGGACGACCTCGTCGTTCTCGCTCGGGCACACGAAGATGCGGGCCACAACTTCGCGGTCGGCTCCGCCGGCCGCCTGCTTGACGACGCTCGTCACCGTCTGCACGTCGGTGGCCGACAACCAGTTGATGATCACGCCGTCGGCTTCGCGGCCGGCGAGCCGCAGCATGCCCTCGCGCAGGGCGGCGACGAGGATCGGGGGTGCCTGCTCGGGGCGGATGCCGAGCCGGAATCCCTGCACCTCGAACGTGTCGTAGGTCGTGGCGACCTT
The DNA here is from genome assembly GCA_044867195.1 of Ilumatobacteraceae bacterium. Lineage (GTDB taxonomy): Bacteria > Actinomycetota > Acidimicrobiia > Acidimicrobiales > Ilumatobacteraceae > JALZMG01. Next base: position 5,987 of record JBIOUO010000192.1, read on the forward strand.
CTCGCCGCTCAGCGCGTCGCGCAGGAAGCGCACCACGTCGCGCACCTTCTTGTACGGCTCGACGAACGGGACGCCGTTCCAGCGCTCGACGATGACGTTGCTCGACGAGCCGATGCCAATGGCGAAGCGGCCAGGGGCGGCGTCGGCGAGCGAGGCGACGCACTGCGCCAGGCACGCCGGCGACCGGGTGTAGGCCGGCACGATCGCCGTGCCGAGCCGCAGGCGCGGCTCCCAGGCGGCGGCGAGCGCCAGCGGCGTGAAGGCGTCGGCCCCGTCGGCTTCGGCCGACCAGATGTCGGTGTAGCCGAGGTCGGCCAGCTCGATCAGCCGGTCGCGGTGCGTGTGGAGCGGGCCGGGCAGCGGCACGGTCATGCCGGGTCGAACGGGGAGCGTCATCGCGTGGTGTCTAGCCGATCACCGAGCCCGGCTCGGCCAACCCAAGGCGTCCGGGCCGGGGGTCGTGGGCGGTGCCAGCCGGTCGGTGGCGCGGGAGATGCTCGGCCCGAAGGCTCAGCAGCGGCCGGCTCGCCAGCGTGGGCTGCCACCGGCTAACCGACATCGGTTGCAGCCGGCTCGCCAGCGTGGGCTGCAGTGTCCCGTCGCTCGGGCGGTGGCTGCCAGAAGCGAACGATGCAGCTCTGGCTGGCGGTCGCCAGCAGAGTTCCGTCCTCGGCGAACATGTGCACGAGCCCGTGGCCGAACCCGCGTTGGACGGCGTGGACGTGGATGTCCAGCAACACCCACTCGGTCGGCACCAGCTTCACGAGGCGCAGCGTGTTGTCGAGGCTGTTGCCGCCACCATGGATGCCGAGCGCCTGCCCGATGCCGGTGGGCACGAAGTCGCCGAGCACGGCGAGCGCGGCGCCGTCGACGCCGTCGAGAACCTCGGGGATGCGTGCCCACAGGATCGTGCGGCCGTCACCGCGCGTGCCGTCGAGGGCGTCGAGGTCGCGGCCCTTGGCAACGCGCTGGATGACGCGGGAGTGGACCGTCTCGCCCGGGTCGATGCGATGGACGCGGTCCGGGCATTGGTCCGGCGGGGAGACGTCGCGCGGCATGTTCTCCCACTGCCCGTCGTGGGCGAAGTCGCGGTGACCAAGGGCGGCGTTGACGGTGAGGATCTCGCGGTCGGCGACATGGCAGACCGCACGGCCCTGGGTCATCTGGTGCCCTTCGACCGCCAGCCTGACGTCGACGTCCACGTACTCGCCGGGACGGGCGAACGAGAGGTACTGCGCTGTCGCCCAGATCGTCTCCCGCCCCGACGTCGCCTCGAGCGCGGCAATCGCCGCTCCGAGCCCGGCCCCGCCGAACATGAAGTCGCCGCCCGTGCAGATCCCGGCCGTGACGGGGAGCTTCCAGCGGAACCGGTTGTGTGTGGGCTCCAGGCCGAGGAACGTGCGGGTGTCCATCGCCGGGCGATGGTACGCACCACCGCCGCGGGGTGGTCGCTGACCCCAGCCCCACGGGCGCTCGCCCGCTCCTGGCGGGATCCGCCGGCGTCGCCTGCAGGCGGTGCGCCGACTACGTTCCGGGCGATGGCTGATGCTCCGTGGGGCGGGGATGCGTGCTCGCTCGTCGACGCCTTCCGCCGCGGCGAGCGATCACCGGCCGAGGAGCTGGAAGCGGTCTACGCGGCGATCGACGCCAGCGACCTCAACGCGTTCAGCTACCTCGACCGCGAACATGCCACGCTCGCCGCCGGGGTGGCCGACGTCTCGCAGCCGTTCGGCGGCGTGCCGATCGGCGTCAAGGAGCTCGACGAGGTGGCCGGGTGGCCGTACAACCACGCCTCGGTGCCGCTGGACGGGGAGATCGCCAGCGCCACGTCGACCCACGCCGGGCGGATCCGCGACCTCGGCGGCGCCGTCCTCGCCGGCCAGACCACAGCATCGGAGTTCGGCGGCGTCAACGTCACGCGCACGATCCTCCACGGCACGACCCACAACCCATGGCAGCACGGCCGCACGCCGGGCGGATCGTCGGGCGGGTCGGCGGCCGCTGTCGCCGGTGGTCTGGTGACGCTGGCCACCGGCGGTGACGGGGGCGGCTCCATCCGCATACCGGCCGGATTCTGCGGGCTGCTCGGTCTGAAGGCAACGTTTGGCCGGGTGCCGCGGTCACCGCACGCGCTGTACGGGAACCTCACCGTCGTCGTCGGTTGCCTGGCGCGCTCGGTTCGCGACACCGCCCGCTGGTTCGACGTCGCCAACGGCCACGACCCGCGCGATCCGCTCAGCCTGCCTCGGGTCGAGGGCTGGGAGGCTGGTCTCGGCACGCTGACCGACCGTCTCGCCGGTATGCGCGTCGCGGTGGTCGAGGACTGGGGCGGTGCTGTCATCTCGCCCGCGATGTGGGAGCTGCTCAGCGTGGCCGCCGACGAGCTGATCGCCGCTGCCGGCCTCGTGCGCGTCGATGGTGTCGACACCGGACTGCCACGGATGGGCAGGGCGTGGTCAGTGACCGGGATGCTCGGCATCGCCGCCGAGCTCGGCGATCGCTGGCCGGCCTGCGCCGACGACTTGACGCCCGAGATCCGAGCCGGCCTCCGCCGCGCCGGCGACGCCTACGACGCCTCCAGCCACGCTCGAATCGAGCGGCGGCGGATGGAGGTCAACGAGGCGTTGGCCCAGATCTTCGATCCCGTCGACGGCGTCGACCTCGTGATCACGGCCTCGAACCCCGACGTCGCGTTCGACGCCGACGGCCCGCTGCCGTCGACGTTCGGTGGCGTCGTCGACACGGCGGGCAACAACGGCAAGCTGACGTTCCCCGCCAACCTCCACGGCAACCCGGCGATCTCCATCCCGGCCGGCACCGTCGACGGCCTGCCGGTCGGGCTGCAAGTGGTCGGGCGCCACTTCACCGAGCCGCTGCTGCTCGAGTTGGCATGGCTCGTCGAACGCAACCACCCGTGGCCGCTGGTCGCCCCGGCCGTCGAAGGAGCAACGACATGAAGGTCCCGCTCACCGTCAACGACTTCATCGCTCGCGCCGAGCTGCTGTACCCCGAACGCACCGCGGTCGTCGACGAACCGGACCAGCCGGCGACGTCGTGGGGATCGCTCTCCTACCGCCAGCTCGCCGAGCGCGCCCGAGCGCTCGCCGCCGGCCTCGACGCCGCCGGCATCGGCGTCGGCGAGCGCGTCGCGATGGTCAGCCACAACTCGGCCCGGCTGCTGACCGCCCTGTTCGGCGTGTCGGGCTCGGGGCGCATCCTCGTGCCGATCAACTTCCGCCTCGTCGCCGACGAGGTCGACTACATCGTCGGCCACTCGGGCTCCCGGCTGCTGCTGGTCGACCCCGAGCTGGAACCGGCGATGAAGGCGGTCGAGTGCGAGCGCACGCTCGTCATCGGCGCCGAGGCCGACGACGAGCTGCTGCGCTTCGGCGTCGACCCCGAGCCGTGGGCGGGCGATGAGGACGCCACGGCGACGATCAACTACACGTCGGGGACCACCGCCCGCCCCAAGGGCGTGCAGCTGACCCACCGCAACGTCTGGATCAACGCCACCACGTTCGGGTGGCACATGGGCGTGTCCGACCGTGACGTGTACCTGCACACGCTCCCCCAGTTCCACTGCAACGGTTGGGGGATGCTCTACGCCGTCACTGGGATGGGCGGTCAGCACATCATCCTGCGCAAGGTCGACGGGGCCGAGATCCTGCGCCGCGTCGAGCACCATGGCGTGACGCTGATGTGCGGCGCTCCGGCCGTCGTCAACGCCATTCTCGACGCCGCCGCCCAGTGGGACGGTGACGTGCCCGGCCGGGAGCGTGTCCGTATCGTCGTCGCCGGCGCCCCGCCCCCGACGCGCACGATCGAGCGCGTGGAGACCGAGCTCGGGTGGCAGTTCAACCAGATCTACGGTCTCACCGAGACGTCGCCGCTGCTGACGATCAACCGCCCGCGCGCCGAGTTCGACGACCTCTCCCCGGCCGAGCGGGCGGTCAAGCTCAACCGTGCCGGCGCCCCGGCGATCGGCTGCCAGATCACCGTCGACGACAGCGGCGAGGTGCTCGCCCGCACCAACGTCGTGATGGGCGGCTACTGGGAGCAGCCGGAGGCGACGGCCGAGGCGATCCGCGACGGATGGTTCCGCACCGGCGACGGCGGCTCGATCGACGAGTTCGGCTACCTCACGATCTCCGACCGCAAGAAGGACGTGATCATCTCCGGGGGCGAGAACGTGTCGTCGATCGAGGTCGAAGACGCCATCTTCCAGCACCCCGACGTCACCGAGGTCGCCGTTATCGGCGTGCCCGACGAGAAGTGGGGTGAGCTGGTCACCGCCCTCGTCGTCAAGACCGAGGGCAGCACGCTGACCGCCGACGAGGTGATCGCCTGGACGCGCCAGAAACTGGCCGGTTACAAGTGCCCCAAGCGCGTCGAGTTCCGCGAGGTGCTCGATCGCACCGCCACCGGCAAGCTGCAGAAGTTCAAGCTCCGCGCCCCGTTCTGGGAGGGCCGCGCGCGTCAGGTGAACTAGTCGCTCGGGCTCGGCTCGCAGCCAAGCTGCTCGCCTCACCTCCCGAGCTCGCCGCCGCCGCTACGCAGCGACGCTCGCCCACCTCACGAACGGACAACACAACCCAGCTCGGCTCGCAGCCAAGCTGCTCGCCTCACCTCCCGAGCTCGCCGCCGCCGCTAGGTGATGGCGGGGGCGGGACTTGTATCTGGGCGGGAATCGTCCCGGAATCCGAGACGATTCCCGCCCAGAAGCCCACTTGGGACGATTCCCGCCCAGTTCGCGGGCACGGTCGGTCGCGTCGGGCGATACGACGCGCCGTGGAACACCTAGGGCAGGGCGATGCCGGCGTCGGCGAGCGAGCGGTCGAAGATGCGGCGCAGGTCAAGCGTCGTCCACGGGTACTCGCCGCTGACGAGCACCGACCACGTCACGCCGTCGGACCGATCGAGGACCATGGCGTGGGTGTTCTCGACCGTCCCGGTGTGCCCGAACGTGCCGTCGCCGAACACCATCATCCCGAGCCCGTAGCCACGGCCGGGCTCTGCCGGCGCGGTGAGGGACACGGGAGCGCGCATCAGGTCGACCATCGCCTGCGAGAGCGGGTGGAACCCGGGGTCGGCGGTGTCCAGCGAGGCGACGATGCGCACGATGTCCGACGGGGTGCCGACCCACGACCCGGCCGCGCCGAGCACCTCCATGTAGTTGCGCGCCGGCGCCGACGGGTGGACGACCGCCGCGGGGTCGGTGTCGTAGGTCGTCGCCAGCCGCATGCCCTCGATCCCGAGCGGCGCGAGGAGGCGGTCGGTGACCACCGCCTCGTACGGGCGTCCGGCCACCTGCTCGACGAGCAGGCCGAGCAGGCAGAAGTTGAGGTTGGAGTAGATGTAGCGGGTGCCCGGCGGGGCGAGGAGCGAGCGGGACAGACCGACCTGCCCGGCGGCCGGGCACGAGTCGACGTGGCCGCGGAAGAACGTGCTCTCGTACTCGGGGAAGCCCGACGTGTGCGACAGCAGTTGGCGCACGGTGATACCCGCTACGGCAGGGTCCGTCACGGTGGCACCGACCAGCTCGGCGAGCCGGCCGCCGACTGGATCGTCGAGCCCGAGCTGGCCACCCTCGACGAGCTGCAGCACGACGATCGCCGTGATCACCTTGCTGATGCTGGCGATGCGGAAGCGGTCGCCCGTCTCGATCGCCTCGGGCGCCGCACTGGGCGCCGTTGGCGCCGCCGTCGTGGCGGGCGCGACGCTGACCGTGCCCGGGACTGTGGACGGCGGTGAGGGCGGCGGGACTCGGTAGCCGAAGTCGGCGGCGTGGACGATCTCGCCGCGCACGGCGACGGCGACACCTGCGGCGTAGTCGCCGCCGCCGATCAGCCGGTTCGCCAGCGCCTCGTCGAACGTCGCCCAGGCCGCCGGCGCGATCGTCGACGGCGGCAGGGTCGACGGCGCCAGGGTCGACTCCGGGATACCGGTTGCGGCTTCCACGGGCGCCTCGTCGTCGGGCAGTACGACCGTCGCTCGCCGCGGGGCTGCGGTCGACGGCGGTGGTGGCATCGTGGCCATCGGCGCGGCGTGCGCAGCCGAGCAAGCTGCGAGCACGAGGCCGAGCGCGGCGACGCGCAACCCAGTCCGCGGTCTCCAGCCGTCCATCCGGCCATGATCGCGGCCCCTCCCGCGGATCCTCGGGATCACAACCGATCTCACCCCGGAATCTGCTGCTCCAGCGTGAGCACCGGCTCGAACGGGTCGCCATGCTCGGCGGCGCGGGCCAGGACGTCGGCGGGCTCGAACACCAGGTCCAGCTCGCCTCCGGCGCACGACTCGACCTCCCCCCAGACGAGGGGCGTCGACACCGTCGGCTCGGGCCGCGCCCGCAGCGAGTAGGGGGCGATCGTCGTCTTGTGGTGCGCGTTCTGGCTCCAGTCGACGAAGATCTTCCCCGGCCGTACCGCCTTCGCCATGACGGTCGTGACCTGCTTGGGGAGCTGCTTCTCGAGCACCTGGCCAACGGCGAGGGCGAAGTGGGCGGCACCCTCGTGCGTGATCCCTGGCACGTTGACGGGGACGTACAGCTGGAGCCCTTTCGACCCCGACGTCTTGCACCACCCCTCGAGACCGACAGCGGCGAGGATGTCGCGCACGCGAAGCGCGATCGCGCAGCAATCGTGAAGGTCCGTGCCCGGGCCGGGATCGAAGTCGAACACGACCGCCCGCGGCGTCTCGATGTCGTCGGCCAGCGCCATCGGCGCGTGCAGCTCAATCGCCGCCATGTTGGCCGCCCAGACCAGCGCGGCGGGGTGGTCGAGGCGGCAGTACTCGATGCCGCCGCGCCGATCACCCGGACCGAGCGCGACGGCCACCCAGGCCGGGCGGTGGTCGGGGCAGCGCTTCTCGAAGAATCCCTGGGCGTCGGTGCCGTTCGGGAAGCGCCGAAACGTCAGCGCCCGGCCCCGCAGGTGCGGGAGCGCGACCGGCGCGACGCGCGCGTAGTAGTCGATCACCTCGCCCTTCGTGAACCCCGAGGGGTAGAGGACCTTGTCGAGGTTCGACAGCTGGAGCTCGTGACCGTCGATGTCGACGGTGACCGCCGTCCGCTTGGGCGCCACGACGTGAGGAGGCTATGGACTCAGGCGGACTTCTTCGCCTTCGCCTTGGGCTTCGCCGTCGGGTGGCGGGTGCGGGCCGACTTCGCCGCCTCGACGCTCGCCTCCAGTGCGGCCATCAGGTCGACGATCTTCGGCTTCTCGGCCGTCACCTCCGGGAGCTCGAACTCCTCGCCGGCGGCCTTCTTGGCGATCAGCTCGAGCACCTGCTCACGGTAGTCGTCGTGGTACTTCTCGGGCTGGAACTCGTCGCTCAGCGAGTCGACGAGGGCTTCCGCCATCTGCACCTCCCGCGGCGAGACGTCGACGCCGTCGAGGCCGCCCAGCTCGTCGATCGAGTCCGGCGTGATGACCTCGTCGGCGTAGGCCAGGGTCGACATCACGAGCCGGCCCTCGGTGGCCCGGATCGCCGTGGTGTACTGCTTGTTGCGCATCACGAAGCGGCCGATGGCGACCTTGCCGGACTCCTCCATCGCCCGGGCCAGCAGCACGTACGGCTTGGGGTTGGCGTCCGGGGCGAGGTAGTACGCGGTCTCGAAGTACACCGGGTCGATGTCGGCGAGGTCGACGAACTCCTCCAGCTCGATCGTCTTGGTCGCCGCCGGGATGAACGGCTCGAGCTCGTCCGGATCGACGAGGACGTAACGGCCCTTGGAGACCTCGTAGCCCTTGACGATGTGCTCGTCGGGCACCTCCTC